>JAJPZA010000149.1 GCA_021204625.1 Clostridia bacterium | reverse complement strand
CCGTCACACGATTTCCAGTCGTGCGCCTTAAGCCACTCAGCCACCCCTGCAGCTTGACTTACGGAATCCTTATCATATAGGGCTTGCATGCTTTCACATTCTCTCAAGCATGTATCATTTTAAAGGATGGCGCGGAAAAAATCAAGCGATTTGGAGGCTGTTTGAGCAAATATTGGACACAATGTGTTAATTGCTCTCACTGCGGCCGGATTGCTGCCTGGGATTGGAGATGCGCCGCGGGCGTCATATATTAATAAGGTATAAGTCATGAGATGCATGAGGCTTGCCCGGCGGGTTTTGTGCCGGAGAGCGGAGTCTTTGCCACGGACGGTTTGGCAGACTGCACATTTTTGCGGACGGGAGCGGAAGGAGTATGGCCGGAAGGATGGAAAATTGCCGGATATGTGTGTGGTATAAGTTTTGCTTATATCGTATTTAAGAAAAACTTATGCCCATCCGTTTGCCTAAGGTATTAAAGGATGTTATAATGGGGTTAATTAAAAATTAACTTATATCTGATAAGGAGTATCTATGACTTACGTAGAGAGAGTTCTTGATGAACTGAAGAAGAAGAACCCCAATGAGCCTGAATTCCATCAGGCCGCTACAGAGATACTGACTTCTCTGGAGCCCGTCGTTGAGAAGCATCCCGAGTATGAGGCCAACGGCCTTCTCGAGAGATTCGTTGAGCCTGAGCGCGTCATCATGTTCCGTGTTCCCTGGATCGATGACAACGGCAAAGTACAGGTCAACAAAGGCTACCGCGTAGAGTTCAACAGCGCTATAGGTCCTTACAAGGGAGGCCTTCGTTTCCATCCCACAGTAAACCTTTCCATCATCAAGTTCCTCGGCTTTGAGCAGATCCTGAAGAACAGCCTCACCGGCCTTCCCATCGGCGGCGGCAAGGGCGGCTCAGACTTCGATCCGAAGGGCAAGTCAGACAGGGAAGTCATGGCATTCTGCCAGAGCTTCATGACAGAGCTCTGCCGTCACATCGGACCCGACACGGACGTTCCCGCAGGTGATATCGGCGTCGGCGGAAGAGAGATAGGATACCTCTTCGGACAGTACAAGAGAATCCGTGACGAGCACACAGGAGTCCTTACAGGACGCGGCCTCTCATACGGCGGATCCCTGGCAAGAACGGAAGCAACTGGCTACGGCCTTGTATACATCACAGAAGAAGCCCTCAAGATGAGGGGAGACTCCTTCCAGGGCAAGACAGTCGTCATCTCCGGCTCCGGCAACGTTGCCATCTATGCTTGCCAGAAGGCTCAGCAGCTCGGCGCAAACGTAGTCGCTATGTATGATTCCAACGGATATGTATATGATCCCGAAGGCATCAAGCTTGACATCATCCAGGACATCAAGGAAGTAAAGCGCGGCAGGATCAAGGAGTACGCTCAGCGCGTAAAGTCCGCCACATACACAGAAGGATGCAAGGGCATCTGGAAGATCAAGTGCGACATCGCTCTTCCTTGCGCAACCCAGAACGAGATAGACCTCGAGTCCACCAAGGCTCTCATCGCCAACGGCGTGAAGTACGTCTCCGAGGGCGCTAACATGCCTTCAACCTTGGATGCAATCGATGCATTCCAGAAGGCCGGCGTCGTATTCATCCCCGCTAAGGCCGCAAACGCCGGCGGCGTAGGTGTCTCCGCACTCGAGATGGCTCAGTCCTCACAGAGAATCTTCTGGACATTCGAAGAAGTGGATTCCAAGCTCAAGAACATAATGGTTAACATTTACCACAACATGGATGACGCCGCAAAAGAGTACGGCTATGAAGGCAACTACGTGATGGGCGCAAACATCGCCGGATTCATGAAGGTTGCAGACGCCATGATGGCTCACGGCATCGTTTAATCACAGCGGAAACTGGTAGGATAGAAATGGAGCGGGGCATGAAAATGCCCCGCTTTTTTCCTGCCTTTTCCGCGTCTTTGGTTTGACTAAACTCAAATAGACTGTATAATTAGATGTATGGAGAAAGCCGGCCGCAAAGGCGCCGGATTTGAATTCGGCGCAGGGCAGCAAATGAGAATGAGAGAGCCGGCCGGAAGGATTGCAGTATCATGCGCTTGGTAGTCAAGGTGGGCACGTCTTCGCTCACGCACGGATCAGGGAAAATAAATATACGGAGAGTGGAGGAGCTCTGCAAAGTGCTCTCAGATATAAAGAACGCCGGACACGAGCTCATCTTCGTTTCATCCGGCGCCATAGCCATGGGCGTCTCCAAGCTTGGGCTTCCCGGCAGGCCTTCGGACGAGGCTACAAAGCAGGCGGCGGCTGCCGTCGGGCAGGTGGAGCTCATGTACGCCTACGACAGGGAGTTCGCGGAGTACAACCACACTGTGGCCCAGATACTCATAACGGCGGAGGACATCCGGTTCGAGGCCAGAAAGCAGTATTTCACCAACACCCTGAACAGGCTCCTTGAGATGGGCGTCATTCCGGTAATCAATGAGAATGACACGGTCTCCACAAAGGAGCTCACCGTGGGGGACAACGATACCCTGGCCGCCGTTGTGGCCGTCAACACCCAGGCGGACCTCGTGATCCTGCTTTCGGACATAGAAGGCCTTTACACAGGAGACCCCCATAAGGATCCAAATGCCCGGCTTATAACCGAAGTGGATGACATAGCCTCCATAGAGCACATGGCAGGCGGTACGGTCACCTCCCTCGGGACCGGCGGGATGGCCTCCAAGATCACGGCCGCAAAGATGTGCAACGAGGCGGGAATAGACATGTTAATAATGAACGGAGCCTATCCGGACAAACTGTACGAGGCAGTGGAGGGAAAGAAGGTGGGCACCCGGTTCATATCCGGAAAGTGATATCCGGAAAGTGGTGCAGATATAAGGAAAAAGGGGATTTATTATGACCACACAGGAGATTCTGGAGAACGCGAAGGCCGCGAAGACTGAAGTCTCGCTGCTTTCAATAGATCAGCGCAATGCGGCCCTGCTCAATATGGCAGACGCCATTGTGGCAGATACAGACGCCATTTTGGCGGCTAATGCAGTGGACATGGAGAATGCGAAGGGCAAGCTTTCCGAGGTCATGATGGACCGCCTGGCCCTTTCCGCAAGCCGCATAGAAGGCATAGCCCAGGGCCTCCGCGAGGCCGAGGCTCTGCCGGATCCGGTGGGGGAGGTCCGCGAGGAGTTCACCCGTCCCAACGGCATCCACATCACCAAGGTCTCTGTGCCCTTGGGCGTAATAGCCATAATATACGAGTCCCGCCCCAACGTCACGGCGGATTCCGCAGCCCTCTGTCTCAAGAGCGGAAACGTGTCCGTCCTCAGGACTGGAAAGGAGGCCTGGCGCTCTGCAAACGCTTTGGTTGCCGCAATGCGCAAAGGCCTTGAAAAAGTTGGCATAACCCACAACGCAATAAACCTCATTGAGGATACCACAAGGGCATCATCCACGGCCCTCATGACAGCAAACGGCTACGTGGACCTTCTCATTCCCAGAGGAGGCAAGGGGCTTATAGACGCCTGCCTCAAGGGAGCCACCGTTCCCTGCATCCAGACCGGAACGGGAATCTGCCACGTGTACGTGGACAAGGCCGCAGACCAGGAGATGGCCCTGACCATCATAGAGAACGCCAAGTGCCAGCGCCCTTCCGTTTGCAACGCAATGGAAGTGTGCCTTGTGGACAAGGCCATAGCCGGAGAATTCCTTCCGAAGCTTTATGACAAGCTCACGAACCGGTCCAAGCCTGTGACTTTCAAACTGGATGAAGAGGCCTGGGCAATCCTCGGCCCCCGCGAGTATACGCAGCCGGCCGGAGAGGGAGATTTTGACACCGAGTTTCTGGACTACAAGATGGCCGTCAAAGTGGTGGACGGGGTCAAGGAAGCGATAGCCCATATAGCTGTTCATTCCACATCCCACAGCGATGCCATAGTCACGATGGATGACGAGGCCGGCAAGCTTTTCACCCGTTCCGTGGACAGTGCGGCCGTTTACTGGAACGCTTCAACCCGCTTCACGGACGGCGGCGTATTCGGCCAGGGATGCGAGATAGGCATCTCAACCCAGAAGCTCCACGCCCGCGGCCCCATGGGTCTTAGAGAGCTCACTTCATACAAGTACGTCATCACCGGAAACGGCCAGATCCGCACATGATCCCCGCCGGAATCATACGGCAGGCGGAAAACAGAAAAATCCGGGAAAAACAGGTAAAAAAGGCTCCCCGCACAGGCGGAGAGCCTTGTTTTTTGGCCAAAAATGAAAAATGTAACACACTTGCACGCATTTTGCAACACATGTGTTCTTGCTTTTTGGATCCCATTGCCATATAGTGTAACCAAGGGAGAGGGGCTTCAAGGCCGGATTCAAGGGGGAAGAGAGGAATGGAGGCAAAGATTAAAAAGAGCAAGAAAAGCGCAATCATAATCATTGCCGTGGGCATGGCGTTAGTCACTGCCCTTTTCATCGCGGACTGGATCCGCCTCGGAAGCAGCGAGAACAGCGCCATCCCGGAGACGAAGCTGTTCGCAGGCTGGCTCATATTCATTTTCCCGTCTGCAATCTCGCTCCTGCTTTTCATTCCGGATTATCCGCTGGCCTCCGTGATTATTGACGGGTTCAAGACCATCTGCGTCTGCCTGTATTACACAATCATGATAAATCTCACAGGATACCGCTCCGGCATGCAGATAACAGGAATACAGACGCTTTTCGAGGCGTACGGGGACCGGATCATGGAGTTCGCGTCCATGTATGCTGCCATAGCGTTCTTCGTCCTGAACGTGATAGTCTGCACAGTATGGATAGTGAGGAGGAGAGCGGACGAAGGCCGCTCATGCTCCGGAGCGGAGAGGGCTTGGCTTGCGCTAGGTTTTCTGACCCTGGCTCTCTGGACCGTAATGGCAGTCTCATATTATGAAGTGGAGGGCGGCGTATGGATGTACGGAGCCGTGCCGGCTCTGATATATTTTGCCCTTGGCCTGGGATGGTGGTTCGCAAGCAGGCGTTACAAGACGGGCTCCATTGTCCTGTTCATACTTTTAACCATCTCAGCCATCGTCTCATCCAGCACCACATTCCTTGTATTCTCACGCGCAGAGCCGGCATATCTCTTTATTCCCATCCTGGAGCTTGCAGGAGTGATTGCCTGGTATGTCTTCATGTGCATCCTGCTCAAGCGCAGGTGGGGCGGGAGGAAACTGGCGGCGGCATAAACCAGCCCGGCCCGGAAAGCCGCGTGACAAAGAACGGCCCGGAAAGCCGCATAACTCATCATAAGTCTGTTAAAACGCCATCTCCGGCTCTGCCCGGAGAGGCTTGATTCCTGCCCTTATGAGGCGGCGGAAAAGGGAGGGTGGCATGAAAGAAAAAAACCGCGGCAAGAGGAATGAGATCATAGTCCTCATTGTCTCCAACGTAATAATTGCCGCCCTTTTCATTGGAAGCTGGCTGTTCCACGGCGGCGGCACAATGCCAATCGGAGCCGACATTCTGATGGTGCCTGACACCAACCTGTTCCTGGCATGGCTCCCGTTCATCATAGTGTCCGTTGTCCAGCTTGTCTGCATCCTCAAGAGCACGCCGCTGGCAACATTGATTGTGTCCGCGCTTAAGACCGTCATATACTGCGCGGTATGCGTCATTGCAATATCAGCCTCACCCTATCACCCGGACATGGAAATAACCGGCATCCAGACCCTTTTCGAGGCATACGGGGATTTGATACTGAACTGGACTGCGCTTATAGCCGGCATCCTGTTCTTCGTCCTTGACCTCATAATCTGCCTTGTATGGATGCGCGGAATAAGCGGAACGAGGGGAGGAAGACAGGCATCCGGAGAAAGCCATGCCCTCTCCAGGTCCAGGGCTGAAAAGACCTGGCTTGCCGGAGGCATCATAGCCGTGGTGCTGTGGTATATAATAACCTGCCTTTCCAGTCTCGGCCCTCTGAACTATCTTCCGGAGGCTGTAATCTTCATTGTCTTCGGCATTGCCTGGTGGTTCGCAAGCAAGCGCAGCAGGGCGGGCTCCGTGATCCTTTTCATAATCCTGACTGTCTGCGCCATAGTGTCCGTGCCCACAATATACTCATACGTAGTGTACACAGGTTTTGCGGGCATTATCCTGACCGTACTTGAAGCGGCGGCCCTCGTCCTCTGGTACGTTTTCCTGTGCATTCTGCTTAAGCGCAGATGGCGTGAGTGCAGGGAGACAGCATAGAAAGATCTCGCACTATGGTTAAAATAATGAAATTCAGGAAGCACGCTGTCTGCAATATGCAAAAGAGCGGGCGGAATGAAAAAACATAAGTCTGAGACGATGAAAGCCATTCTGTTCGCCCTGTGCGCTGTGTTCGCTGTGACATTCTGACCTGCTTTGATATATGCGGCCGGCTCATTCCCGCTCTGCGGTACGGCTATGACAGGCGGGGCGGCGTTCATGACTTTGTTTCATGGCCATGCCGGCGTCATCTGCCGGATGCATCGCTGCCGCAATCATGATGCTCCTTGTCTTCGTGGCGGAGTTTGCAATCATGTGGATTCTGCAGGTGCAGTCCGGAAGGAGATACAGGGACGGGCTGTATGAAGGCAAGCCGGCCGTCCGGGGTGCCGCATTCTGGCACTGGTATGGACGGCGGTGGGAGCCGTCCCGGCCGTCCTTTGGATCATAGTCCTGGCCTTAGGCTTCGGCTGGGAGTGGTGGCCGCTGATATCCGGCATCATTCCGCTGCTTATAAGCGTTCTGGCCCTGTGGTGTGTATGGCGGATGTCCGCATACAGGGGCCTTTGCTCCGGCGTCCTTTCCACGGTCCTTATGGCCGTATTCAACATTATGCTCTGCATTGCCGCAGTTTGCACGGGGTGTTATATGAAAGGCATCCTGTCCATAGTTCTTGCCTTCGTCCAGATCATCTGGTTCATCTTTTACATAGCCCTTGCCGCGGAGCGCTATATCCGTGTAGCTTTGGAAAAGAGGGAAGCATGAAAACCATAGGAGGATTGATATGAGTCCTGTAACAAGTCATAGTAGGCTGAAGGGAATAAAGATTGCATGGACGGTCCTCGGCGTCATATGCGCCGTGTACTGGGTGCTGTTCGTCTTCATCGGATTCGGCTTCAATTCAACGGGAGTGGAGATGGCTGTCCCGTCTCTCTGCATGTATTTCCTGCCGGAGATTATCCTGTTCGTCATGTTCTCGCTGCTTTGGCTTTTCCTGTCCCCGGGCCGCCCCAGAGCGAACAATGCATTCATAATCATCCTGTCCGTCCTTTCCGCATGGCATCTTCTGGAGACCTTCGTGTACTGCATGTGGATGTCCGCAGACGGCTTCAATGCTTTGGCCCTCGTTCCCGGCTCCATATTCATCATCTTCCTGGCGTGGGTAATCCTTTTGGCCGTCATAAACAACGGCTTCCGCAAAAGCATGACAGGCGCCGGAATGCAGCAGCATTCTCCACAAAAATCCGGCTCCTTCAGATAACAGAAGCAGCACCCCGAAGGGTGCTGTTTTTTTGTCCTTTTTATCCGCGGCCAGTTTACCCGCGGCCAGAAGCCGGATTCTATATCCTGGTCCCTGTGGAGTCATAATGCATGGTCTCGCTCTGCAGCGTCCGTTCAAGCCCGGTTATGGGATAAGTCACAACGGAGCAGTAGTAGCCGTTCCTGGCCTCAACGGGAATACAGATTTCCTTGAAGGCCTTAAGGACATCCGCCTTTTCAGAGGCCACGGCCTCCATGGAGGAGGGGGTGATGGAGTATTCCTCGCTGTAATACACAGTGAGCTCCACGTCCTGTATCGCCGGGCCTATGTCAAACTCATTCTTCGCATAGGCTGTTATAGTGCCGTCCCCGTTGCCCTTCATCCTTACGGAAAGGAACGCGAAAAGGTACTTGTTGCCTTCATCAGGCGAGGCGCATCCCGCAAGGCAGAGGCAGGAGAGGAGCAGCGCAAAGGCGGCGCATATTATGCCGAAAACCCGCTTTCTCATTTCCGTCTCCTGAGCAGCAGGTACATAAGGATGCCTATTACCACGATGAAGATCGCTATGAAGATGCACAGGATTATCATCGGCGTGTTCTGGGGCATGGACGTAATCCATACCGTAGTGCTGGTATCGTATTTGGAATCCTTGACGGCATACACAATCGTTATTATGAGCCCGACGACCGCGATGACCGCCAGCACCCCTAAGGCTATGATTCCTCCCAGGTACTGCGGCCTCTTTTTCTTCTCCGGCTCTTCCAAGGGAGCCTCCGTCTCCGCCGCAGGCGGCTTTGCTTCTCCGGATTCTTTCCCGGCCTGTTCCGCAGCGTTTGCGCTGCCCTCTATGAACTCGCTTGAGTCAATCCCCAGGACCTTGCATATATTGAGGAGCTGAGTGGTGGAAGGGGTGTTTTTGCCGGACTCCCATCTGGAGACCGTAGTCCTGGACACGTCCAGCAGTTCCGCAAGGTCCTGCTGTGAGAGATGCCTTTCATTTCTCAGTTGTATGAGCTTTTCCCTAATGTCCATAATCTGCCCTGAGACTGTGTCCTGCCGGATTGTAACCTTAAGCTATAAGGTTATGCGTTCTATTTCACATGTATGTTTCTTGGTGCCTGTATCGTATGCGATGCCGACAAGGATAACCTCGCCTTTGTACCCATGCAGACAATTAAAATACTGTTTATTATGAATCTGATTTATGGCCGTTTCTGCTGTCCGGTCAGCTTTCAGCTCAATAATGATGGGTGCCAGATTGCGTTTTGCAATTGGAAACATTGCAATATCTGCGAATCCTTTTCCTGCCGGCATTTCCCTGGTGAATGTATAAGTGCCCTCGGCGGCCATATATGCGTAAGCTATGGTGTTTGCTAGCGTTTCTTCACTGTTGTACAGCTGAATGGAAGCAAGGTGCTGATGCACGGATTCAATGACGGAAGCCACTGTTTCCGCATCACCGGCCAATGTTGCCTCAAGCAGTTTTGACGACTGTTTTATGAGTTCAATGTATGCAGGTTTGGAAGATTTTTTGAGAGTCTTGACAAACTGCTGCCTGATCTCATAGTTGGGTATTCGCACGCAGCCGGCATCGATATCATATGTAAGGTAACCAAGATGCACAAGGATATTAAGCACATCATCGCACGTCTTATAGTCATTGAGATCATTGTTGAACAATTCCGGATCCATCGGAACCTCTTCGCCTGCAAGCATGTGTTCAATTGATGTTCCCACATCGTCGATGTCAGCTTCAATGTAAATGGAAAGGGCTTCATACGTCTCTGTCGCTGTCCAGAAATTTCCGGGCTTGGACTTTCTCATTGCAGTGACAACAGATCTGGGATTATATATTGATAAATTATTTACAGTATAGCCGTCATACCACAGTTTGATGGTTTCAAAAGACTTGCCGAATCTTTCACACAATGCTCTCACTTCGTCTTCTGTGAAGCCGGTGTACTCCTGTATGGGTTCAGCATCAGTCATTGAATATTCATTAAACATGTTGAGAGCAGAGTGCTCGCCGTATTTCTTGATAGGAAGGATTCCGGTCATGTATGCCAATGCAACATACGGCTGATTCTTGAGCAGATCTCTCAGGTAGTCAAGATATATCGTCTGCTCATCTGCAGAAGCTTTTGCTCTGAAGATGCAATCCCATTCATCAATTATAAAGACAAAGGGCTGGCCAGTTTGATTCCAGATCTCCGTCAGAACAGACGGCAAGTCTTTGTACATGAAGCTGATGTGAGGATATTCTATCTCAATCTCATTTATAATTCTTTCTTCCAGAGTCCTGATCAATTCAGATACCGGTTTGGTCCTGTCATACAGCTTTGTAATCTCAACCTGAATGACGTTGAATTTATTGAGATTTGTCTTGTAACTGGCATCCTGTGAGATTTTCAGACCAGAGAACAACTCATCAGATTCACACCCCCTGCTGTAATATGCAGCGAGCATGTTGGCGGCCATGGACTTGCCGAAACGGCGGGGTCGGGATACGCAAATGAATCCCTCTTCATCTCCCAAGACTTCATTTGTATATGAAATCAGTCCCGATTTATCCACATAAATGTTCGAGTTCCGCGACCTTTTGAATAAAGCATTCCCCGGATTGAGATAAGTACCCATAATCAGCCTCTGCGTGCACTTCTGATATTTATTATACCATTGGAAAGTAAAAATTCAAGCTTACGCATGGTTAAAAACTATGCAGTGCGTATGGATTTTCATATTCACGGCGGCACAAATCGTTTTGTCTTGCAAATCGCTTGCTTTCACATTTCATGTCGTGGTAAAGTAGATATACTTATTTTATGGCATTTTTTTATTTTAATGCCGTAAAATAAGAAGGAGTAGGGATATCAAGATGGATAAATTGAAAATAACGGACGGCATTCAGCCAGGCATCAGAATGACCCGCCAGGACATCTGCAGGATAGCTCTTGAATCAGACAGCTCCTTTAAGGAAAACCTGATACAGTATCTCATAGACACGTTATTGAAGAATGGGGAGATTGTCCGTGTCGGCAGAAACAGCTATGTAAAGGTTGAAGGCAATGCGAAGCACATGTATCCGGCAAGG
Source organism: Clostridia bacterium (assembly GCA_021204625.1). Lineage (GTDB taxonomy): Bacteria > Bacillota > Clostridia > Christensenellales > Borkfalkiaceae > Coproplasma. The sequence continues at coordinate 5,000 of JAJPZA010000149.1, read as the reverse complement.
TACTCGGAAGATGCATTGGTTATAATAGAGCGTCTGAAAGAGAAATTCCCACTCATGAAATTTCAGGTATGGGAGTTGCGCTGGCTCAATGAATTCTTGATACATCTTGTGTGGCGCAACACAATCTTCATCGATGTGGAGAAGATGGGGGCCGGCTTTGTCTTTGATGAACTGTATGACGATTATAAAGGCAACATACTGCTGGAGCCGGATGATAATCAGGTATTCCGTTACAGCAGCAACGGGTCACTTGTCATTGGCAAACTTATCTCAGAAGCCCCTCAAGCTGATGAGGCAGGAGTGACCCCCTTGGAGAGAATCATGGTGGACCTGGTTGCCAACAAGCTTCTCGGCAGCATGATAAATGAAGGGGAGATTCCGGATATCATAAGGGAGATGTTTGACAAGTACCGGGTTAACCGGTCCACGCTCATGAGGTATGCAAGGCGCAGGCACAAAGAGGACCGGATGCGTGAGATTCTGGGGGACAGGCTGGATACAGTGTAAGATTGCTTTGCGCTGCAGGGGCAGAATCAGATGGAACAGACAACCATAATGGCAAATAAGAAAATTTTTGCCGATATGGTTAAAATTCCGGCCTGCAGGCAGCATAATGCTCCTGCAGATACCGCAGGAGCAAGGAGGAGCGGATGCTGGAGATTCCGGAGGACAGGCTGGATGCGGTCTGAAACAGAGGCCTTTCAGAGGTTTGACTATTTCCGACACAAGCGGTATACTTTGTGGGTAAAATTTCCGGCAGAGGAAGGATTGGAATGAGAAAGATTACGGAAGACATTTTGTACGTTGGCGTGGATGACAAGAAGATAGACCTGTTTGAGGGCCTGTTCCCCGTGCCGAACGGAATTGCATACAACTCATATGTCATACTGGATGAGAAGATTGCGGTGACGGACGCGGTGGAAGCGAAGTTCGTGGACCAGTGGCTGGATGATCTGGATGTTGCTTTGGCCGGCAGAACTCCGGACTATCTTCTGGTGCATCATATGGAGCCGGACCATTCCGCAGGGATTGCGAAATTCCTCAGGAAGTATCCGGAGGCGAAAGTGGTTTCCACGGCAAAGACGTTTGCCATGATGCAGAACTTCTTCGGCGCGGGATGCGGCGAAGGCGGCATCACGGTGGGAGAGGGTCAGACCCTGTCCTTAGGGTCCAGGGAGCTTAAATTCTTCATGGCTCCCATGGTTCACTGGCCCGAGGTCATGATGACGTATGACTCCAAGTCCAAAACTTTGTTCTCCGCGGACGCTTTCGGAAGGTTCGGGGCGCTGGATACGGATGAGGCCTGGGAGGAGCAGGCCGGAAGGTACTATTTCAGCATAGTCGGAAAGTACGGCGTGCAGGTGCAGGCTGTGCTCAAAAAGCTCGCCGCAGTCCGGATTTCCCGCATATGCGCCCTTCACGGACCCGTCCTTGAAAGGGAGGACCTCAAGAGCGCCCTGGCATATTATGACACATGGTCCAGATACCAGGCGGACACGGACGGAGTGCTCATATGCTACGGCTCCGTGTACGGCAATACGGAGAAGGCCGCAAAGATGCTGGCAGGATTCCTGAGGGACAGGGGAGTGAAGAACATAGAGGTCTTTGACCTTGGAAGGTGCGACCAGTCCGAGGCCGTTGAAGAGGCCTTCAGATACAGCACCCTAGTGCTTGCGTCCGTCACGTACAACGGGGAGATTTTCCCGCCCGTAAGGGAATACATAGACTGCCTTGTGGAGAGGAATTACCAGAACCGCCGCGTGGGAATAATAGAGAACGGCAGCTGGGCTCCCGTGGCCGGCCGCGCCATCGCCGCAAAGTTCGAGAAGAGCAAGAACCTCACGTTCCTGGAGAACAAGGTCAAGATTACGTCCGCTCTCAACATGGACTCCATAAACCAGCTCTCAGCCCTCGCGGACGAGATAGCCGGCAAGTGATCCGGCTCGCCAGGGGGTGGCCAATGCGGGCTTCCGTTGGGTAAAACAACAGAATATATGGCAGAAAAAAGCCTCTGGCACAGGTGCGCCGGAGGCTTTGAATTTGCTTTGTTTGAGGCTTTTGGGTCAGTCTTTTTTGGAGGGGCCGCTGTCTTCGGGAGGCTTGGGCTCTCCGGATTCTATGTCATAGCGGATGGAGGGGTTGGCCTCCATGAGAGCGTCCGTGAAGGCGTCGAACCATTCCGGCTTCACGACTACCACGATATAGGTTTCGTTGTTGAAGTACACGGCGAGCCTGTCCTTCTTTTTGGGGTTGGACTTGTCCAGGACTATGTAATCTATATCCTGCACCTTGTACTTGCTCTTTATGATGCCGAAGCAAGTCGTGAAGTATTCATTGGTCACGGAATAGTAGGACGAGATGAGAAGGCTTATGAGGAGCAGAAGGACGGCGAGGGCCACGAAGTACGTGAGGGCGTACTGCAGGATGGGGTACACTACATTGGCGGCGGACGATATGCCGTTTTTGCAGAGGTAATAGGTGTTCAGAATGAGGGCCACGACCGCCAGGGCAAGGCAGAGGCCCATGAGAACGTATGTGACAGTGTTGAACTTGTACTTGAACTTTTTCATCCCCTGAATTATATGACAAAAGCCCTTGAATTGCAACACTTTTCATATGAGGCTTGGGTGAGAGTCCTGTGAATTCCGGCGCGGGCCGGGGCCCGGCCGGCTCCCGGCCGGCCCGCCGCAAGGGAGCTTGCGTGGTCCGGCGGTACGAGAAAATTTGGCGGGATATGAGGCGCAAGAAAGTTGTTTTTTTCGCCGGGATGTTATAGAATTGAGGCATGGTAAAGTTAATCAAAGGCGGTGTGTATCTCACCGAAGGAAAGTTAGTCAGAGAAAATTACGCTTTCATGACGGAAGCGAAGAAGCAGAACGCCATCACGCACACGATGGCATACGGGATTCTTGCCAGCCACAATGCGGGGGATGAGCAGAATCTGCGCATAAAATTCGATGCCATGGCATCGCATGACATCACATATGTGGGCATAATACAGACAGCCAAAGCGTCCGGCCTCAAGGAGTTCCCGGTCTCTTACACTCTCACAAACTGCCACAATTCCCTCTGCGCCGTGGGGGGCACGATAAACGAGGATGACCATCTCTTCGGCCTCACGGCAGCCAAGAAGTACGGCGGGAATTTCGTTCCTCCTCATCTTGCTGTGATCCACCAGTACATGCGCGAGTGCGAGGCGAAGTGCGGGGCCATGATTCTGGGCTCGGACAGCCATACAAGATACGGAGCCTTGGGCACCATGGCCGTGGGCGAGGGCGGACCGGAGCTTGTAAAGCAGCTTCTCGGCCGCACTTACGATATCAAGCGCCCGGAGATCATAGCCGTGTATCTCAAGGGAAAGCCCAGAAAAGGGGTAGGCCCTCATGACGTGGCCATTGCCCTTGTGGGAGCCACATTCAAGAAGGGCTTTGTGAAGAACAAGGTCCTGGAGTTCGTGGGCCCCGGAATAAAGAACCTCTCCATGGATTTCCGCTGCGGCATAGACGTCATGACCACCGAGACCACATGCCTTTCATCAATCTGGGAGACGGATGAGAAAACGGAGGAGTATTTCAAGATTCACGGCCGTCCCGGCGATTTCAAGCCCATGCATCCCGCGGAGCCCGCATATTATGACGGGGCGGTTGTCATAGACCTTTCCAGAGTGGAGCCCATGATAGCCCTTCCGTTCCATCCTTCCAACGCATACACGATAAAGGAATTCATAGAAAACGCCGAAGATCTTCTGCACGGAGTGGAAGAAGAGGGCAACAAGCTTCTCGGCAAGCCCACTTTCCATCTTTCAGACAAGGTGAAGGACGGCCAGGTCCATGTAAGCCAGGGAATCATAGCCGGATGCGCCGGAGGCACGTACGAGAACGTGGCCTCTGCCGCCGAGATTTTAAAGGACAAGAGCTGCGGATGCGACGAGTTCCAGCTCTCCGTATATCCCCAGAGCCAGCCCGTTTACAAGTGCCTCGTTGACAACGGATACGTATCCAGGCTCATGGGAGCGGGGGCAATGCTCAAGACTGCATTCTGCGGACCCTGCTTCGGAGCCGGGGACACCCCTGCGAACAACGGCCTTTCCATACGCCACACGACCCGCAACTTTGAAAACCGCGAAGGCAGCAAGCCTTCCGAAGGCCAGCTCGCTGCCGTGGCACTCATGGACGCCCGCTCCATTGCGGCCACAGCCGCAAACGGCGGAATCCTCACGCCGGCCACCGAAGTGGAGTACACCGACCGCTTCAAGAAATACACCTTTGACGGCTCAATCTACGAGAAGCGCGTATACCACGGCTGGGGCAAGGCGGACCCTGAGGTCCAGGTGGTGTACGGCAACAACATCAAGGACTGGCCGGAGCAGATAGCCCTCACGCAGAACGTTCTCCTCAAGGCCGTCTCAGTCCTCAACGATCCCGTGACCACCACGGACGAGCTCATCCCGTCCGGCGAGACGTCTTCATTCCGTTCCAACCCTCTGCGCCTTGCGGAGTTCGCACTCTCGCGCAAAGACCCCGGATACGTGGGCCGCGCCAAGGAAGTGAAGGCGCAGGAAGAGGAGCGCCGCTTAAACGGCGTTCTTCCCGCGGAAGTTCTTGAAGACCTTGAAAAGGCGGGAGTGGAGGTAAAGCCAGGAACAATGTTCGGCAGCTGCGTCATAGCCCGCAAGCCCGGAGACGGCTCCGCCCGCGAGCAGGCGGCCTCCTGCCAGCGTGTCCTCGGCGGCGCCGCAAACATCGCCCTCGAGTACGCCACGAAGCGTTACCGCTCCAACCTCATAAACTGGGGCATGCTGCCGCTTCTGTGCACCAAATTCGACTACGCCCTCGGCGACTACATCTACATTGAGGATATAACCAAATACGTCCTCCAGGATTCGCCCTCAATTCCCGCCAAGCACATCTCCGGCGGAAAGGCGAAGGACATCACCCTGGAGCTCGGCCAGCTCACCGCCGAGGAGAAGAAGATCATTCTCTGCGGCTGCCTCATCAACT
>JAJPZA010000075.1 GCA_021204625.1 Clostridia bacterium | reverse complement strand
GGCCAGGAGGGCGCCAACGCCGTTGCCGACATCCTTACCGGCAAGGTAAATCCGAGCGGCAGACTGCCGATGACCTTCCCTCTGAGCATATGGGATAATCCGACCACCAAGAACTTCCCCTACGATTACACCGGCCGCCTTTTCGGCAAGGGCAGGGAACCGGTCAGAAACGTGGACTACACTGACTACGAGGAGGGAATATATGTCGGCTACCGCTATTTCACCACTGCCGGTCAGGAGGTTTCCTATCCTTTCGGATACGGTCTCAGCTACACTTCCTTTGCCTACGCCAATCCCCGTGTCAAGGCTACATCCGACGGATTCATCGCGACCGTCGACATTCGGAACACCGGGTCTGTCGCCGGCAGGGAAGTTGTCCAGCTCTATGTCAAGGCTCCCGAGGGCGGGCTCGACAAGCCGGCCGTGGAACTGAAGGGTTTTGCCAAGACCGACCTGCTGCAGCCTGGTCAGACTCAGACCGTCAGCATCCCGGTGGACAACTACACCCTCGCCTCCTTCAACGATGCAGCTTCCGAATGGGAGGCCGCCGCAGGGACCTACGAACTCTATTTCTCCTCGAATGTAGACACGCCGGAAGCCTCGGCCGCCTACAGCCTCAGGAAAGCGGCAGTATGGTCCGTAAACAACGTGCTTGCCCCCTCAAATCGCTGAAAAACGCAGAATTCCGCTCCTTCACACAATCAGAAAACTCATGACAATAGTGGCGGCTAATCGGTCTCTGACCTTTTAGCCGCCACGCGTACAATAAGTTGAACAGGCAGGTGCTGCAGACCTACTCAATTCGGAATATCCCGCACACAGGATAGTGGTCGGAGATATATTTCACGCCGTAATCCTCCCCGTCCAAGGTCATGTAACTTACAGGCTCGGCGTTACGATAGTAGATATAGTCGATTATGCTCGGGTGCGATGACTTCCCGAAGGCGGTGAATGTCGGCCGGCGGTCGGTCTGGGGCGCAGTCTCCCTCACGGACTCGAACCACTCCTCATAAGGAGCGAGCAGACTTTCTTTCTTTGAACCTGCGGCTATGTTCATGTCTCCGGAGAAGAACACCGGCGCGTCCTCCCCTGCAATCTCCCTGGCCTTTCTCACATTGAGTTTCGCCCCTTCAAACCTTGCCGTGTCTCCCCTGTGGTCCAGATGAGTGTCAAAATAATAGAATTCCCTGCCGCTGGCGTACTCCCTCAGACGCACCCACAGCGTGATGCGCCGATAAGCCGCGTCCCAGCCTTTTGAAATCGTGTCAGGGGTCTCGCTCAGCCAGTAACGGCCCGAATCGAGCAGCTCATATTTGCCGCTGTTCCACATTATCATCAGGTGCTCGCCGCCGTCCTCCCTTTCCCCCTCGTCGCGGCCCTGTTCCACATGGCCGTACTGCGGCAGCCGCTCCGTCAGATACTCGATCTGCGGACTCCACGGCTCCTGACAGCCTATCACGTCTGGCTCTTCTGCAAGAATCAGCGCGACCGACGCCTCCTTGCGGACATCCCACGCATTTTCTCCCTTGTCTCCGGAGCTCAGGCAGCGGATATTATAGGAGATTATCTTCACCTGAGCAGGCTCTGCCGAGCCATGGCCGCCGCATGAGACCATCAGAAGCGGCAGGGCCATTGCCATAAGAAGCTTCTTCATAATATTTTGAATAATGTCCGGAAGAGGATTCCCTTCCGGACAACAGACAGAAAACTATTCGAAATTGAACAGAGCGTATATCGCGTAGTGATCTGAAGCGTACTGCACTCCGAGATACTCGTTCCTGTTCACCCCGAACTCAAGGATCTCTAATCCGGAGTAGAAGATGTGGTCGATCACGCTGCTCCCCGAGCCCCAGCCGTTGTAGGTGGCGCCGGTGTCGGTAATTGGAGCGGTGGAGCGTGCTTCGTAGAGGACTTCCTTCAGCGAGTCGAAGATTGAGGAGGTGCTTGCGGCGTTGAAGTCGGCCGTCAGCAGGGTCGGGTATCCGTTCGGATTGAGTTCGGCGAGCTTGCTCACGATCAGCGGGACTTCCTCCGCCCTTGCGGAAGAGCTGGTGTCAAGGTGCGTGTTCATGTAGAAGAACCTCTTGCCGGTGAGCTTGTGGAGGAAGATAGCCCAGGTCGCGCACCGGTAGTAGTTGGCGCCGAATCCCTGAGAGGGGACGTCCGGCGTTTCGGACAGCCAGAATGTGCCCCAGTCTTCGAGAGTCACGAGGTCTTCCTTGTAGAAGATGCCCATGATCTCTCCCGTCGAGCCTCCGTCTTCACGTCCCACGCCGATGCTCGCATATCCCGTGTTCTCGCTGATGTAGGTCATCTGGTTCGAATGGGCCTCCTGCACTCCGAACACGGTCGGGTTCTCATCGATGATCACTTCGCAGCAGGCATCCCTCCTGAGGTTCCACGCGTGTTCCGTGCCGGTGTCGGAGGTGCTCGTCCTTACGTTGAATGAAAGGACCTTGAGCTGGTCATCGCCCACCTCGTCGGGATTGAGTTCCTCAAACTGGCCGCTGTCGTCATCCGTAGCATACTCATAGTCAGGGACAAATTGGGAATTGTCCAATACTTCGCTGCATCCGAGAACGGAAAAAGCCGACAGACAAACAAGTGTATAAAACAATTTTTTCATGTCTGATTATTTATTCGGTTATTAGAATGTCGTCTATGAACCACCGTGACGGGACGCCGTCGCCGGCGCTCTTGAAGCTGATCTTGGTGTCCGCGGTGATTCCCTTCAGAGACAGGGTGAATGTCTTGAAGGCATCCGTAGGCACTGAGGTGACGGTGTAGGATGTGGAGCCTTCCACGGTGCCGTCCCCGACGATCTCCACGATGACGGAGGTCAAGTCCGGACTCTTTACGTCAAGCACTCCGGTGCTCGATCCGTCGCGGATGGCCGGAGACCTGTAGGCTGCGGCCTTGAACGACAGGGTGAAGTCTCCGCTGCGGCCGATGGCCGGGGTCACGAGTTCTCCCGAATACGGCGTGTAGGCGGACGCGGTGGTCCGGCTGCTGACCCGCTCGGTGTCCATGTAGCCTATCTGGGCGTAGCCCGGACGTTCGTACACATAGCTTCCGGTCAGGCCGTTCAGCTTGTCGGAATCCCAGTCCTCGATTCCGGACGAACAGAAGTTGGCCAAGGCCGCGGCCTTTTCTCCGATGAAGTAGTCTACTCCGGCCGTGAGCTTGTCGAAAGGCTCGAAATAGACGGCTCCGGATGGAGTCGAGGTGCTGCCCTCAACCTGCTCGGAGATGATCACGCAGGAGTGGAACCTGATGTAGGCGGATGTGCCCGTCCCGTCGGTGTCGTCGGAATCGACCCCGACCGAGCCGTTGGGGGTGAACTTCAGGTACAGGGTGCTCCTTGCCGGGATCGGAATCTCGAGATGGATCGGCAGGGTGAAGTAGAGATAGTAGCTTCCGGATGAGATCTTGTGGTCTATGATGAAGCTGTTGCCCTCGTACCAGGTCTCCTTGTCGATGGAATAGGAGATTGTCCAGTTCTTCAGGGCCTGGCTTCCGGCGCCCATGCCGAATGTGAGGTCGAAGTCCGTCGGGAGGTCGATCTGCAGAGGAATCGTCATGAACAGGCCGCATTCTTCCGGAGGAGTCGTCACATCGTTGTCAAGGGAGACGTAGCCGGACTCGTTCAGGTTGTCGTGCGACCCGTTTTCGGCCCACAGGTTGGTCGCGCCCTTGCCGGAGATGGTGCCGCTCTTGGTAAAGTTGTAGGTGACTATCTCAAGGTAAGCGCCGATTGTCTCGTCGTTTTCCGTGCAGACTACGCCCTTCTCGAGGAGGGTCGTGGAGTGCCATGTCAGCGTGGTGTGGGGCACGTATTTTGACGTCTCGTTGGTCATTTCGGAGCAGTAGAAGGAGAACACGTA
>JAJPZA010000034.1 GCA_021204625.1 Clostridia bacterium | reverse complement strand
CATGTCGATAGAGGCAGTAAGCTTTATTGCATCATCACATTCAATTGTGATAGTTGCGATTGTGTCGGCAGCGAATGTTGTGTCGGCAGGGTCAGGCGTAATGCTTATGGTGAAGGTATCAGGAACTATAATTATTTCCTGAACTTTGTAAGAGAGGATAATGCAGTCAGAATCCGTATCACAAATAGGTTGCTCGTCGCTATCTTGCGCATAGATTACGAATGTGAGAACTGAATCCATGTTTTCGAGGACATAATCCATCTGGTCATCGGTAATGCTCAATGTATAGGTATAGTCCTCATCTTCCTCATCAGATTTTTCACAAGAAACATTCTCGTAGGAGTCATCTGTGGTACACATTTGTGCGGAAATAATAGACACATCACCTGTGAAAGTGAGGGTGAAATCCCTCTGGGACGGTTCTACAGTAGCGTCATCGCCAGCCTCCGGGTCAACTGTATAAGTGATTGGACTTGTGCCGAATGAGCCGGTAACAGTGGCGATAAGTACGGTGTCGCTAACAGCAACATGAGCATTTTCGTTATCTTCATCTATGTAGTAAGCAAACACCTTGAATTCATAGTCGTAGCCTTTGAGCAACTTGGTGGTGGTGTCGCAAGACCAGGTGTAATAAGTGATATCTTCGTCTACACTGGCAGTCATATCACCGCCAACTCCAGTGGGTTCCTCGTTGCCCTCGCTGTCAATGGTGTAAAGTTCGAAAGTAAGACCACCATTTTCGGGTACAAATTCAGCACTGACAGTCAATATGAACTGGTCGTCGTAGCTGCTGTCCTTGAGCATCTTGAGGGTAGCCAATTCCGATGCATCAGGAGAGACGAGAGCTATAGAAGCTTCCTCTACCTTGTAAGAGAGAGTATCGCAAATCGGCTGCTCGTCGGTGTCTTGTGCGTTGATAACCAAGATCAAAGTATCGGCAGAGACAGCCTTGGCTATCTGAGCATCAGTCAGAGACAGTGTCCAGGTTTCAGCATCAGTAGTATTATCCTTAGAACCATTGCTGAATATAACATCCTCATATTCATCATCACCTGTACTCATCTGGGCGGAAGTAACAATGGCATTGCTGGTGAATGTCAGCGTGATTGCCTTTTGGTTGGCGTTAATCGTAGAGCCTGAAGCAGGAGTTGCGGTAAATGTAACATCGCTTGTGCCGAAGGAGCCTTCGATAGTTGCGATAGTGATGGTGTCGCCAACAGCAACATGATTTTCGCTTTCATCAACGTAGTAAGCGAACACCTTAAATTCATAGGTGTAACCGGAAAGCAATTGTATTGTAGTTTCGCATGACCATGTATAGGTGTTATTTTCACCTGCAGTTATATCACCGCCAAGATCATTTACGTTGCCCTCGCTGTCAGTCTGGTAAAGAAGAATGGTAACGCCGCCGCCGTCAGGAACGCCTTCCGCAGTTACAGTCAGAGTGAACTGGTTATCGCCATAGTTGCTGCCTTTGAGAATCTTGAGGTCAGCCAAAGATTCTTCTGTTGTATTTTCGAGGGAAGCGGAAACCTCAATGATAGTGTAAGTGAGCGTTATATCTTGGGATTCGCCAACATAAACAGGGTGGCCATCAGCATCTTCCGCATTGACTGTTATGGTGATAGAGCCGGCTGTCATATAGTTGTCAGGGATGGTCAATGTCCATGTCGTTGAGGCAGTTTCTGAATCTTCAGAATTGCTGTATGAGATTTGTGAATCCGTATTATCACCTGTGGTTACAGTTGCGGATGTAATTTTAACATCACCGTCGAATGTCAGTGTAATCTCATTCTGATTGGTATAGATTGATTTACCTGTTGCCGGATCGGCGGAATCAAAAGTTACATCACTTGGATACTTGCCATCACCGGTTATTGTAAGGAGTGGATAAGTGGTTGTTTCACTTTCCTCACCTTCACCGGTTGTTATAGTTACATAAACTATGTATGTGGCAGCGTCCAAATTGATTTGCTCGTTGAGAGTGCAAGTGTATGTGCCATCTTCACTGGTGAGAGTTTCGCTAGTATAGACGCTTGTACTATCTTCCTCAGAAACAATCTGATAAATCGAAAGGTTAACTGTTGCACCTTCAGGAACGTTGGTTGCAATGAATGAAATTTCATAACCAGATTCGAGAGATGAGAGTTCCTCTGTCGGAGCATCAGATGTGAGAGTAACGGTGATAGGGGTATCATCACCTTGATTTTGGTCATCACCACCATCGCCATTACTTGTTGCTGAGAGACCGATGTAGAACAGATAATGCTCGGTACTGCTGACCCTTGCCAATGTATGGTCACCAGCTTGAAGGGTAATCTGCATAACATTTCCATCTGTTATCGATTGTGTAGCACCGTCTACAGTAATACAACGGTCAGTGTGTGAAGAGCTATTTAAATTACCATTAGTTTCAAATACAAGAGTCATTACCATCTCTTCAGTAGTTGTGAATGATACAGTCGGGTGTGAATTCAACTTGAGACAAGTATCATAATCTTTTGAAGTTTCACCATTTATTATCGTAATAGTACCATGACCTGTACCAGTAACTGTACTACCATCATTACTTGATAAATCAAATGTTATATCTCCTGTTTGGTTTATAGCATTAGAAGCGGCGAATGTACAATAATTTGCATCGCTAACTTCTATAGTTGAAGATGTTTCAGTTTGGTCATCTGTGTCAGAATTATCATCAGTGTTTCCTGAATCGTCAGGGTCAGTTGTGGTGTCATCACCGCCAGTTGTGGTATCACCTGTTATGCCGATGTAGAAGATATTATATGAACCATCTTTTTTCAAATAATATGTGTCTGCATCTCCAAGTGTGTAGGTAATTACATTGCTGGCAGTTTCTGATAACGTTGTTTTGTTACTGTCGTCAATACTTCCTTTATAAAGATAAACATTAGGTGTTGTTTCTGTATCAGCAAATACGAGGGTCAGAACAGCACCTGCGTTTGATGTTGTGAAACTAACTTGAGTATCAGTTTCCAATTTAAGACAATTTTTAATGGTTTCTCCGTTTATAACGGCAGTTCCTTTACTTGTACTATAGTTACAACTCGTAAATGTAAAATAAGAATTCGTAGGGCTACCGTCAGTGAACCAACACTGTATATCATCACTTACGGTTGTTCCTTCGGATGTGCTTGAATTGTCATCATTGCCATCACCGCCAGTTTCGGTGTCATCACCACCTGTGCTATCATCACCATCGGATGTAGCGGAAGCAAGGGCTTTTGTGGCTCCAATATAGAATATGTAGCGGTCTTTTTCTGCTGTAATTACGTATTCCCCAACTGATTCACAATTGTAAGTGAATGGATTAGCTGATACATCTACAGTAGTACCGTTTATAGCAATTGTGGTAGATGTACCACTACTTTCATTGACAGTACTAGGACTAAATACGATAGTGATTACAGTATTTTCTTCTGTTGTAGTAAAAGAAATAGAGCCGCTACTAGTAAGTTTATCATATATTGAATATGATACGCCGTCAATCTCAACAGGACCGTATGAATTAGAATTACTATAGCTGCCGCTAGTAAAAGTAAAATGCTCTGTATCGGTAGGGGCTTTGCTGCCGCTGCTGCTATAAAATGTGCATGAAACCACATCTTCATAAGGGAGATTTACGCTTAATAGTGCGTCCGCCCATGCAAATGTGCCGAGCGTGCAAAAAAGAAATAGGAAACCCCATTTCAATAGGTTAATTTTTTTCATAATATAGATTTTTTAAATTTTTCCGAAAACATACATAATCTTAGGATAAGAAAGCAAGATTGCTTGGGAAAGACCTCGTAATTTTCCTGCTTCTTAAACATACATTTTCACAAAATTACAATTTTTATGAAATATGGGCAAAATTTAGCAAATCTTTTATTTTTTTTTTTTTTATT
>JAJPZA010000100.1 GCA_021204625.1 Clostridia bacterium | reverse complement strand
CTCTGCAACGCCAATCGTAACCGATACATTTGCGCCGCTGTTAATAAATGAATTTAACATTTTATTTTTTTTAAAATTAGGTGGTCTCGCTTTCCCCTTGCCGTCGGGTCGGCTGTTGCCACACCGTCAAACGCGAACACGGCTTTGTCCGCTCCGGTAGTGCAAAGGTGCAAACGAATACGAGGGGGTAAAATATTTCAAAATATACCGAAATATATTCTTATACGAAATATACGAAAAAAGCAACCGTTTGAGGGTTGCCTTTCTTATGTTTATCCGTTCACATAATTAATTAACTTATCGATACGCCTTTGCATTTCGGACAGTCTGCCGTCCTTGTATTTGTAACTCTCTTTGTGGTTACTCCAACTTTGCGACAAAAGCGTAACACCAAACAACGGCTCCAATATTGAATAAGGGGCTTTCGCGGGGGCAATTACCTCTCTTATGAAATACGCCAAATCAACGTTCCCCGCCGTCCATATATAAGGACAATCACCGCCGCCTGGTTTGATTAACTTTTCCTCAATCGCTCTATCAATGAATGGCTGTATAACTTTTATAACCTGTTCGCGTCTGTCTTGTCGTCGTTCTTTATTTCTTTTGCCGCTGTCGCAATCATTTGCTGTTGGCGTACAATTTACCGTCTGAACCGTTTGTTCGCCGCTCGGGACAATCTCGTTTGTTTGTGGCGTATCGTATTGCTCCCGCCACCTTTGCAACGCTGTTACTGCGTCCTCGAATGCCTGAGCACGCGCGTCCCGATAGTCGTCGGTCGTGTACTTGAGAATTGCTCTCATACCCCTTTTAACCTCATCACAAAAGTCGTCGGGGTCTCCGCCCGTGCTGTCTTTATACTTTTTATAACACACCGGTAATAACTCCCGTTTCCACCATATTAATACCTTATAAAAGTCCGCCGCAATAGAACAAGCGACAAACTGCGCGTTTATATCGGGGCAAACGCGTTTCAACTCTTTTCCACCGCCGCGCAAAAAATGACTATACCTAAATTTTAAAATTTTGCCGTTTGGCCTTTCATAAGAAAAAGTTACACATTCCGTCGGCACCATAACTACTGGCATACAAATACCCCCTCTTACTTTATATACTGAACCGCGTCGACTAATATCTCGTCGGCAATGTTACGATACCGTTGAAAAGCTTTGCTCCCGTTCACGTGCCCTGACATTTGCCCTATTATTGCCGGGTCTTTAATACGGAAATAAAGATTACCTACAAATGTACGCCGCGCAAGGTGGCTGCTCGCTACTTCATTAATCGGTTTTAACTCATATTCCCCTGTAAGCGAGTTACGCACTTCAACGGGGCGCGTTATGCCCGCCGCCGTGAATATTGCCTTTATCGCGTCGTTATATCTTTGCGGGGTAATAAACGGAAACAACCGCCCGCGCCTGTCTGCACCTTGATACCTCTTGATTAGCTCCCGTGCCTTATCTACCAACGGAACACGCGCCGCAAAAGAGGACGACTCGTCTTTTGTCTTGTGCGGCGTATATGTTAGTATGCCCGAATTGATATTCTTTGCCGTCAAATTCATAAGGTCTCCTACCCTGCAACCTATTAAGCACTGAAATACGAATATATCGCGCTGTACGCGCAAATGCTCGGTTGGTAGGGCTGTTTCCGAAATAATGTTCCGCTCCTCGATTGTGATATATATCGGTGTTCCATACTGCTCGGCTACTATCTTATAACCGTCAAACGGTCGGTTGGCTGTTTTCCCCTCGTCTGCAAGCCACAAGAATAACGCGCGTAACTTCTTTATAATGGCGTGTATGGTATTGTTTCCGCGCTGTTCGATTGTGCGTTTGCTGTTGGTTACGCCCGACGGGTATTCGGTTAAGAGACGTTTGAATAAGTCGGGGTATTCATTAGCAAGGTCGCTCTCTGCTTTAAGATAATCGGCAAAGTCCTCTATATCGTCCCGTGTTATGGTATCTATATCAAAGACGTACTTTGCCCGCTGTTTATCGGTTGCACGTATAAACGCCTCGTACCGTGCAACGTCCCGAACCATAACACGGAAACTGCGAGCGTAACCGTCCGAACACTCCAACTTGCTTATATATTCGTTGGCTAATTCATAGAATGATTGCCGTGTACCTGAACCGTCGTCGGGATGGTAATATTCATTTACGGCATCTTTTAACCACTGCGAATAAAGGTCGCGCCTGTCGGTGGCGTTGAACCTGCCCTCGATATACGCTGTTAGTTTGCGTAACCGCGCCGCCTGTTCCTTGTGATACGTTATTTCGGGGGTCGCAAGGTGTTTCCTCGACAAGTCTTTTACCCCGCCGTCCTCGTCAAAGTACACGGCATTGATAAACACGCCGCTCTTTGCCCGCATTGATAGGACTTTGCCGCAAACGAATGGTTGCAACCTTATAAGCACCTCCCGTTTGCCGTCCGAACCGTCTTTACTTGAAAGTGAATAATAGTATTTCATATTGCTTGTACATTGATTTGTACTGCAAAGGTACTTCAAATCATTTAATACGCAAACTTTTGACTAACTTTTGACTAACTTTTGACTAACTTTTGACTAAATTCCGCGAAAATCGGTGTTTTTGGTTGCAATCGGTTGAAAAAGGTACGCACTCCTAACTAATTGATTTATAGTGCTTTTACTCTTTCATTTGCTCGCGGCGGTTTTTGCCCGTTTTAATATGTTTGAATCCCGCCGGGGTCACTATATAAGAGGGATAAAGAGGAATGAAAGGGTAGGGGGAAGCATTGTATATCAGTAGTTTATCCGGCGTGCCGGCTTGTGTCCCGCCGGTAGCCGAATGAATAAAATTATCAAATAAAACCGTCGTATCGATATTTTATATACTTTTGCAAAGCATATAACACAAAACGTCATACGGGAGCGCCCGCAGGGGTCTCGCATATCATATATGCGGCGGAAGAAGATAAAAGATACAACGACAATACTTAATTGATAACGACAAATGAAACAAACGAACGTTAGTCCGGCTCGTGGACGGCTGGGCATCTTATGTGTTGGTTGCGGCGCGGTAGCCACAACGTTTATGACCGGTGTGCTGATGACACGCAAGGGTTTGGCACGCCCCGTCGGCTCTATGACGCAGTACGACAAGATACGTGTCGGCAAGGGAGACAACAAGAAATATCTCCACTATGCCGACATCGTCCCCCTCGCAAAGTTGGACGACATCGTGTTCGGAGCATGGGACGTGTATCCCCAGAACGCTTTCCAGGCGGCGATGTACGCCCAAGTATTGGCGGAGAAAGACATCCTCCCCGTACGCGACGAGCTCGAGAAAATAGTCCCCATGCCCGCCGCCTTCGATAAGAACTATGCTAAACGTCTCGACGGCGACAACGTCAAGGATTGCAAAACCCGTTGGGAGATGGTCGAGCGTCTGCGCGATGATATCCGCAACTTTAAGGAGAGCAACTCTTGCGAGCGCATAGTGATGATTTGGGCGGCGTCGACCGAGATTTACGTGCCGGTCGATATGGCGGTGCACGGCTCCCTCAAAGACCTCGAAGACGCTATGAAAGCCGACGACCGCGAGCACATCGCCCCCTCGATGTGTTATGCTTACGCCGCGCTGAAAGAGGGCGCGCCGTTCATCATGGGCGCGCCGAACACAACCGTAGACATTCCCGCTATGTGGGAACTGGCGGAGCGAACACGTCTCCCCATCGCCGGAAAGGACTTCAAAACAGGGCAAACTCTCGTCAAGAGCGGCTTCGCCCCCATTATAGGCACGCGCTGCCTCGGCCTGAGCGGGTGGTTCTCAACTAATATACTCGGCAACCGCGACGGACTCGTTCTCGACGAACCCGACAACTTCCGCACCAAAGAAGTATCCAAGCTGTCTACACTCGAGACAATACTCAAGCCCGAGAACCAACCCGACCTCTACACCGATTATTATCACAAAG
>JAJPZA010000016.1 GCA_021204625.1 Clostridia bacterium | reverse complement strand
TATTGTATCACCCCTGCCGGGGGTCCGCTAGTACGCCGATTTTAAGACGCTTACGCAAAAGACGCCGTATCCTATTAATAGATACAGCGTCCAAAGATCTTTATTATGGCATCCACAAAGGGATTGACTGCTTTGCAGGCATATACCCTTATACCCGATTATCACAGCTGATTTAGGTATACTTTTGCAGGGGATAATATTGCGGTATACAATGGTCATTTATCTGCATCCGCAGGGAAAGCTCCCATGCAGGGCTCTCCGTGGGTTATCTCCAGACGGCCGGCGAGGCGGTCTGTGAGAGTTGCATCAAAAGCGGATATATCTTTGGTTTTAAGGCGGACAAGAAATGTCACCTTGTCCGCATAGACGGTGTCCAGAAGCTCGCAGGGGCTGGAGGATATTATGAGGCTCGCTGCCTTCACCTGCGAGTAATCCAGGGTATATCTGTTCTCAGCGCAGAGCTCGTAAAGTACCCTCTTCGCCTGCAGGAGGTTTTCCGCAGTGCAGCCGGAATAGGCCCGCACAAGGCCTCCGGCTCCAAGCTTTATGCCTCCGAAATATCTGGTCACAACAACGGCGCACTGTCTAAGGCTGTTGCTCCGGATAACCTCAAGAATGGGCATGCCTGCGGTGCCCTGCGGCTCGCTGTCATCGGAAAAGCGCAGAAGGTTGCCCGCATCGTCCCCTACAAACGCGTAGCAGTTATGGGTGGCGTCCCGGTATCTGGAGCGTATGCCGGCAATGAAGTCCATGGCCTCTTTCTCCCCTTCCGCATGGGCGGAGGTTGTTATGAACCTGGACCTCTCAATGACCTTTTCCGTCCGGCAGATTCCTGCCACGGACAAGTATTTCTCCAGCATGCCATGCTTCTCCCTTTCCTCTTATATAATATGTGCCCCCTTTGGAAGAGAGCACTTTGCTGCGTGTTTTGCGCCGTCCGCCGTACGTCCGGTTTGGACGGACTGGCGCCTGTATGAGGGCTTATACGAGGTTCACCTTGATGTGGACCTTCTTGCCCTTGTGAAGGATGTCCCCGCTTCTGACGGGCGCGTTGATGTCCGTGACCTTCGTGTCGTTTATGGACACGCCGCCCTGCTGGATGAGCCTGCGGGCTTCGCCGTTGGAAGAGCAGATGCCGGCCGCCACGAGCACGGGAATTATCGTAGGTGTCTCAACGGAGACGTCCTTGGAAGGAAGGTCCCCTTCGCCGCCGAAGGCCGCTTTCGCCTGGTTCCTTGCAAGCGTTGCCTTCTCTTCGCCGTGCACGAGCTTGGTGAGCTCGAATGCGAGAATCTCCTTCTTCTCGTTGATGCGCGAGGGGTCCCACTGCTCCATCTCATGAATCTCATCCAGGGGGATGAAGGTGAGCATCTTGAGGCACTTGGTGACGTCCGCGTCATCCACGTTGCGCCAGTACTGGTAGAAATCATACGGAGTGGTCTTGTTCTCGTCCAGCCATACGGCTCCCTTGGCCGTCTTGCCCATCTTCTTGCCTTCGCTGTTCAAAAGGAGGGTTATGGTCATGGCGTATGCGTCATCCCCGGTCTTGCGGCGGATGAGCTCGGTTCCGGCCAGCATGTTGCTCCACTGGTCATCCCCGCCGAACTCCATGTTGCATCCGTAAACCTGATGGAGATGATAGAAGTCGTACGCCTGCATTATCATATAGTTGAACTCAAGGAAGCTCAAGCCCTTCTCCATACGCTGCTTGTAACACTCCGCGCGGAGCATGGTGTTGACGGTGAAGCATGCGCCAACTTCTCTTAAGAGCTCTATATACTTGAGATCCAGAAGCCAGTCCGCATTGTTCACAATGATGGCCTTGTCCTCGCTGAAGTCTATGAACCTCTCCATCTGCTTCTTGAAGCATTCGCAGTTGTGCTGTATGGTCTCTGGCGTGAGCATGGCTCTCATGTCCGTCCTGCCGGAAGGATCCCCTATGTATCCAGTTCCGCCGCCCAAAAGCACCACGGGCTTGTTGCCGGCCATCTGAAGGCGCTTCATGAGGCAGAGCGCCATGAAGTGCCCTACGTGCAGGCTGTCCGCCGTAGGGTCAAAGCCTATGTAAAATCTGGCTCCTCCGCCGTTGATGAGGTCCCTTATCTCTTTCTCGTCCGTTACCTGCGCTATGAGCCCGCGCTCTACAAGCTCCTCATAAATTTCCATAAAATCCTGTCCTTGGGATGTCCGGCCCTGTACCGTCCGGTTCTGCGGGCTGCGCGCATCCCTGAGATGCACGCCTCCCTTGCCATAGATTATACCAACCCTTCCGCCATTTTGCAAATAAAACAGCATGAATTGGAAGCACAGAATACGACCACAGAAACGCTGAAGAAAACAGTCTCCTGGTTCCGGCGCGAGCGGTCCAAAGAGGCCGCGGAAGAACCGCTCATCATCCGTCATCATCCGGCATATTATGCAGTCCGACCAATACAGTACAGATTGCACAGCACATGCAAAGAAATGAAATAATTATCCAACAGAGTGTGGTGTATCATAATGATAGTTAGACTATCATTATGATAGGTGAACTATCAAATGGCTTGGAACGGAGGCTGTAAGGATGACAATCAAGGACGCGCAGAACAACTTCATAATCAAAGAGGCCACACAGATGTTCCTGGAATCCTCAATAGACAAGGTAACGATATCCGCCATCGCAAAGAGGGTCGGAGTCGGGGAGGCCACACTGTACAGAAGGTATTCCACCAAGCAGGCCCTTGTCATGGAGTGCGCGCTGTATCTCGGCAGGGATGTGTATGAGAGGTTCCGTCCCGCAGAGAGTGGCACCGGATGCGAGAGGCTGGAAAAGTTCTATGATTCTTATCTGGAGATCTTCATGCAGAACCCTTCGTATTACGCCTTCCTGTTCCAACTGGACAACATGCTGCCGTCTGTTCCCAGAGATGAGATGACCACGTACGAGAGCGGCATAGACGCATTCTGGGACCTGTTCCATGACGCGTACGCCGCAGGCCTTGAGGACGGGAGCGTCTGTGACGTCGGGGATGAGAAGCTGTTCTATTACGCCACCACCCATGCTCTCCAGAACCTTTGCAAAAAGCTCACCTGCCAGGGCAACCTTATTGCACAGGACGCATCCCTGGACAAGGCCGGAGAGGTCCGTTGCCTCATAGGCATCATAATGAACAGCCTGCGAGCATGATGGCCGCCGGGCATCCGGGCCATATGAGGTCTGGAAAGATACGGGAAAAATGCTTCGCTTTAAGCTTTATGTGGGGGAGCTTCAAGCGGGTTAAACGGCCCGGCAAAAAGGGCCAGAACATATCTTAATTTATCTTAATTAAAGAATATGTTGGGGGAAAATGTATGAAAAGACTCACCACAAGGGACATGATTGTCTTCGCCCTCGGGCAGCTGGGATGGTCCATGCTGTCTGGGATAATTACGAACCTGCTTGTGAACTTCTATCTGCCTGATGCGACAGACACGGTGATGCAGGAACACCTTTTCATCACGCAGGGCATTGTGTTCATAGGCCTTACGGTCATAGGAATCATTACGGCCTGCGGACGATTGTTCGACGCTGTAACGGACCCTCTGATTGCCTCTGCGAGCGACAGGTGCAAGAGCAAGAAAGGAAAGAGAATACCCTTTATGAGGGCCTCCGCGCTTCCGTTCGCAATTGTGACGGTTCTCGTGTTCTGGTGCCCCGTTGGCCACGTTTCCACTGCCAACACAGTATGGCTGGTCATTACGCTCCTGCTTTTCTACCTCTGCATGACCCTGTACTGCACGCCGTACAACGCCCTCATCCCCGTCCTTGGAAAACATCCAAAAGACAGGATGAACCTTTCCACGGCAATCTCCGTTACGTACATTCTGGGCACCGGAATTGCCTTTGCGGGCAAGATGATATGGCAGTGGCTCTCAGACCTTACGGGCATGGATATCATTTATGCAGCCAGAGTAACCCTTATCGTGCTGGCTGTCATTGCCCTTGTGATGATGTGGATTCCCGCATTCCTTATAAAGGAGACGGAATACACAAAGGACAGCGCTCCAGTTCCTGCGGAAAACGCCTTCAAATCCCTCGGAAAGACCTTCCGCAACAAGTCTTTCGTTACTTTTATGATCTCCGACCTCGCGTACTGGATAGCAATTACGATGTTTAATACAGGCTTCCTGTACTATGTGGAGAACCTGCTGGGATTGAACAATTATCTCATCCTCTTCGTCCTCATGACAGTAGTTTCATTCATCCTATACTTCCCTGTTAACATCATCACACAGAAGGTGGGCAAGAAACCGATGGTCATAATTGGCTTCGTCCTATTCGCTATATTATTCCTTATTGCCTCGTTCGCGGGCAAACAAGCCGGAGTTTCCAACGCAGTATACGGGTACATAATCGCAATTCTCGCCGGCTTCCCTATGTCTATATTAAGCGTTGTGCCGCAGGCCATCGTCTCGGATATTGCCGAAGCGGATGAATACAAGACCCATGAGAACCATGACGGCATGTTCTTCGCTTCAAGAACTTTCGCCATGAAGATTGGCCAGGCCGTTGCAATGATTATATTCACATCCGTTGCAACAATAGGCCAGGATGCAGAAGCTGGTACCAGCACAGGGCTCGGATACAGGATTACCCTCATTATATCCCTCGTTTGCTGCGTCGTTGCCGCTATTATACTCTTATTCTACAACGAGAAAAAGACAAAAAAGGCAATCCAGGAAGGCCAGGCAAAGCTCGCCGAAGAGCATGCCGCAGAAGAGGCCGCCCTTGCGGCAGCCGGAGCAGACGGCTCCGTAGTCGCTGAAACGGCAGGCCCTGCAGACATATCTGCAGACACAACGGATTCCGGCACGGACAACAATACGGACGCAGGATAATGGCTACACTGGATTTCAAGCTCACATACGCCATAAACGGCGCAGAATATACAGCTTCTGAGACGGATGCACATGTGTCTTTGGACATCCGCCGGGAAGGCTACAGGACTACAGTCACCGTCTTTCCCAAAGAGGCTGTCACACTCCTTTCCGCCACCATCTCTATTCCTCATTCATATGAGAAGGATGAGCGGATATTCGTGAACGGATACCAGTCCTGGACGGACACAAGAGAATTTGCCGCAGGTGAAAGCCTGAAGGATATAACGAAGCTTCCCAAGTTCCTTGTGAACATGTTCTCCCTGGACGGGTACGGAGACAGCGCCTTCAAAAAATACCGCAAAGGCGTTCTGCACGGATATGACATAAGCTGGGCGAAGGATTTCTTCATAGGCTCCTTCAACTCTACGGAAGCGTACCTTATCATAAACCATGACATCCAGAGCAACAGGATTGTGCTTGAAAGCGACATATCCGGCCTTGAACTGGACGGATTCATATGCCTCTTTGATTTCACAACGGACCATGACTGTTTCCTCTCCATGTATCCGGAAAAGGACATCCCGGATATCCTGGGATACACATCATGGTATAACTATTACGAGGATATCAGCGAGGAGAAGATCCTTGGCAGCCTGGATAATATAGGGGCCCCGTTTGAGCTCTTCCAGATAGATGACGGCTACGAGACAGCTGTGGGAGACTGGCTGTCCGTAGACCCCGTCAAGTTCCCGAACGGACTGGAAGGCATTGTGCAGAAAATTCATGCCAAGGGCCTCAAAGCCGGAATATGGCTGGCGCCCTTTGCGGCGGAAAGCAAGAGCCAGGTGTACAAAGAGCATCCGGACTGGTTCTTTGACTGGAAAGCGGGCGGCAACTGGAGCGGCTTCTTTGGCCTTGATTCTGACAGCGAGCAGGCCATGGAATATGTGGAGCAGTGCCTCCGCCATTACGCGGACATGGGATTCGACTTCTTCAAGCTGGACTTCCTGTATGCTGTCAACCCCAGGCAGATTTCTACGAGGACAAGGGCGCAGATAACCCAGCAGGCGTATGAGCGCATCCGCAGGGCTCTGCCGGACAAGACAATCCTGGGCTGCGGGGCGATTATAATGAACAGCACTGTTTTCGACTACCTGCGCATTGGCCCTGATGTATCCTTGAAATTCGATGACGCCTGGTACATGAAATACATGCACCGCGAGCGCATCTCTACTAAGGTTACCCTGCAGAATACCATATACCGGTCTTTCATGGACAAGAGGCTCTTCGGCTGCGATCCGGACGTCTTCATCCTGCGGGATGAGAACAACCGTCTCTCCGCAAAGCAGAAAGAGGCCCTCATTACCATAAACGCTCTCTTCGGAAGCGTCATGATGACCTCGGACGATGTGTCCTCATACACCAGGGACCAGCAGGCCCTTTTCTCCAAAGCCCTCTCCTTCCGCAAGGCAGCGGACAAGTCATACAGCTGCACGGACGGCCGCTACATATCAATTTCTTTCACTTTGGACGGACAAAAGCACAGCTTTGTATATGATGCCAAAAAAGGCGTTCTGAAGGAGCTCTGACACCGGCCTCCCTTGGCCCCCATCTTCATACAAACCGTACAAAAGGGCTGCATCTCCCTTTGGAGACACAGCCCTTTGCTATTGCCAGAGAAATGCAAAACGGCATGCATATGCAGAGTTAAAGGCCATTTGGAGCCTTTCCATACCGGACCATTGCGTGGCATCCGCACAGGGAAAATCCTGCCCCTTAATTCTGCGGAGGACAAAAAAAGCTCCCTGCTTTTGCGGGGAGCATGTCTGTTTTTATATGCAGTTTTGGGATGGGATTACTCTTTGTCCTCCGGCTCAGAGACATCTTCAGCCTCGTCCTTCCAGTCCACCAGATTCTCAAGCTCCTCTTCGGTTATGGGGTCTTCGTTGGTTATGTCGCGGATGGAGGATATGTCGCCCATAAGGAAAGATACGGGTTCTTCGGAAGGGTCGTCCGGAGTGTAGACGGCTTCGTCCTGCCTGGCATCTTCGCCTTCGGCAGCGTGGATCACGCCCTTGAAATTCCTGCCGTCCGTGAGGGTGCATTCAACCTCGCGGCCTAAAAAACGCTCGAACCAGGTGGCGTCCAGATTGGCGCCCGGAATGCCTTCGGCCATGATGTCGTCAAGGACCATCTCATAGTCGTTCATGGCCTCTATGACATCCACAACCTTCTTGGCTATGAACTTTACGTTCTGCGTGTCCGGGTTCACCGTGATGCCTGTGACTTTGTGCTCCGTGCAGTAGTTAACGGCCTCAACTATGTCCGTTTCAACCAGATCGTACTTCTGCTTCAGCGCTGCGTCCTTGCATGCCTCGGGACTTGTGTAAAGGTTCAGGGACTTGTCATAATTGGACTTGCCTGTATAGCAGACGTCCTCGCCCTTCTCTTCGCGTACAAGGCAGTAGAAGGGAACAATCACCATGCATGAGAACATGCTGTGGGCAAGAACCTCATTGTTCCTGTCCCTCTTGAACGCATCCAGGCGGTCTTCCATCCCGCCGGCGTCCAGCTCGTCAAAGAATGTGGTGTCATGCAGTATCCCCAGCATTATCTCAAGGGAATCCTCTTCCATGAAATCCTTGTCAACATTGTGGGCTTCAAATATCTCTCTAAGGTTTTCTTTAGCGTCCATATGCAACCAATACCTCTGTATGCTTTTAAGGGGCTGCACCTTTCCGTACAGCCCCTTAATTGTATCTTTTGAGCTAAAAGGTGTCAACTTGTTTGCACCCCGCTTGCAACCGTTTAAAGCTGCTTCCGTGGCTGGCGCCAGAGGCTGCGCAATCCCTGGATCACTGCTCCGCGACAACGCAGTTCACAAAGCCGCTCAGGGCCGTGCACGTGTCTATGGCTACGATGCCTGTGTCATAGTACGGGGTGAACACGGCGTCCTTTCCCGTCTCGCTCCCTATGCCTTCATACATCGCATGGCCGTATGAACAGTGGTAATGCCCGCAGAAAACCGTCTTCTTCTCGCGCACTCCGCAGTGGCAGGCCTCCATGCCGTTTATCCATCTGGCCTCCTTCCACTCCGTCCTTGAAGCATGCTTCCAGTCTTCCCTGGGAAAATACATCCTGGAACTCTGGCTCATCTGGATGGCAAAGCAGGGTATCCATCCGTGCACGAAGATGTAATCCTCCGTCTCGAAATAATCCAGCATGGAAGGGATTATCTCCTGCATGTACGGAGTTCTCTCAAAGGCGTCCCGGACGCCATGGAGGTCTGTTATCATGACCGCCATGTCCTTTGTGTGAGTGAGCTGCAGAAGGGTGTCCACGGTGCCGTTCGATATGTTGTGATGCTGGACGTAGCTTCCCTCGTCCCATTCTCTGAGCATGTCCATTGCCAGGTCCTCATGGTTTCCCCTCACGAGGATGATGTCTCCCTTTTCCATATGGTCCAGGACGAACTTCTGCACCTTGAGGGCCTCTCTTCCGCGGTCCATGAGGTCCCCGCAGATTATAATCTTTTTGGGGCCGCTGTCCTCATAGAACCCGGCCCCCTTCAGCGCCTTTTCCATGGCCGTATAGAAGCCGTGGATGTCTGCCATCACGTAATATCTCATGCCGTCTCCCCCGCCGCGGGCCTCTTGTAAATCCGGACACCTTCATCGAGAATCTCGTGCACGAGATCCGGATTGTTCATGATCTCGTTCATGCCCAGCATGTCCACCCTCTTGTGCAGGTTTTCCCTGAGCTCCCTCATGGCCTCTGCAAGCCATGCGTCATCCCTGCCGGTTGAGACGAGCAGGTCCACGTCGCTCATGTCCTTTGCCATATTCTTCGCATACGATCCGAAAAGGTATGCGAAATCCGTGTCATACTTCGGGAAGACCTTCCCGCACGCCGCGGAAATCTCATCCCTGGTGAGGATGCCGTGCTCCTCATCCACAAACCCGTACTTCTCAAGCCTCTGGTACACATACTTGTACTTGATGCTCCCTTCATACGAGCTGTTCTTCTCATACCTCTGATAAGTCCTGAGGGGCATGCCCACGAACTTGCTGGCCTCTGTCTGCGAAATCCCCTTAGCCAGCCTCAAATCTCTCAAATTCATATTCTCCCTCCCTGACGCACGCCGATTTTGCGTATTCCATATCTTCCTTTTCATGCCGTTTCAGCATATTCCAAAATTCCATACGTGCAGCTCCTGCACTTAACCCTCTCCGCAAACACGCAAGTGAAAATGCGTCCATTCTAAAAATAAACGATTGTTTATTATAATACGCTTCAAATTTCACGATGTCAAGCTTTTTTTCTGTGAAATTTTTATCACACAAACCAGTCATCCGCAAACGCCAGGCTGGCTCCCAATCCGCCTCCGGCCGCATCTCCGGACCTTGGCCCTTAAAGGCTGCGAGAAACGTCAAAATGGCTATATCCCGCTATGAACCGAGACGCCAAAACGCAAGCGCCCATCCGGAAATCCTTTTGAAACGCTTGCGTCTGCTCTGTGGAAAATGTAAAATAATGTCAACTGGAAGACCCCTCCCGAATGTATGGAGGCACGCGCCTCTGTAAAAAGCAGAGAGTCCTGCTGTGAGCGGAAGTTTTAATAACCGGACAGGCTGCCATCCGGAGTCTGTTTTCATTCTATGAACGGGCTCATACGGCATAGGGTATGGAATGCACGGCACGAATCTGGGGCATATACGTTCCTCTATCCAGCGGTAAGTCTAATTGCACCCGCACGGAGCATTATCATGGATTACGACAGATACCTTCAAGGCGTCCTGGGAAAGGACACCTTCACAAAACAGGACCTGAGACAGTCCTTCATAGATGCCGGATATACGCTAGGGAATACGTCATTCACAATGGAACTGCAGAAGATGGTCACGGAAAATATTATCCGGCGCTTGCAGAAGAACACGTACACCCTTGATACCAGCAAGGTTTTCTACCGCCATATCTATACGGATGAGGCGATTGAGATTGCCACATGGCTGCATGACCAATTCAAATATCTGACTTTCGTTATATTCGAGCTGGATCAGCTGAATGCATTTCTTAACCACCTGATTGCCCGAAATGTAATCTATGTCTTTGTGGAAAAAGAATGTGTGTCTTATATCTTCGAGGTCTTGTATGAAAAATACAACCGCAGTGTGCTGCGAGACCCAACTCTGGATATGTTCGGCTTATATTTCGATACGAACACTATTGTTGTCTTGCCTCTAGTCAAGCAGTATCCGGCAGACAAAATGGTTTTCTGGCATGAAAATCTTGAGAAGTTTTTAGTTGATTCTATTGCAGAACCCACAATAAGAACGACCTTCTCTTCTGGCGAATATCCCGGAATGTTTAGGCAAGCTTTTGAATCATTTAGGATCAATAAGGCCTCGCTCATGAGATATGCCAGGCGCAGGCATGCGGACGAAAAGCTGCGCAGGATAGCGGATATGGCCAATATAAGGGGCGCAAGCATAGATCTTTAGATTACTGCCGCACAGGGCAAAATATCATGGATTATGACAGATACCTTCAAGGCGTCCGGGAAAAGGACACCTTCACAAAACAGGACCTGAGACAGTCCTTCATAGATGCCGGATATACGCTGGGGACGGCGTCTTTCAACAATATGTTGCATAAAATGGTCACGGAAAATGTCATCCGGCGTTTGCAGAAGAACACGTACACCCTTGATACCAGCAAGATCTTCTACCGCCATATCTATACTGATGAGGCAATTGAGATTGCCACATGGCTTCATGACCAATTCGAATACCTGAGATTCGTTATATTTGAAACCGACCAACTGAATGCTTTTGTAAACCACCTGATTGCAAAAAACGTAATCTATGTCTTTGTTGAGAAGGAATGCCTGCCCTATATCTTTGATGTACTGTATAACCGGTATCAAAAACATGTATTGATGGATCCGTCTCTTGAAGTCTTAAGCTTATACATTGAGATGGGATCCATTATAGTCCTGCCATTGGTCAAGCAATATCCGGCGGACAAGATGGTTTTCTGGCATGAAAATCTGGAAAAATTCTTCGTTGAAGTTGTATCGGACCCTGCGATAATGATTGCTTTCTCTCCCGGAGAATATCCCAGGATGTTTGCGCATGCCTTTGTAACTTTCCGGATAAACAAAGCCTCTCTCATGCGTTATGCCAGGCGCAGGCATGCGGAAGGCAGAATACGTGAAATCATAGGCAATGTCAATGACCATCTTGTATTGAACGGCATACCTCCTATAGAGCTGTGAATTCCACATTGACATGGCACAACCGTCCGCCGAATGATTTTGCACAAACGGGCAAAATCAATTGACGAAAACATGACAAGCCTTTATAATAATAGTTGCAACGAGGTGTAGCGCAGTTGGTAGCGCGTATGGTTCGGGACCATAAGGTCGTGGGTTCGAATCCCGCCGCCTCGACCAAAAGGTGTCACATATGTGGCACTTTTTTTTTCTTGCTTGAAGATAGAAAATACAGCTTTTCGGGCGGTTTTTGACACGCTTTTGACACGATTCCCCCTTCCGTTTTGCCTGCAATAGCTTTTCAATACAAGTGCAAGGCAATGACATTGCAAAGGATGCCTTCGGTATGGTACAATCTATGAAGATATGCGACAGTTATTAGACATTGTGCCGCGTATCTCAATGAGAGAAAACAGTTAAGGATGTATAATATGCGCAAATTGGCACGCTGGCTCAGAAACCTTCTGATTGTGGTCATCGTAATAGTCTGCATCGTGGTTGTTTTGGGAATATTCCTGCTCGTATGGTTCTATGCAGACTCATACAAGGACCTGGACAGCTTCAAGACAGAGTTCGCAATCCCCGGCCTGGAGGACGGCGTCGTGCCCCAGGGCTTGGGGTCATACACGGATGAGAACGGAGACACCACTTTCTTCATGTGCTGCTACATGGTGGACGGCTCCGCCTCCCGCATCTATGTTATCAATGATGGCAGCGATGCGGAAAGCTATGTCACCCTCAAGACGGCAGACGGATCGGACTTCTCGGGACACTGCGGAGGCATTGCCTCAGACGGAACTCATGTATGGCTCTCCTCCGAGATGGACATCTACACAATGGATTATGACACCCTCGTATCCAGCGCAACCGCCACGGGCGGCACCATGAACATCGGCGCCGGATTCGTTGTGGACGCCGCCGACGAGGGAGACGGCAAGGTCTTCAACGTGGCATACCTGTTCTATGACGCCGAAGGCGAGGCCCTGTATGCGGGCGAGTTCTACCGCGCCGGCAACTACCCCACGATAGATGAGCACAAGATAACAACTCCCGCAGGGGATGAGAACACGGCCATCGTATACAAACTGGACAAAGACGCGGACGATGAGAAGGGCTTCAGCTCCATCCCGTCCTGCGCATACTCCACCGCTTCCCAGATTCAGGGCTTTGCCATCTCAGACGGCAAAGCAGCCCTCTCCGAGAGCTACGGCCTTGCCAACAGCCATATCTACGTGTATGACCTCGCAAAGGCCAATGCCGCAACACCCGGGACGCTGGACCTCCTCACAGCAGACAATACTACCGTGCAGCTGGATCTCTACTACCTGGACTCCTCCAACCTTGACGCGACCTACACACTTCCTTCCATGACGGAGGGCCTTACGGTATCCAACAGCAAGGTGTACGTGCTCTTTGAATCCGCGGGAAAGAAGTACAGGATGTATGTGCGCGAGAGAATGTACAACGTGATTTCCGTATCCCTTTAATGCGTATGGAATGGTAATTTCATACAGGTAAAATACAAGCCCTCATGCCGTACGGCGCGGGGGCTTTTGATATGCTTTACACGGGCATGATATTGCGCTTTTGTCAAAAACAGGTTCTGTATTGCGCTTTTGTCGAAATCTTATGGAAATGAGCCTTCGGCTAGCCAAGGAGCTTTTTCACTATATATTTTATGGTGTCCGCCATCTCTGAAGCGGTGGCGTTGAAGTCATTGTTTACCCAGTCCTTTATGAGCGCGTATCCGCCGTAGCAGATGAAGTAGAAAATCTGCTGGAAATGAGGGTCTGCGGGGCCCTTGTACTCCTGCAGGATGAGTTCTCGTATCTCGGGAAGCGAGAAAATCTTCTGCGGGAGGTTGTTGTCTATGCCTGCGTTGAAGATTACATTGGAAATTTTGCCGTTCTCTTTTATGAATGTGAACAGGATTTCAAGGCAGTCCAGACCGTGCACGGAAAGGACATTGCGCAGCATGTCCAGAACTTCATTCTGGACATCGTAATACAGCGAAATCTCGTCTGTGTAGTGCTTGTAAAAAGTCGTGCGGTTGATGCCGGCCCTTTCGCATACGGCTGAGATGGTGACCTTTTGCATGGGCGTGGTCTGCAGGATGTCTATGAGGGCGTCCTTCAAAAGAGCCTTGGTAAGGCGCACCCTCTGGTTCTCCTTCACTGGTGACGGAATCCCGGGCGCCAAGGAGGGCTCCGGGATAACCGGGGCCTTATTTTGATATGTTTTGGATGAATTGGACAAAACAGGCCTCCTTTGTTGATTTAAGATACAAAACTCCCAGGTTTGTTTACTTCGCAACTAAATACAACGCTTTTGAAACAACCTGCAAGCGGCACCGGTCTTGACTGTTTGCTATACCTTGATTATAATTTGACCGATAATTTTTGTCAACATTATGTTGCTTTTGCATTGAGGTGTAAACTTGAAAAGATTTGCGCATTTTCTTGTAAAACACCGGCTCTGGTTCTTCATAATAACGCTGGTGGTTATGGCCGGGTCCGTGGTGATGATGTTCTTCGTGAACATCAACGAGGACCTCACGGCCTACCTTCCGGCGTCCTCTTCCATGAGGCAGGGCCTGGACATAATTGAGAACGAGGACTACTTCCCGCAGACCGAAGTGAACTGCACTTTCCGGCTCATGTTCTCTGATCTTACGGATGACCAGAAGACGGACCTCTATACGGAGCTCTCCGGTACGGAGGGCATCTCATCCGTTGCCTGGGAGGCAGGTTCTGACCGATACAACAATGACGAGGAAGGCTACACTCTGTACGTCATAACCACAGTGACGACGGACGAATCCGAAGGGCAGGCCCTTATGAAGGACCTGGTGTCCAAGTACAAAGGCGAGGGCTACACGCTCCGGTCCTACTTCACCGTAAACGGAGACGACTCCATGTCCCTCGTTTCCACGCTGATACCTGAAGCCGTGGCCATAGTCCTTGTCGTCCTGCTGATCCTATGCCATGCATTCATGGAGCCGGTTCTGATGCTGGTAACCCTGGGCGTGGCAGTGCTCATAAACATGGGCACCAACCTCATATTCCTGACAATCTCTTCCATGACGTTCGCCATAGGAGCGGTCATGCAGCTGATACTTTCCATAGACTACTCCATAATGCTGATGACCCGCTACAACCAGGAGCGCAAGACACTGGAAGGCAGGCTGAGCAAGGAAAAGGCAATGGAAAATACCGTTGCAAAGTCCATGGGCTCCATCTCCTCCAGCGCGTTCACGA
This sequence comes from Clostridia bacterium, assembly GCA_021204625.1. Lineage (GTDB taxonomy): Bacteria > Bacillota > Clostridia > Christensenellales > Borkfalkiaceae > Coproplasma. The sequence goes on along the minus strand of JAJPZA010000016.1, from coordinate 39,137 downwards.
CAATCGTTGGCCTCCTCGTTCTGCTTCTCATGAGCTTCACGATAGGCATGGACATGGGGCTCGTGTTCGCCAAGGGAGTCCTGTTCTCTCTCGTATGCGTCTTCACCATAATGCCTACGCTCATAATCTGGTCTGACAAAGCCCTGGAAAAGAGCAGCAAGGCATACATCATGCAGAAGATCCGCGAGCGCCGCGCCCGCCGCAGGGGCACCACTCCACCTTCCGCCGGATCTGGCCCGGACCCCGCAGAAAATGACGCCGCACCTGCATCAGAAGAGCCGGAGAGCCCTGCCATAATTTCCGAGGATTCCTCTGTTGCACCTGTAATATGCGCGAATGACGCCATAAAGGAGGCGACAGCATGATAGACAAAATCGCCGGCGCCATAGGCCGCTTCTGCTACAAGTTCCGCATAGTCCTCTCAATCCTCGGCGTGGTAATCTTCGCTGTTGTGATCTACACAGAGTCCCTCGCCACCATAACCTACACCAACGACGCCCAGATGGACTACATAATGGACGAGTTCCCCGAGGACTCCCTGGTTGTCATATACAGCACTTCCGATGAGAACAACATAGTGCCCATAGTCTCAGACCTTCTGGAAAATGACGATTGCGTAGTTGAAGGCTATGGATACTACATGTTCGGCTCCCAGCTCTCCGCCGCCGAAATGGCAGACACCATGGGAGAGTACATGGGTGAGGATTCCGGCTTCACCATGGATGAGATGTACGTAGACCTTCTGTACTACGTCTATGAAAACGGCACGGAAAACATCCAGAACCTTACCTTCTACCAGGTTATGAGCTTCATAATCTCTGACGAATTCCTTGGCAGCAGCATGGTTACATCCATGATGGATGACAGCACCCTTGCCACGCTGCAGCAGTACAGCCAGTACCAGGGAATCTTTGAAGGCATTTATAACGAAACTGAATACACTTCCACGGAGATGGCTGACCTGCTTGGAATGAGCTCAATGTCAACATACATAGGCTTGCTGTACACTATGAAGAGCGCCACTACAATGACAGTGGAAGACTTCCTTGATGCCACATCCAGTTTCTCCAGTTACTTCGGATCATATGCTGACCAGATTTCATTGCTGCAGACCATGGTTCCGATGATACAGAGCACCCAGACATACTCCCCCACATTGATGGCCTATATGTTCTCCGCTATGATGGGATCAAGCACAGATGCCGCCGGAGAATCCACAGCAGTGCAGATGGATGCAAACACAATATCCCTTCTGTACCTTCTGTACTGGTCACAGCAGGCAGACCTGTCCGAAGTGACAATGTCCCTGTATGATCTGTTAACCTTCCTGTGCGATGACCTTGTTACGAATGATGTATTCGCATCCGTTATCCCGGAAGAGTATGTGTCGATGCTGTCTGCCGCCCAGGCAATGATAGAGGAAAACATCCCTCAGCTTCACGGCGATGTGTACTCCAGAGTGATACTTACCATAACTTATGTGCCCGAATCTGATGAGATATACAGTTTCTATGAGACTCTGAACGACACGCTTGCAAACTCCCTGGAAAACGATTATTACCTTGTAGGCTCCACGGCAATGTCATACGAGCTCTCGCTCACCTTCCACTCCGAGTACATGCTGATATCCATTCTGACGGCCGTGGTCATCTTCATAGTGGTATGCCTCACCTTCAGGAAGTTCTCAGTAGCCGCCTTCCTTGTGTGCATCATAGAGTGCGCAGTGTTCGTGACAATGTCCGTAATGGCCGCGATGAACAGCACAATGTACTTCATAGCGCTCATGATGGTGCAGTGCATACTCATGGGCTCCATGGTGGACTACGGCATCCTGCTCTCCTCATACTACAAAGAAATCCGCCGGACCCTGTCCAAGAAAGACGCTCTGCCGGAAGTCATGAAAAAGTCCATAACGGCCATCATAACGTCCGCGGTCATAATGATCTGCGTATGCTTCATCATAAGCTTCACCGTCTCCGGCGCCATTGCCAGCATATTGAGAATCCTAGGCATCGGATGCCTCTCCGCCCTCATCCTCATAATCTTCTTCCTGCCCGCGCTCCTGTCCGTCTCAGACAAGCTCCTGACTAAATCCTGGAAGGACATAAAGCCTTTCAGAGAGGCCCGCAAGGCACGCAGAAACGGCACGGCAGCCCCCGCGGAAGATTCCGCAGAGCCGGCCGCCGCTCCCTCTGAAAGCGAAGCGGAGCCCGCTGAAAGCGGGGATGCAGAGCCCGCAAAACAAGACAACTGACGAACCCGTATAAATGAGGTTCAAGGCCGGTCTGCAGAAAAAGCAGGCCGGCTTTCCTTTGTCATATGAACGGCACCGACAGAGGATTCCGCCCCTGCAGACGGACCAAGTTTTTGGAACGGATTTTTCACGAACATATGTTTCTGCTTTAGGCCATTCGCATAACGCATAAACGGGCAGGGATATGGCGCAAACAAGGCACAAAATAAGCCCGGATTGAAGTCCGGGCTGTGGCGGCTGGATTGGGTTTTGCTGTGGGAATCAACTGAGGCCGAAGAGCTTCCAGGCGTCCTCATCGTCTATGATGCGGGGGCTGGGCTTGCTTTCGTTGGCGAGCATTTCGTCCACTTTGCTGTCTATGGCAGCCTGAACGAAGCTGTCCGGATCTATGCCGCGGAGCTCAAAAAAGAGCAGGGGCTTTTCATCCAGGCGCGCGCCTATGCCGTACAGGACGGCGGCCACGTGCTTGCACATTACGGCCCAGTCCGGGCATGTGCATGAGACGCTTATCTCCTGTGGCGTGGGGAAAAGGCCGTCTTTGCCCAGGATTATGTCCTGCATCTCCTGCGGGATGTTGCCCAGCATGAGGTCCTCTATGTTCTGGATCTTCTTCTCGCAACGAGATATGATGCGCTGGCACTTCTCTTCCGGAAGAGGGCTTATGTGCACTTCCACCTTGTACGGGGTGCGCCGGGAGCCCTGCACTTTGGCCATGACCTTGCCCTTGTCTATCTTGAGGTCCAGCACTGTGCCGGAGCGCAGATAACGCTTGCCCCTGTCCAGGCGGTTTGCGTAGTCCGCGTATTTTTCCAGATTGCGGCACCAGGCATTTCCCCACCAGTTTTTGGTGATATTCCGGCCCTGTATTATGACAGGCTCCAGGACGGTGCCCTTTTTGGCCGCCCTCCTTCTTGTGAGTTCGCTGTTTGTCTCCAGCTCCTCCGCAGAAGGCTGGCTGTAATAGCCTCTCTCCCAGTAATCTTCTCTCATATGGTCTCCCGCGCATTAAAGCGCTCATATCTCTTATACGGACAGATTTCAGCCTGCATGCAGACAGGCTTTAGCCCGTCCGGCCGGTCTGTTTTCATTTGCCGTGAATGAATGGCTGGCTATATGTCCAGGCGGAGCATGGACATGAGCTCATCGTTTGAGAACTCCGTGATCCACTGCTCGCCGCCGGAGCCTATGACGTTTTCCGCAAGCTCTGTCTTGGAGTTTATGAGCTCGTCTATCTTCTCCTCTATGGTTCCCTTGCAGACAAGCTTGTGCACAATCACCGTCTTGTCCTGGCCTATGCGGTACGTCCTGTCCGTTGCCTGGTTCTCCACGGCGGGGTTCCACCATCTGTCAAAATGGATGACGTGGTTGGCCTTCGTGAGATTGAGGCCCGTGCCTCCTGCCCTGAGGGATATGACCATGTACGGGATATAGTCATCTCCCTGGAAGGCCTCAACCATCTCGGTGCGCTTCTTGACCGGAGTGCCTCCGTGCAGCACGAAGCCCTCCCGGCCGAAAACTCCCTTCAAAAAGTCCGAAAGGTTTTCCGTAATCTCACGGAACTGCGTGAAGACTATGACTCTCTCGCGCTTTTCGTATATCGTTTCGCATATCTCGCGCAGCATCTGCAGCTTGCCGCTGTCCGACTCCTCAAAAGCGGGCTGCCCGAGGTACTGGTCCGGATGGTTGCATATCTGCTTGAGCTTGGATATGGCAGCGAGAATCATGCCCTTTCTCTTGATGCCGTCCAGTCCATCCGCCATGGCGGAGGCGAGATCGTCCGTGACCTTGCTGTACAGTACAACCTGCTTCTTGGAAAGGGGAACGTAGTCCACCGTCTCCACCTTGTCCGGAAGGTCCGCTATAATCTTCTTGTCCGTCTTGAGACGGCGCAGTATGAACGGGGATATCATGCTTTTAAGCTTGCCGTATCCCTGTGGGCTGGAGGATAAGCCCTTGCAGAATTTGGAAAACTCCTGGGACGAGCCAAGGAGCCCCTTGTTGAGGAAATCAAAGATGGACCAGAGGTTTGTGAGGTCGTTCTCTATGGGCGTTCCGGTCATGACTATGCGCTTTTCAGCCTCAATCTTCTTGATCTCCCTCGTCTGCTTCGCGCCCGGATTCTTTATGTTCTGCGCCTCGTCCAGTATGGCGCAGTACCACTTCCTTTTCTGGAGCTCTTGTATCCTTGCCGCCATGCCGTATGTGGTTATCGTAAGGAACTTGTCCGAGCCCTGCAGCATCTTTTCCAAGGCAGCCGAAGACGCCCCGTGCAGGACGAGGTAATCCATTCCCGGCGTGAACTTCTCTATCTCTTTCTGCCAGTTGCCCACAAGAGATGCCGGAACAACCAGGAGCACCCTTGCCTCCGGCTTCTCCTCACGGACCTTCTCCAGGTATGCGAGAACCTGCACCGTCTTTCCGAGGCCCATGTCATCCGCTATGCAGGCTCCGAAGCCCAGGCTGTCCATATAATCCAGCCAGGTGTATCCCGTCTTCTGGTACGGGCGGAGGGTTGCAGTAAGCCCTGCGGGGAGCTTTGGCGCGCGGAGCTTCTGAGGGCTTCTGAGCTTTCCAAGAAAATCCGAGAGCCAATTGCCGTTGGAAATCAAAGCCCCCACGTCCGCGTCCACGACAGGCTTGTCCAGGCCCATCTGCAAGGCCTCTTTAAGGGTCACGGCATCCGGATACTTGGCTATCTGATCCAGAAGGGCGCGGAGCTTCGCGTGGTTTACCTCCACCCATTTTCCCTTCAAAAGTGCCAGGCCCTCTGTCTGGGACAGCAGGTACTCTATGTCCTCACGCGTGAGCACGGCGCCGTCCACAACCAGCTGGGGACGCAGGGAAATGAGGGTCTGGAAGCCCAGCAGCGAGGGAGGATCGTCACCCAGCTTTATGGAGACTGCGGGCACCCCGTTCTTCTTCCTCCACCAGTTTGGAATCCTGCAAAGGATTCCAGTCTCCTCTATCTTCTCCACGTCCTTTAAAAACTCCCAGGCCTCCCTGGACGTGAGCCTCAAAGGATGGAACATCTCCCCGGAGGTCACGAAGGACGATATGAGGGGCGAAACGTCCGCCGCCCTGTTGAGGCAGGAGAGAAGGTTCAATAGCCTTGTGTGGTCTGACTTGAATTCCGTAAGGGCGTACCTAAGGGGCATGTGCTTAAGCTTGTTTCTCTCGCCGATTGTGGCATATGTGGCCATGAACGCGAAGGGGAAGTCATCATCCTTCTGCTCCACCAGATGGAAGTATATGCGCTCCGGGACATGCAGATGCTGGGACTTCTCCGCAATGTACATTGCGACGGTGCCGTCATAATCCCTTATCTCCCGGGCGAACTGCTCCTTGAGCCTCTTGAAGATCCCCTTGATCCATTTCTCCGTGATGAATTCCGTTCCCAGCGCATACGGGATGGAGGAAAGAAGCATCTCCACGGTGTCCTCATCCGGAGTGACGTCCGTCCTTTCCCTGACCAGCTCTATCTCCGCTCTGGACGTAAGACAGCTCAAAAAGCCGGACGCCACCAGATACAGGAAACCTGCGGACGGCGTAACATTCTCCGGCCTCTCCATAAAACCTGTCTCATACAGCGCCCCGAACTTGTCTTCCCTGAATTTCTCCAGCCATTCATTTCCGGCCAAAACCGGCTTGTCCAGCCTGAAATCCGTGTCTGTGAACACGAACTCCAGCTCTCCGAATCCCTTGCTCATACCCTTTATCCAATGCCTCAGCGGAGGCCTTAAATCTGTCTGAACCGCCCCCCGAAGCGGTGGCTTTCCATTGCCTATAATATACCGCAGACCGGGGGAGACAGTCAAACATATCGGCCCCTTTGCACCGCATATATCTGCCCAGTGCTTAGCAAAATCATATACCGGAATTATGTGCAGCCTGCACAAATTTCACCTTGTGTTTTTGTCTGCGGTTGCCTCTGGCGCCGGATAAAACAGGCCCGGACAAGCTGCATCCGGGCCTGTTGCCAGCAGTATATGCCTTAATCACTGCTCTTCTTCATACGCCCACGCGCACTGCCTGAGATAGGTTGTCACAGGAATCTGCTGCGGACAGGCGTTCTCGCACTGCAGGCAGCCGATGCAGGATGATGCCTTGCCTCCGCTCTTTGTAGCCTCTTCATATGCGGCCTTTGCCTGCTCCGCCTGTCCGTTTCCAAGCTCCTTGTTGCGTGCGGCGAAAATTTCCGGAATATGAATCTGCTGCGGGCAGCCAGTCGTGCAGTAATGGCAGGCAGTGCAGGGTATCGTGCTGGATCTGCCCAAAATCCTCTGAGCCTCCTGTATCACTTTCTGCTCATTATCATCCAGCGGCCTGAAATCCCTCATGTATGAGAGGTTGTCCTCCATCTGTGCAACGTTGGACATGCCGGAAAGAACCGTTATAACGCCGTCCAGAGAGGCCGCGAAACGGATGGCCCATGAAGCCGGCGACATGTCCGGATGAGCATCCAGGAACATGTTCCTAATCTCTCTCGGAGGGTTTGCGAGCTTGCCGCCCTTGACGGGCTCCATGATAACAACGGACTTGCCGTGCGCGCGGACAACGTCATAATTCGCGTGTGAGGCAATCTTCTTGTCCTCCCAGTCCGCATAGTTTATCTGAAGCTGCACGAACTCCACTTCCGGATGCTTTGTGAGAATGTCATCCAGAAGGTCCGGGCCGGCATGATATGAGAATCCGACGTGCTTTATGAGCCCCTTTGCCTTCTGCTCCTGCACAAAGTCCCAGATGTGGTATTTGTCATAGCTGGTGTAATTGTTGGACATGAGGGCGTGCAGAAGGTAATAATCTATGTATCCCGCGCCAGTGCGCTCCAGGCTTGTGAAGAACTGCTGCTTGGCCGACTTCTCCGTAGGGGCGAACTGCCATGCGCAGAGCTTTGTGGCAAGGGTGTAGCTCTCTCTGGGATACCTGTCCACCAGGGCCTTGGCTATTGCCTTTTCCGAGCCGGGATACACGTGGGCGGTGTCAAAATAAGTGAATCCCGCATCCATGAACAGGTCCACCATCTTCTTGGTCTGCTCCACGTCTATGACCACTCCGCGCCTGGGAAGCCTCATAAGCCCGAAGCCGAGCTTCGGTGTCTCTTTCCCGAAATAATCTGCCATCTCTCTCACGCCTCCTGTTCTTCATGTACCGCTGCATACATTGTACAACCTGAAGTTAGGTTGAGGTCAATACCCTGCGGGAAATTTTATGAACCGGATTACGGCTCCGGCACGGCATCCTGCCCCTCCGGCGGGCTGTTCAAAGGATTATGCTTTTCAAAATACTTCTTGAGCGCTGCGGCAGGATCCTCCAAACGAATGAACTCCATGATGCTCTTCTCCTTGAGGAACATTATCATATAAAAGGGCATGTATATGATGCGTTCATCACTCTTGTCCCGGCTTATGTTCCCCTTGCAGAACACTATGGCCTGCTTGAAGCTGTACTCCTTCATGTGCATGAGCCTGTCCAGGGCCTTGTGATTTCTATAATCATCCCCCGGAATCACCATAATGGGAATTTCGCCGTCCGGCTGGCAAACAATAAAGCTTACATCGCCAATATCCTTCACCGTATAATGCTGCAGGTCATGGATGCCGTCCCAGAAATTACCGGCAATATGCTGGGCCAGGGCGTTTTCCAGCACTCCGCCTTCGCGGGCTCCGAAGTCTCCGTTTAAGACATTGAACTGCAAAAGCCTGTCCTTGTCCATGGCCACAAGAAGGCCTGTGTCCTCCATGTACATCCGGAACATATACATCTCTGTGTACATCCCGCAGTATCCTCTTTTCTTCACATCGCTGAAGCTGGGAAAAGCGATGCATGCGTCTTTGAGCCATTCATACGGGGCCCCGCTATAATAATGCCTGCTGTCTTTGCCTGCGGAATTAAGATTTGCAGGAATTGCGTCCATGGCTTGCAGTATGCTTTCCGCGTCGTTTGCATCCGCATATCTCGCCACGTCCTCCCGCATCCGGCGGAGAATGCTCCGCTGCTTTCTCTTGACTGCGGCCATGTCCCCGCCTGTGTCCAAAAAGGTCTTGACAACAGACGGCATGCCGCCGATGCACATGTACTGGGCGAAGTTTTCCATCATGACGTGATGGATGAAGTCATTCACGGGAGTCTGGTTTTCATAGCATTCCTTCAGCTTGTCTATTACATTGCGAGGCTCGCCGAGAGCCAGCAGAAACTCCTCAAAGTCCATTGGGAACATTGTCCTCTCGTGCTCGTACCCAACGGCATATGACGCGACCTTGTCATACATGACCCCGGCGCATGTTCCGGCCTCTATGTAATCATATCTGCCGTCATCCGCAAGGAACTTTATGGCCGTCCTCACTTCCGGGCACTCCTGGACGTCGTCGAAGAATATGAGTGTCTTGTGCTCCGGCAGGGACCTCCCAGTGTATGAAGTTATCTCTTTCAGAAAAGTCTCCGCGCTCCGGTCCATGCAGAAGAACTTCTGCGTCTCCGGATGCTTCTTAAAGTTTATCTCCACGAAATTATTTCCGTAATATTTCCTGCCGAATTCTCTTATAAGCGTAGTCTTCCCAACCTGCCTCGCGCCGTTCACCAGCAGGGCCTTCCGGTCCTTGTCTTCATGCCATTCCTCCAGCACCTTCATGAACTTTCTGTACATGTACATCATATTCCCTCTCCGTCTGTCCCGTCTCAATGAGCACTTGCTATTCGCCCGTTATGCGCACGATGCATTCCACAAAGCACGCATGAATCTCATAGTTCGGTATGCGTACTCTCCCGCAGTCATATGTGAGGTATCCGAGATAGAGCAATGCCATAAGCACCTGGTCCTTTGATATGACTTCAGAGAGGTCACTGTTGAACTTTGCAGCGTCCACGGGAACAAGCTGTCCTGAAAGCAGACTTACAACCGTCTTCTGCACATTCGATGTCTTTTGCCCAATATAATCCGCAAGCATGTACGGCGCGCCGGAGCCGGCCCATACGGGCTCCAGTCGCTCCTTTTTCATTGCCACAGCAACAGACATGGGGTTGTATGCTGCATGACCGTTGACGGTGTAGAATCCATACCACATCTGAATGTCATCATATGGCTTGCCGAACCTGTCGCAGAGAGCCTTGACCTCCTCTTCCGTGAACCCCATGAACTCCTCCAGCGGATATGGATTCACCACTGAAATTTCATCAAACATGTCCAAAGATTAGTCCGGGCTGCTGTATTTCCTGGCGGGAAGCACGCCTGTCATGTACACCAGTGAAATGAATTCATTGTCTGTAAACAGCCGCTTCAGCAAGCAGAGATACATCGTTATTTCATCCTCGGACCTTCCAGCGTTCCTGAATACGAGGTCCCAGTCATCTATGACAATAATGAAACTCCTGCCTGATGCCCTGCACGCTTCGGACAGCATATATAAGATATGATCGCTTATGAAAATGGCTTCCGGATACTCGGATACAATCTCATGCCGTATTTCCTCTTCGATTCTTCCTGTCATATCAGAGATGTTTTCATCTGCCCTGCAGATCCGGCTCATATTGAGATATATCACGGAATGCCTGTTGAGATGCTCTTCATAGCCCGGATTCCCGGCAATTTCAAGGCCGGAGAAAAGCTCCCCGGAATCACACCCGGAACTGTAATATGCCGCTATCATGGAAGCATCCACGGACTTGCCGAACTTGCGCGGCTTTGAAACGCAGATAAACCTGCGGTCCGTGTCCATCCTGCTGTTCATAAATTTCAGCAGCATGCTCTTGTCCACATAGGTGTCCGTGCGGGCGCTCATCCAGAAAAGCCTGTTTCCTGGGTTTACATACTGTCCCATTCCATATCCTCCATTCCCCAGCCGCCAGGCAGCGGGAGATATAATATACAGCCGCAGAGGAGGCTTGTCAACGTTTTTTTGGAAAATATAAAAATATATACGGGTTTTACGATTTTAGTTCCTGTTTTTGCTCCTGCATAACGCATAAAAAGGACAAAATAAAGGCCGGGCGCTTGGGTCCGGTCTTTCTTATATGCTGTTTTTAGCTGGCTCAGATCTTCTCCAGGAAGTCCGCTATTCTCTGCATTACGGCTTGGTCTTCCTCTGTGGCCGCAGTAAAGTCAAAGGTCTTGCAGAAGGCCTCTTTTGCCTCGCCCTTTAATGTGCCTGCCTGGCTCAGCTCATGGAGCTTTGTCTCTGCAGATACGGTGTTGTACGGGTTGTGGTACTTGCCCGGAGCAAGAAACTTTGTTGCCCTGGTGTCCGGGATGGCATTGTATGCGGAGTTCTTCAGGGGCACGGCCCTGTCCATCTCCCCGTGGATTAAAAGCATGGGGACGCTTGTGCGCATGGCGGCCTTGCGGCACTTGGTCATGCCCTTGGAGCCGAAGGTGAGAAGGTCTATGATTCCAAGCACAGGCTTCAAAGCATAAGCTATGAACTTCGGCATGTAGGAGCCTGCCGTCACGGCCAGTATGGACGGAGAGTCCGGTGCGGAGATGGAAACCACTCCGTCCCCCTGCGCGCATATCGCGGAATACGCTCCCCAGCTGTGGCCAACCAGTATAACCTTCCGGCCGGCGAAACGCGGGTCCTTGCGGATGAACCGGACGGTGTCCTCCGCCGCTATCACGCCGGAATAGAAGCCCCTGGCTTTCTTTCCCGGGGTCTCCCCGCACCCGCAGTAATCCGTGGCTATAACGGTGTAGCCCAGGCGGCAAAGGTATGAGATCTCGGTCATGTAGGCGCAGTGGCCGGGACCCAGGCCGTGGCAAAAGATTAAGACCTTGTCTTTGTGGGCGTCAGCTCCGCATGAGTATATGCAGCCGTGCAGTGTTGTGCGTTTGGAAGGCACGAGGACTGGCTCCGCGGAGAGGCCGAAGTCCTCTGCGGAGAAGTATGTGTACAGGGGATTCCTGTCATACCTGTGACCGAAGCCCAGATGGTGCACTATGGCGCCAATGGCAACGAGAAACAGGATTATGAAGGCCAGAACGGCCGCAATTGCAATAACGGCAATCTCCCATGCCGGGAGCGCTGCGGACAAGAGAATGGTCATATGCGCCTGTCAAAAGGGCGCAGCCGGAAGCTGCGTCCTTGGGTTGTTGTTTTCAGGATATCCGCCCGCGTTCGCTGTCCTTCAGGACGGAAAACGGGGCTTTTGCACGGTCAGGCTATATACTCTGCCTTGGGTGCGGGAGCGGTCTCCATCTCGGCCTTCTGGGCCTCGTAGCCGTTCTTGCCGAGGAGGGCGAATGTGGCCTTCTTGCCGTTCTCAACGCCGGGCTGGTTGAAGGTGTTGATGTTGAGCATTGCGCCTGCGTATGCAGTCTGGAGCTCAAACATGAAGAGGAGCTCGCCGAGCGTGAAGGCGTTGATTTCTGGAACGCAGATGGTGTAGTTCATGCGCCCCTTTCTGGAAAGGGCATATGCCGTGGCCTTGTTCTCAGCCTGGATGAGCTCTTCCATTGTGTGGCCGCCGAGGAAGCCTACGTCCGGGATGTCCTCGCATCCGTGAGGGATGGGGCTCTCGCATGCATACTTGTCCACTGCTATGAAGGTTATTACCTTGTCATACGGGCCTTCAATGTAGAGCTGCACCTGTGAATGCTGGTCCGTGACTCCGAGGGACTTTACGGGAGTCATGCCGGCGTTGACGGTGACTCCGTCCAGATCCTCCGCCTTGCCCAGGGACTCGGCCCAGAGCTGGCAGTACCAGTCTGAAAGGAGCTTGAGGTTGTCCGAGTACGGCATGAGCACGTGGATGTTCCTGCCCTTCTTCATTGCCACGTAAAGCAGCGCCGCCTGCGCGAGCGCGGGGTTGTCATGGATTGTCATGCCGCAGCAGATGCTGTCCATGTATGCAGCTCCGGCTAACATTCCCTTGATGTCGATTCCAAGGACTGCGGCGGGAAGAAGGCCTACGGGGCAGAGCTCTGAAAATCTTCCGCCCACGCCGTCCGGAAGGACGTACTTCTTGAATGTTCCGCCGAGGGACGCGTCTATCTTGTTGAGGTTTCCGCGGGAAGCGTCCGTGGTGAAGATCATGTTCTCAGAGAGGTTCACGCCGGCCTTTGTGAGAAGATCCGAAATGATTAAATACTGCGTCATCGTCTCGCTGGTCGCGCCGGACTTGGAGATGACGTTGAAGCATGTCTCCCTGGGGTCTATGACGTCCAGAAGGGCTGCCATGCGAACGGGGTCAACGTTGTCCTCCACATAGAACTTGGGGCCGCCTCTCTTAGACCTCGGAAGCTCGTTGTAATGCAGGTGCTTCAAAGCCGCAAATGCCATTGAAGGCCCTAAGGCGCTTCCGCCGATGCCCAAAACCACGAAGTTTTTGAACTTCCTTCTGACTTCCTTCGCAGTCTGGAGAATGTCCTCTACTATTTCATTCTGGTTGTACGGAAGCTCCGTCCAGCCCATGTACAGCTCATCCTTGCCGCTGTTGGCAGCAACCCACTCATACGCTTCCTTGGCCTGCTCTCCTGCGGCAGCAAGCTCTTCGTCCGTGATGCCCTTCTCTCCTATTGAAGAGGCCATCATGTAATTGTAATCCACACGGACACGCATGGAATCGCGCCATTCTTTAGACTTGTAACCCATATAAAATACCGTCCCGAATTTATTTTGTGACTGCATTATATCGCAGACAGGGCCTGCAAGTCAATAAGGATAAAACCTAACGCGTCACTTTTCACAACTATCGTATGAAAATCCGCAAATCCGCCGGAAAATCCGCGCCCGGGCCCTGACGCAAGCCGGCAGGGAAAAGTCCTGGCTCTGCCGGGAATTTGAGCCAAAACGCTTCAGCAGGTTGTATTTTTGCACAAAAGCGAGTATACTTTCCGTATGGGCGCCAAAAGCTCCAAGGGAGCTTTTGCTGCGTTCCGAATATGGGAAATGATAGAGCTTACTGAAGACCAGAAAAAAGCGGATGAGCTTATATGCAGCTGGTTCTACAAGTCCAAGCGCCAGGTGTTCGTGCTGGCGGGATATGCGGGAACCGGGAAGACCACGCTCGTCAGGCACACGGTTACGGAGTCCCTCCATTTGGTGCCGGATGTCAGCGCGGCTTTCGTCACGCCCACGGGAAAGGCCGCCACTGTCCTTATCCGCTCCGGCACGCAGGCCTCCACCCTTCACAAGCTCATATACCAGTCCATAGTCCGCGAGGAAGAGGTACAGGCAGGCGGAAAGACCATTACCGTGGAAAAGCTCATCTTCGTGCGCAGAGAGTCCATAGACCCCGGCATAAAGCTCATAGTTTTGGACGAAGCCTCGATGGTTTCGGACGACGTCCTGCAGGACATCTGCCGTTTCGGCGTGAAGGTCATAGCCTGCGGGGACCCGGCGCAGCTTCCTCCCGTGGAAGGGTACGGAGACTGCCTGTCGCTTCCGGACATAACGCTCACGACCATAGTCCGCCAGGAGCAGGACAACCCCATAATAATGCTCTCCAAAAAGGCACGGGACGGAGAGCCCATAGCGTACGGCAAATACGGCAACACAGTGCAGGTGATCCCCCGGCAGCAGTTCTATGGCAACCGCCGCAGAAAGTTCCTTTTGGGGGCGGACCAGATAATATGCGGCATCAACCGCACCAGGGCGCAGATAAACGACGAGGTCCGCAGTATGACGGGCTACACGTCCCAGCTCCCGCAGGACGGCGAAAAGCTCATATGCACCCTCAACAACTGGGAGCTGTTCATAGACCCCGAGATGAAGTTCAACCTGGTGAACGGCATAATAGGCACCTGCTTCCGGCCTGCGTATGACATCACGCAGCGCATCGGCCAGATGGTCTTCAAGCCGGACTTCATAGACGATCCCGTTCCCGAGCCCGTCTTCTTCGACCTCGGCATCTTCACGGACGGCCGGCCCGCGTACAAGCGCGGCGAGTACTTCCAGAAGTTCAACGGCGAGGGCATCCCTGAAGACGACGTCTTCACCCTAAACCATTTCGAGTACGGCTACTGCATCTCCTGCCACAAGGCCCAGGGCAGCGAATTCGGCAACCTCGTGATCTTCGATGAGAGCTGGGCCTTCAAAGAGGACCGCGCCAAATGGCTCTATACCGCCATAACCCGCGCCAAAAACAAGCTTGTGATAGTCCGCTGAAGCCTCACCTGAACCTGCCGTGAGGCTTTTTTGATACGATTTACACAGACAGCATGCGGCCTTTTCATGAAAAGTGTATTTTTTATCTTTATTTTTTCTTGAAAAGTGTAAAAAACAGCCCTTATTTTTGTTGAAAAGTGTAAAAAACATGCTATAATATGACTGTTTAAGTTAGAGAGTCTTATTTCAAAACAATTGGTGAGGAAACACGACATGCCTGAATTCTACAGAAAGATTGAAGAGACCATCAAGGATCATTTTGCAAGAAAGGATGACCGTATTATAATGATAGATGGAGCAAGACAGGTTGGCAAAACTCATATCATCCGCAAAACAGTACCGGCTTTCTTTAAGCACTTTGTTGAAATCAACATGATTACTGATTATGAAGACCGCAAGTTGTTTTCAAAAGTCAGATCCGTGGAAGATTTTTATATCGCCGTAAACAGCTATGCAGATGTATCATCAGGCAGCAAAGATGACACCATCATTTTTCTGGATGAAATACAGCAATACATCAAACTCATTCCGTTGCTCAAGGCCCTTAGAGAGGACGGAAAATATTCATACATCGCTAGCGGTTCGCTTCTCGGAGTGGCCATGTCAAAAAAGATATGGATTCCTATGGGAAGCATCCGTAATATATACATGTACCCCATGGACTTCGAAGAGTTTCTGTATGCACGCGGATTCGGCAAAGATGCGATAACCGGGTACCGAAAGAAATACGAAAGACACGAGAGCCTGTCAGAGCCGATGCATGAGGATCTTTTAGACCAGTTCCGCCGTTATCTTGTCGTTGGCGGGCTTCCGTATTCCGTCAGCCTGTATCTTGAATCTCATAATCTTGTCAAGGTAAGGGAATACCAAACCGAAACAATGAATTATTATGCCGGAGATGCTGCAAAGTATGACTCAGAACATAAGATGTCTGTAGGAAATATATACAGCGGTATCGTTTCAAATATGCAGAACAAGAAAAAACGCGTGGTGGCAAAAGACATTGAGGGCAAAGCACAAGCCAGATTTGATAACTATACGGAAGAATTCGGTTACCTTGCAAATTCCGGAATCGCACTTGAAGTGCAGGCGGTATCCGGCCCTGTGTATCCTCTGAATAAGTCCATACCTAAAAACCTGGTGAAGCTGTATCTCAACGATCCAGGTCTTTTGACCAACCGCCTGTACGGCACATCGTATCAGGCAGTCATGGATGACATCCCCTCTATAAATCTGGGATCGCTGTATGAGACTGCGGTTGCATGCGAACTCAAGGCGCACGGCTATGACCTTTACTATTATGACAACAGGTCGAAAGGGGAAGTGGATTTCCTTATCAATGACGACAAGACTTTGGGCGTGCTTCCGATTGAGGTCAAATCCGGAAAGGATTATTACGTTCATCTTTCACTTGATACTTTCATATCTAATCCGGATTATCCAGTACATAGCGCATATGTGTTGTCCAACGACAGGGATGTCCGGTGGGAAAACAATATTCTTTACATGCCGGTGTACTACATAATGTTTATACAGAAAGAGCCTTGTGACTTCGTTTACTTCTGATTGCTTAATCACAGTGGCGATATTCCGTACAAAAATCCGGCCCTTCAAAGAGGACCGCTCCAAATGGCTCTATACAGCCATAACCCGCGCCAAAAACAAACTTGTAATAGTCCGTCAAGCCTTCCTGCCGGAAGGCTTTCATATTGCCCTCCATACTCTTTTCCTGCGGGCGGATACAACATTTCCGCGCAGGCTTTACGGACCTCAAAAAATGCTGTTACAGAGGCTCATATGGCCAAAACAAAGGGCCGGAAATGAGAAGAGTGCTGTCAAATATTCCAAGCAAAAAGCCTCCGCTTTGCGGAAGCTTTTTCTGCTTGTTTATGTGCTGTGGACGCCCTTACAGCTTAAGGCATGAGGGAAAGGCGGCGGGTTACTCCTCTTCGTAATGCACGAGGTTGTCCCCGTTCTCCCAGAGGCGCTCCAGGTTGTAGAAGTCACGCTCTTCGTCCCCGAAGATGTGCACAACAACGTCCGCATAGTCCAGGACGGCCCAGCGGCCCTCGCGGATGCCCTCGCTGCGGCGGGGCGTGAGGCCGTACAGCTCTTCCATCTTTTCATCCACTGTCTCGGCAAGAGAGCGGACCTGGATTCTGGACGTGCCGCCTGCCACAACGAAGTAATCGCAGATGCTGGACTGGTCCTTCACTGCTATGTACACGATGCCCTTGGCTTTCTTCTGCGCAAGGCACTTGCATATCGCAAGCGCTGTTTCTTTACTGTTCATACTTCTCCTTTATGTATTCATACGCCCGCTCTGTAAGCGGATATACGGGTTTTCCTGTGCTTTGCAGATATGCGACCTGCTGTTTCAATGATTCATACAGGCACCTGTCCAGATCCTGCTTGAAGACCTCTCTAAGGTGCTCCACGCCTTCAAAGTCCCTGCCTTCCTCCAGCATGTCCGCAAGGAACAGGAGCTTCTCCAATGGGCTCATGTCCTCCCTTCCGCTGGTGTGGTAACGGATGGCGTCCAGGATGTTCTCATCCGTGATTCCGAACACGTGCTCCGCCATATATGCACCGGTGAACTGGTGCAGAACCGGCTCCGGAACGTCCGGCGGGCACACGAAGCCCTTTAAATCCGGGGAGTCCAGGCTGGTGTATTTGGCGCAGTCATGAAGCCCTCCGGCGATTACCGCATCCTCTTCAAAGATGCCCAGCCTTCTGCAGTTCTCCGCGGCGAGGATTGCCACACGTACGGAGTGCTTCCATCTCTTTTCCTTGATGTACTGCCTGCAGGAAGCCACATTGGGCATGAGGTAGACGTTATGACGGTTTATATACTTGTTCACCTTCTCCGGAACCAGATCCCCGAGGTCCTCACCTAAGGCCGCGAGAACACGCACTCTTGTGGAGGAGACTTTGGACCCGGTATATCCTACCTGCATGACTTCGTTTCCGGGGAATCTTTCCCTGAAGGCTTCTATGATGCCGCCTAAGTCCTTCTCTCCTTCGCGGCCGGCCACGGCGAGCGTCACGCACTTTAAGATCTCTTCCGGCTCCTTCCAGTCCGCGAAGCATTCCAGCATGTCCGCGCCCATGATGAAGAAGAGCTCGTCATCCGGGTACTTCTCCTTGAAATGCCTGCAGGTGACGTACGAATAGCTCACGCCCTTGCGCTTGAGCTCCGTGCCGGAGACCTCGGCGCACGGAATGCAGGAAAAGGCGCGCTCGCACATCTCCCTCCTTTCATGGCCCCTGGCCATAATATCCCCCCTCTTGTGCGGGGAAATGTGTGTGGGAATGATTATCAACTTATCCAGTTGCAGAGCCTCAACCGCCGCCTGCGCCACCCTCACGTGCTCGCAGTGCACCGGATTGAAAGCCCCTCCGTACAAGCCTATTCTCATAATGCCTTAGCCCTGTGTGTTTCTCTGCAAAAGTGCAAAGCCCATATACGCCCCGGGCATTCCGGGGCCGATATGCGCTTTTGAATTGGATCAGTCCAGTTTGATGTGCTCCACGTCCTTGCGGGAAGAGCGCCTGTACAGGACGGCCTTGCGGCCTATTACTATTACGCACTCTGCGTGCAGCATGCGCGCCAGCTCCCTGCCCGTCTCTTCCGCCTCGTCCGGGGAGTTGCCTAAGATGGCGACCTTGATAAGCTCCCTTTTATCCAGGCAGTCTGAAAAGCTCTTGAGCATGTTGTCCCCAATGCCTTCCTTTCCTACCTGCCCTACGGGCTCCATAACGGACGCGAGGGACTTGAGCCTGCTTCTTTGTTTGGATGTAAGCATATTCTTCCTTGGTTCATATGCGCCTCTGCAGGCCCTGCGAGGCCAGATGCAAAGGACGGTGAATTCATTATACTGTGTGGCGTTTCACCGCATTGCGGCGCATATGGCTTAAATAAGACCCTTATGAGGCTGCAGTGCAGGACGTGCGCGGAATATCATGAAAAAAATGCGGAATATCCGGAGGATATTGCGTGATTATTACGGAACGAACTCGAACTCCACGTCCCCGATGGAGACGGTGTCCCCTTCGTGTATGCCCATCTTTATGAGCCGGTCTATGATGCCCTTCTCGCGGATGACTTTCTGGAAGTACGCCATGCTTTCCGCGTCCGTTAAGACTACGGAGCGGCAGAGCATGTCCACGAAGTCTCCCACAACCACATAGACGTCTTCGTCCATATAAATCTCGTACGCGAGGTTGGAATCCTTGCGGTACGTGAAGGAGTCGTCCGCCTCTATGCGCTCCACGGGAGGAAGCGTGGCAAGCTTTTCAAAGACCGCGTCCAGAAGGTCCTCCAAGCCTTCCGCCTGGATGGCAGAAATCTCGTATATCTGGTACTTTTTGCCGTACTTTTTGCGGAAGCGCTTTACGTTCTCCTCCGCGCCGAAGATGTCGCACTTGTTGAGGCCCACTATCTGCGGAAGGCCGGCGAGCAGCTCGCTGTATCCGGCCAGCTCCGAAAGTATGGTCTCAAAATCCTCTAATGGATCCCTGCCCTCAACGCCGGAGATGTCCACGATGTGTAGGAGCATGCGGGTGCGCTCTATATGCCGCAGGAAGTCATGCCCCAGGCCCGCGCCCTCCGAGGCGCCTTCAATTAAACCCGGAATGTCCGCCGCAACGAATGAGCGGTCATAGCGCTGCACGACGCCGAGATTCGGAGCGAGGGTTGTGAAATGGTATCCGGCAATCTTCGGATGGGCCCCGGATATCTTGGAAAGAAGCGTGCTCTTTCCAACGTTGGGGAAGCCAATTATGCCAACGTCCGCGATGACCTTGAGCTCCAGGCATATTACGTGGGGCTCCGTCTTCTCCCCTTTCTGCGCGAAGTTGGGGGCGTGGCGCTTGGCTGTGGTGAAGCGGATGTTGCCCTTGCCGCCTCTGCCTCCCTCCACGATGAGCTTCTTTTCGCCGTCCTCGAACATGTCCGCGATTATGGCGTCCGTCTCCTTGTCCCGCACAACCGTGCCAGCAGGGACCTTTATTATGACGTCCTCTCCGTTATGGCCCGTGCACATCGCGGAGCCGCCCCTCTCACCGTTTCCGGCCTTGAAATGGCTCTTGTAACGGAAGGTGAGAAGGTCTCCCATGTCCTTGTCCGCCAGCAGGTACACATTGCCTCCGTTGCCGCCGTCTCCTCCGTCCGGACCGCAAGCCGGCTTGCCCTTGTACGACTTGAAGGAGTTCATCCCGTCCCCGCCGTCTCCGGACTTCACCGTGATCCAGACCTTGTCTGTGAATATTTTCCTGTCTGCCATGTGTCTCCTGTTATATTCCGGTTTGTATTATTCCTGTCTTCTCATTGCGGGCCAAAGTTCTGCCGCCGTATCCGCCGGTACGGCGGAAAACCGGGCGGATATGGCCCAATTACAGTCTGGTCTTGCGCTGCAGAATGATGATTTCCGGAATCTTGAGCGCGGAAAGATCCGGAACCTCGTACTCGTCGCTGTCCAGGCGCTCCACAGTGTAGCCGCCCCTGAAGTGCTTGGTGAAATCATTGACCCTGTCTATGTTGAGGGTGCACCCGGGAGTCCAGTAATGCATGGGAATGTTGACCTTGGCGCCTATGGCATCAACGTACTGCTTTGCGTCCTTGCCGTCTATTGTGAAGACTCCGCCTACGGGTATGAAGAGCACGTCCGCATGGCCGAACCTCTTCACGACCTCCATGTCAAACTTCTCTCCGAGGTCTCCGAGATGGAGCACGTCCATGCCGTCCACCTTGAATTTGAAAGCCACGGACTCTCCTCTCTGCCTGCCCTGCAGAGGGTCATGATAGCATTTAAAGCCCTCAAACTCGTGGCCCGCCGCCTTGTACTTTCCGGGCTTGTTCGCAGCCGCATACTTGCCGGAAACCTTCTCAATGGCGTTGTGGTCATAGTGGTTGTGGGAAATGGTCACAAGGTCCGCAGGAACCACGGGCATGCAGAAGCCCACGTCCTCCGGGTACGGATCCGTCACAATCCTGTAGCCTGTGCTGTCTGTAATTCTGAAGCATGAATGTCCGAAATACTCAATCTTCATCTCAATCTCCCCTTGCATATCCTTAATTTAACGGTCTGCCTTTCATCTTGAGCACCCACACTCCTGTATTCAACGCAGACCACTGCATAATCATCTCGGCATAACACGCCGGCCTTATCCGTAATCACTTCAAACTCGCCGGCATAAGGCCCTGTGCCTATCCTGCACGATGTCCTTTTTCCCTCCGAATAAACCACGTCCACGAACTGTGACCCGCGCCTCGCGTAATGCAGCCCCTCCGGAACCTGCTCTATGGCGACGCTGTCTCCATTGTATCTGAACGAGACCCTGAAAATCCCTTCGTCCGCATTCTCATGCAGAAGGCCGTCCGCCTCGCAGCCGTCCTCACCCTCTATTATAACCTTTAC
Source organism: Clostridia bacterium (assembly GCA_021204625.1). Lineage (GTDB taxonomy): Bacteria > Bacillota > Clostridia > Christensenellales > Borkfalkiaceae > Coproplasma. Next base: position 18,369 of record JAJPZA010000016.1, on the reverse strand, counting down.
AGCCTGCGGCTTCATTTCGCCTCATCCTGCAGATTTATTATCTCTATCTCCGGGCTGGTCTTAACCTCTGTCGCCATGCGGCTTCTCTCCACGCCGCCGGCAAGCACTTCCTCCAGCTCTTTCTCATCCCCGGACGCAATGGCATCCCGGACCTTCACAAGGTTTTCCACGAGGTTGTCTATGTCTCCGACGAGCGTTTCCCTGTTCCTCATGTAGAGGGCTGTCCACATGCCGGGGCTTACCCTTGAGATCCTCGTCATGTCCCGGAAGCTTCCGCCCGTGAACCCGAGGCAGTTCTCTATCTCGTCATTCTTTACATAGCAGTTGGAAATGATGTGGCACAGCTGTGACGTGTACGCAATCTTCCTGTCATGAACCTCGGCGGAGCACTTCACCGCCAGGCGGAACCTCATGTCTCTTGCCATGCGGATTATGGTCTCATACGCATCCGGGTCTGTCTGAGGGGCCTGCACCACGACTATGCTGGCGCCGTCAAAGAGCGTCTCGCATGCGCTCTTAATCCCGCTGGTCTCCTTGCCTGCCATGGGATGGCATCCCACGTAGCGGAAATTCCTTTCCCTGGCGTACACATGCTCTTCCATCCATCCCTTTATGCCGCAGGCGTCCGCAACCACGGCCCCGTCCTTGAACGCGGCCTTGTTGATGAAGTCCATGGTGGCTTCCGGAGGAAGGGCTATGATTACAACGTCATAGACTGAAAAATCCTCAGCCTTCCCGTCTATTATATGGTTGTCCACACAGTACTGCAAAGTATCCTTCGAACGGTTCCAGCCGTCCACGCTGTATCCCGCCCTTTTGAGCGACATGCAGATGGATCCTCCGATAATCCCCAGTCCTGCGACACAAACGCGCATATCCATGCTCCCCAAAACTGTCCTTGACTGGATTATACCACCAAATCATGAATTGCACAATACTTTTGCCGCTCATACATTTTCCCTTGGTTTGCAATCTGCTCTAAAATCCCAGCCCGCCGGCTCCGGCCCCTCCGAAATCTTGTGAATGGCCGAGTTCGCAAACATATGTTCATTCTCCGGCCCATTTTGCCGTACAAAAAGGGCGGAAATCCGCCCCTTCCCCTGCAATATCGAATTGATGAGCCCATTTGCTGTGGGATTGCTTGCATTGGGCTGGTGCTAATTTTTTAATGCAGTGACAGGCACCACATACACGCCGTCCGGTCTCAAATAGGCGGCATTGCTTAACCCGCATATGACGCAAAGGACCGATGGAGCCTTTTCTTTGTTCTTTATAAAATCGTCCCTGATTGCTTTAAGCTGCATTGCTGCAGCTTCGACCTCATTATGCCCCAGTTTGATTTCAAATGCACACCATGAACCATCATCCATCTCTATGACAGCGTCTATCTCATTGTTCCTGGCGTTGTAATCCTGGTAATGATACAGCCTGCCGCCAAAAGACTGTGCATACACCTTGAGGTCATGTTCAACTAAGGACTCAAACAGGAATCCAAGTGTGTTAATATTATTTACTAGCCGTTCAGGTTTTGTTATATTGAGAAGCGCACACGCAAGAGACGGATCACAGAAATGCCTCTTTTCCATCTGCTTTACACGGACTGAGGATCTTATATTGGGATGGAACGGCGGCTGGTTATTAGTTATGAACATGCGATCCAATTCATCAAGGTATAGATTGATTGTCTTTGGATCCAGCGTCTTAGGTGAATCCATCTTCTCATCATTTACCTCCTCCGCAATGTCATTACGCAATTTATTTTTGCTTGCAGTAGTGCTTTCGTTTCTTGCCATGGATTTCAGCAGTTTATACATCTTGTCTGCATTGTATCTGCTGACATCATCATATGCTGAAATATATTCCGCATTCTCCAGCTTATAAAAATCTTCCTCGAGAATTGCCGTAATATAGTCTTGAGCCATTAAATGAATTTGAGTATCTGGCACATCAAGATTGCTGGGCCAGCCACCCCTGATGATATATTTAGCGAGATCATATATATTCACTTCGCCCGTCATTAAAGTTATAAAATTGCCTGAGCAAATATCTTTAAGGGAAACCTTTCCGCTGGAGTCTCCCGTCTCATACAAGGTCATTGTGCTCATATTTAGAAATCCGTATCTGCCGGCTCCACTGTGCAGTATGCCCTTTCTTTGAGGAGTTGCCGATCCTGTCAATATAAACTGTCCTTTCAAACCTCTGATATCCACTTCATGTCTTACTGCATCCCACAGAGGTGGAACTTCCTGCCATTCATCAATAAGCCTGGGTATTGCTCCTTGCAAAACAGAATATACAGAAATCTCTGCAAGTCTGCGATTCTGAAAAGAGTCCGCAGGATCTCCCAAAAATATCTCACTGTTGCAATGATATGATGCTGTCCAAGACTTGCCGCACCACTTTGGACCTTCAATACATACAGCCCCAAAAACAGAAAGATATATTCCAACCATTTCATCAATTATGCGATTTTTATACTTGACATTATTCATTATAGAGACCTCACACATAACAATATAACACAATCCCAAAGATTTTACAATAAAAATCCCATAGATTTTACAATAAAATTCCCAAAGATTTTACAATAAAATTCCCAAAGATTTTACAATAAAAATCCCAAAGATTTCATGAGCAAAATCCCAATGATTTCAAAAATGCTGCCGGAACACCAGCAGCATTTGGAAAATCTATAGTAAAAGCCCTGTAAAAGACCTGGTAAAACACCTGCTGTACAATCATCCTATGGCATCCAGGATGGTTTTCCTGTCTCCCATGGCCGGGATGGCGCCGTATCCGGTGCATGCATAGGCTGCCGCCTTGCAGGCGAAATCCAGTATATCCTGGAATGGCAACTCTCTGAAAAAGAACGGTATGGCATCATGATCCATCATGCCGGACAGGAAAGCTCCGAAGAATGAGTCCCCTGCCCCTGTGGTGTCCACGGCATTGACTCTGTACGAGGGACAGCTAAATTCCCTGCCGTCCTGCAGGTACAGCTTTGCGCCGCGGGGACCGTATGTAACAAGCAGGGCTTTGGCATTCACGCCGAAAAAACCGGGGTACGGCTTTATGGCAAAGGGACCGCGTGAGATGCTGAATGAAAGGAAATTCCACTCACTGCCGGAGAGTTTGATGATGTCCGCCTCTCCTGCGAACCTCAATACTGTTTCCTTGAGCTTGATATTGTCATTCCAAAGATCCGGGCGCAGGTTGGGGTCAAATGCCACAAATGCACGGCTTACACGGGCTTTCTTTATGAGGTCCATATGAACATCCGCAGAGGCCTTCGTGGCAAGGGCTACGCTGCCGAACTCAAGAATGTCTCCCGTCTCAAATGAGATGTCGCTGAAGCCGTTCTTAGGGAAATAAAGATCCGGGGCATTGCGCCTGTAAAACGCAAATTTCCTGTCACCGTACTCATTTAATGACACAAAGGACAGTGATGTGTTGTGCGCATCCGTCTGCAGGATATGGCTCACATCCACGCCGCAGTCTTTAAGAACGCCTATAAGGTAATCCCCGAACGCATCCTGCCCTACCTGCGTGAGATATACCCCATTTTGCCCGAGTTTTGCCGCCTGGACACATACATTGGCAGGCGCTCCTCCGGCGTTGCCCTTGTATGTCATCTCACCGCTTTCCGGCTTGAAATCTATAAGAAGTTCTCCTATGCAGAACAGCTTGCTCATTTCCGTCCTCCCGCTCGTTACTGTGGTTGCCAGCATTATATCATAATCTCTTCTGTTTTACACTACCTTGCCTTAAATTGAAATATATACGGCTTTTTTTGAACGGACTATTCAGAAACATTTGTTCGTAATGAAACCGGTTCCAGATGAACGGGGGACCGGGGTATACCCGGAATTTTATGCATAAAACAGGTATAATTGAATAAATTTTTGGGTATATTTTCAGGCCAGGTTCCGGCTGTGGAATTCATTGTTTCCGCCTGTCCGTTATGCGCTTCATGCGCTGTTTGTTTATACCTTTGTTTTGGCTGAATTTCCTTTGCTTTCCGCTCCTGGATCCCCAGGAAATACACTTCTGCCGTGCATTAGGTTAGATTGTCTTCCCGCGCATCCGAAGGGCTCTGTATTTGTCTCCCGGAAGCTTTCTGATGTGCGCTCTGAGGGCAAGTGTTAGAATGTATCAGGAGTTGTTAGTTTGTGAACGCGCGTGCGGGCGCGCGCGTACCTTGTCAATTCATTTGACTTTTGATATTGCAATTGGTATACTTGGATTCAGTAAAATTGTATTGAATATGCAAGGAGTGAAATTATGAACAAGAAGTCCGTGAAAGATCTCGGCGATCTTAAAGGCAAGAAGGTTCTCGTACGCTGTGACTTCAACGTGCCTATGAAAGACGGCGTCATCACAGATGAGAACAGAATCATGGGTGCTCTTCCTACAATCCAGTACCTGCTGGATGCCGGAGCCATTGTTACTCTCTGCTCACATATGGGCAAGCCCCACTCAATTTTCTCAGATGAGGTTAAACTCAACAAGAAGGACAAGCAGAAGGTCGCTTCAGGCGAGACCACTGCAGAAGCAATCATAGAGAAGGCCAGGAAGGATGAGCCCAGGAAGCTCACTCTCGCTCCCGTGGCCGCAAGGCTCAACGAGCTCCTCGGCGGCAAGGTAACCTTTGCCAAGGACGTCATCGGACCGGACGCTACCGCTAAGCGCGATGCCTGCAAGGAAGGCGAGGCGGTTCTCCTTGAGAACCTCCGCTTCCACTGGGAAGAGGAAGCAAGAGACGAGGGATTCTGCAAAGCCCTTGCATACGATGCCACGGTTTACGTCAATGACGCATTCGGAACAGCTCACCGCTCTCATGCCTCCACGGCTGCCATCGTTGAGTACGGCATCATAAAGACCGCGGTCTGCGGCTTCCTCATTGAGAAGGAGCTCACCGTAATGCAGGACACGCTGGACAACCCTCCTCATCCCTTCATCGCCATTTTGGGCGGCGCAAAGGTTGCGGACAAGCTCAACGTCATTTCCAACCTGCTTGAGAAGTGCGACTGCCTCATCATCGGCGGCGGCATGGCTTACACGTTCCTCAAGGCCAAGGGCTATGAGGTAGGCACATCCCTCATGGACGAAGAGAAGCTGGATTACTGCGCGCAGATGATCCAGAAAGCCGCAGACACAGGCAAGGAGCTCCTGCTTCCCATAGATACAGTGGCCACATCTTCATTCCCGGATCCCATAGACGGACCCGTGGACGCTGCAACGTATGATGTGGACAATTTCCCGGCAGACAAGATGGGCATGGATATCGGCGAGAAGACCAGAAAGCTCTATGCGGACAAGATCGCTACCGCAAAGGCTGTGATCTGGAACGGCCCCATGGGCGTGTTCGAGAACCCTGAGCTCGCAAAGGGCACAGTAGCAGTCGCCCAGGCTCTTGCAGACGTATACGGCAAGTGCACCACTATCATCGGCGGCGGAGACAGCGCAGCAGCCATTCAGCAGCTCGGCTTCGCAGACAAGGTCACCCATATCTCCACAGGCGGCGGCGCATCCCTTGAGCTCTTCGAGGGCAAGGTCCTTCCCGGCATCGCATGCCTCAATGACAAGGACTGATCTGCCGCACCGGCCAGCATAACAGCGTATAACTTAGTCAGAAATTCCGGGTATCCGTCTTAGGACGGATATCCGGCCATATATATGGCGTCCGGGGACGGATGCCTCTTTGCGGGCAGCTTACGGGCGCCTGCAGATGCATATAAAGCAGGAGAGAACATATGGCAAGAAAACCCTTCATAGCCGGCAACTGGAAAATGAACATGACGGTGGCAACAGGGACACAGCTCATAAAGGACCTCGCTCCGCTGGTAAAGGACGCAAACTGTGACGTGGCTCTCTGCGTTCCCGCCATTTTGGTTCCCGCCATGACGGAGGCCGCTAAAGGCACAAACATCGCGATAGGCGCGGAGAACGTGCACTGGGCCGCATCCGGCGCATACACAGGTGAAGTGAGCACGGCAATGCTCAAGGACTATGGCGTGAAGTACGTAATCATAGGCCACAGCGAGAGGCGCCAGTATTTCGGCGAGACGGACGAAACCGTCAACAAGCGCGTGCTTGCAGCACTCGGCGCAGACCTCACCCCCATCATGTGCATAGGCGAGACCCTCGCCCAGCGCGAGGCCGGCGAGACGGAAGCCGTAATAACCAGGCAGCTGGACACAGACCTCCAGGGCGTAGAGGACATCACGAAGATCGTCATCGCTTACGAGCCCGTCTGGGCCATTGGCACCGGCCGCACGGCAACGGATGAGCAGGCGGAGGAAACCATTGCCTTCATACGTGGGAGGCTTGCCGGGATGTACTGCCCCAGCAGCGCGGAGAAGGTTATAATCCAGTACGGCGGCTCCATGAACGCCGGAAACTGCAAGGGCCTCATGGCCCAGCCGGACATAGACGGAGGCCTTATAGGCGGCGCTTCCCTCAAGCTGGATTTTGCCAAAATCGTAAACTACGACAAGTAACCGTCCTCTAATCCCTCCCCTTTGGGATTCCTGCCTGCAATGCGGGCGGGTCCGGGAAAAGACGGCCGGATAACAGAGACAGAAACAGCCCGCATATCATGCGGGCATGCTTGCAAAAGGACATTGGAATTTATGGACAAGAAAGTACCTTATGCCATCATGATCATGGACGGATACGGGCTCGCCGCACCCGGACCCGGAAACGCCATTTACCTCAACGGCAGCCCCAACGTCACCAAATACCGTGAGGATTATCCTTCCGCCACGCTCACTGCCTGCGGACTTGCCGTAGGCCTTCCGGAAGGACAGATGGGAAACAGCGAGGTTGGCCATCTCAACATAGGCGCCGGCCGCATCGTATACCAGGATCTCACAAAGATCACCAAGGCCATCCAGGACGGGGACTTCTTCAAGAACGAAGCGCTGCTCACCGCAATGGAGAACGCCAAGAAGCCCGGCAAGAAGCTGCATCTTATGGGCCTCGTCTCAGACGGCGGAGTTCATTCACACATAACCCATCTGTACGCTCTTCTGCAAATGGCGAAGGACCACGGCATCAAGGAATGCTATGTGCACTGCTACATGGACGGCCGTGACGTCCCTCCCACGGCAGGAACAGGATATATAAGAGATTTGCAGGCCAAGATGGCCGAGATTGGCGAAGGCAAGGTTGCGTCCGTCTGCGGCAGATATTACGCAATGGACAGAGACAACAACTGGGACCGCGAGGAAAAGGCATATGACATGCTTACTCTCGGCACCGGCGTTCAGACAGAGGACCCCGTGGCAGCCATCCAGGCTTCATATGACAGCGGCGTTACGGACGAGTTCTTAAAGCCCATAAAGGTCTGCGAGAACGGCAAGCCCATAGGCATCATAGAGAAAGGGGATTCCATCATCTTCTTCAACTTCCGTCCGGACAGAGCCCGCCAGATGACCAGAGCCCTCTCCCAGAGAGAGTTCGTCGTTCCCAAGGGAACGGCCTTTGAGAGGAAGACAGGCTTTTTGGAGCCCGTATATGTCTGCTTCACGGTATATGACGCCGAGTTCAAGGACGTCATGATAGCCTTCCCCAAGACCAAACACAAGAACACGCTCGGCGAGTATCTCGCATCCTGCGGCAAGACCCAGTTCCGCATTGCAGAGACGGAGAAATACGCGCACGTCACCTTCTTCTTCAACGGCGGCGTGGAGGCTCCCAACCCCGGCGAGGACCGCTATCTCATAGACTCCCCGAAGGTTGCCACCTATGACCTCCAGCCCGAGATGAGCGCATACCTTGTCACGGCCAAGGCACTGGAGGAGCTGGATACCGGCAACTATGACGTAATGATTCTCAACTTTGCGAACTGCGACATGGTAGGCCACACGGCAATCATACCGGCCGTTGTGAAGGCCGTTGGCGTCGTGGACGAGTGCGTCAAGAAGGTCATAGACAAGATCCTCTCCATGGGCGGCACCGTGATTCTCACCGCAGACCACGGAAACGCGGACAAGCTCCTGGACGAGCAGGGCCATCCCTTCACCGCCCACACCACGAACCCAGTTCCTGTGGTTCTCATTTCCGCAGAAGAGAAGTACCGCCACGTAACCCTCCGCAAGGACGGAATACTCGCAGACCTCTGCCCTACGCTCCTCACTCTCATGGGCCTTCCCATCCCTCCGGAGATGACAGGAAAGTCCCTTATAGAGGAGTAATTCATTCCTAAGTGTGCAATTCCACTTCGTGTGTGCTATACGAAGACAGGGCGCCCGGGGCTATGCCCCGGGCATTTTTTCAAGCCGCGCCATTTAACAGCCACTGCCCATCATTTTAGCCCGTCCGCGGCACATATGCGGGCATTTTGGGCCAGTGACCTGCTTTGAAATATGGTGATTCCGGCAATCCCGGCTTACAGGAAGACTATGCGCTTAAAATAATGCGCACTTCTTAGTGAGTGTGTTTCATTTTGCCCTCCCTCTCCGGGAGGGGCCAATATGGTTTGCCAAAGAGGCCGGGCATATTGTATAATACGAGGGTATGAGCGAGACGGAAAAGGAAAAGCTTACCCCAGAGAAGTTCTTCTCCAAAGGCTGGGTTGTATGCGTTGGAGCTATAATATGCTGCCTTTTGTGGGGCAGCGCTTTTCCGTGCGTGAAGATAGGGTACAACCTGTTCGGCATAGACTCCTCTTCATGGTCCTCACTCCTGCTCTTTGCCGGCATGCGCTTCGCCTTGGCCGGGGTCATGGTTATCTGCGTGTACAGCATAATACGCAGAAGGTTCGTGTATCCCAAGGCAAAAAATCTGTGGCGCGTCGGGGTTCTGTCTGTCTTCCAGACGGTGGCCCAGTACATCTTCTTTTACATTGGTCTTTCCAACATATCCGGGGTTAAATCATCCGTATTGAACGGCCTTGGCGTGTTCTTCACAATACTCGCCGCATGCTTTCTGTTCCGCACGGAAAAGTTCAACCTCGTGAAGCTCGCAGGATGCATCCTGGGGTTCGGCGGCGTGATCCTTATAAACCTCGGCGGGGAGTTCACCTTCGACTTCACCCTCACGGGTGAGGGCTTCATTATCTTCTCAGGCCTTGCCGGAGCCATAGCCGCCGGCTTTGTGAAGATATTCTCCAAGAAGGAAGATCCGGCCGTTCTGTCCGGATACCAGTTCCTTTTAGGGGGCATTATATTAATGGTGATTGGCGGAGCTGCAGGCGGGACACTTGGCACTGTCTCTGTGGGCGCTGTCTTCATGCTCATCTATCTGGCATTTATATCCGCGTGCGCCTTTACCCTGCAGGGGTTCCTCATCATGTACAACCCCGTCTCAAAGGTGGCCGTGTACAAGAGCACCAACCCGCTCTTCGGCGCTCTGTTTTCCGCCATAATCCTGGGCGAATCGGAGCAGCTCCTCTCCCCCATGACACTTGTGGCACTCCTCCTGGTATGCGCAGGAATATTCATCATCAACAAGTACGGCGAGAAGCGCAAAAAGATTCCCGGGACGGAAGAAGAACACAATCCCGCGGATGAACCGTACGGCATGTATGACCCCGCGTACATGGAACAGGGCGGCGCATATCCCACTTCTGAGGACCCTCCGGACACTCCTCCGATGGAAGCAGATTCCCCTCCTCCTGATCCGCCGGAAAACGTACAGGAGCAAGCACATACAGAGCCTGCAGACAGCCTGCAAAATGACACGACAGATATTGCAGACGGGCAGAAAAAAACAGATTAGTTAAAGCATATCCCGGAGCGTTCCGCTCCGGGATATTTTGCCAACAACAATGCGGGGCTCCGGGATGGGGCTCCGCACTGAAGTCAAGTCTTTATGGTGTCAATTGTTTGCTGTGTTGTTGTCTGCAGCCGTGAGGCTGCGTTTTAGGTGCAGCCCTTTTGAGACTGCGGTTTGAGTGCAGCCCTTTTGAGGCTGCGGCCGGAAGAAGGGATTACTTCTTCTCCTTGTATCCGCACTTGGGGCAGACGCCGTCTACCATTGCGATGCCGCAGAGAGGGCAGCGGTCTATGGTGCCGGATACGGGGAATTCCGCGGAAGCGGTGTTCACGCCGCTCACGAATGTGATCTTGGCGATGTTGAGCTTGTCCTTGAGAAGGTCATATACGATCTTGATGAAGCCTTCCACCGTCATGGTCTCCTTGGTCACTACAAGGCGGCACTCGGGATAAGCTGTGGCGAGCTCTGTCTTGAAAGCCGGTCCCTTCATCTTGTTGGTAGGCGTACCGTAGCGGATTCCTTCCTTCTCATATACGTCAAGAATTGCCGGAAGAAGGGGGTCGTCCTCGCGCAGAACTAGGGCGTGATCGAAATTCCTTAAGACATCCCATGCGGTCTTCTGGATCTCATTGCAAGGGAATACCATGTTGACGCCGTCATTGATGGTGTCTTCCACTTCAATCGTGAGGATGCCGCTGTGTCCGTGGAGATAGCGGGCCTCTCCTCTGAAACCATAGAAACGGTGTGCGTACTGAAGCTCAAGTTTAGCGATGCTTCTCATATGCGTTCTCCTGTCAGTTGAATTTACGGGGAATATAGAGTGCTCCCGTATGCGCACTTATGTTGTCTGTCGCTTTTGCCGGCACTCCGGGCATACATAGATGAGCTTCAAGTCATACCCCTCTATGTCCAGTCCGGACTCCTCCGAGAACTTTTTAGTCAAGTCCTCAAGCTGTATGTCTGCAAACTTGCCGCAGACCCTGCACACTATGTGGTCGTGCTTCGTGGGCTTGTCATAGTGCTCGGACTTGCCGTCCACGCTGACCTTCCTTATCAGCCCCTCGTCGCACAGTGCGTTCAGATTATTGTACACGGTGGCAAGCGCAACTTTGGTTCCGCCTCTTCTAAGCGTGACATATACGTCGTCTGCAGTGGGATGGTCTTCAGAGCCCAGCACTATGTCCAGTATCCTGTTCCTGTAATCTGCCATGGCAGCGCCTGCCTTCTCTGTTGTACTGGCTATAATATAGCACTCCCCAAACGCTAAGTCAACTAAATTTTAGAATTATTCTAATTATAATTCTAGCAAAGTGCACAATCTTTTTGCACAAAATTTCTTCCTCCCGCTCCGCCTCCGTCCCTTGGAAAATATTTACTGCATTTGCGGTTTTACTGTCTTGTATTCCCGCCCGGCCTTTGGTATAGTCTGCATTACCACATAAAGAGAAGGGGCCTGTTGCGGGCCGCCTGCATATATAAGAGGATATGATCATGACGGAGCTTTCGGACCCCGGGACATGCGGGGCATTGGATGATTCAGAGAATTTCATGGACAAGACTCTGCATGAGATAATGAAGTACAGCGAGGATCTGGCCCGGTTTCCTCTGTACCACGGGTCCAAGGCCGTGCTGGAGACGCCGCAGCCCGGATACGGCAGCGCGGACAGAGACTTCGGAAAGGGCCTGTACTGCACAACAAAAAAAGGGTATGCCCGGGAATGGGCCGTGACGGACGGCAGGGACGGGTATATGAACAAGTACACGCTGGACACCACGGGCCTAAAATTTCTGGACCTTTCCAAAAAGGGCACCAGCGTTCTGTACTGGCTCGCGGCGGGCATGGACAACAGGGTGGTTTCCCCGAGGTTTGACCCGGAAACGGATGAAGAAGCGGAATGGCTCTCAAAGCATGACTTTTCCAACGGCCCGGAGGACGCATATACCGGATGATTGTACCAGTGCCGTCAGACTGGGATTTGCTTTTTCACTTCAGGAATGCATGATTTTGAGTGAAAACAATTGACACACGTCCGCCTGAAGGCTATATTTATGCCATTGAAGCAAGATATTTCTATGCCAGAGCACGAGAAAATAGGCGGCATACTAGTCAAGCTTATTCATCGCAGAAGAAATAGAGCGGTGCTGGTAAAGTCCAGAGCAGTGACCTAATAAGCCACTGCATTTTTATTTCCGGATTTGTATTGTTTTTTGGTTGCCTCGACAGTCAAACCGGCAAATTAACATTGATCAGCTGATTTTTTCATCGCTGTAAATTGACAAACAGGCTAAAATCCGTTATACTGCTGAATGTAAAGGATGTTGTATGACTGCCTTGATGTATAGCGTCTTGTCGCAGGTCTTAACATAGGGGCGTATCATTTTATGAATGATTTGGCGTCTGGCTTCATCCTTTATTTTTATAAAGAACATGCATGACCTGTCTGGATGCTTTGCATCATGTGTCTGGGGATTAACTTCCACAAAGCTTTATCGCTGAAGGCATGTTCTTTTTTCATGCAAGACAGTAGGGAACGGGAAAATGTCCCGTTTAACGCCGCCCGTTGGACGGCGTTTTTGCTTGTTTTGCCGTCTGCTGGCTGGTATAATTCAAAGCATGGGCACAAGGGCTAGAAAGTTTGATCCGGAGAAGTTCTTCTCCAAAAACTGGGTGATCTGCGCAGGGTCGCTCTTTTGCTGCGTGCTCTGGGGCACCACCGCTCCCCTGATAAAGACCTGCTACTCCCTCTTTGAGCTGGACACGGACAACCCGGGCTCCCTCATCCTTTTCGCCGGGCTGAGGTTCGTAATGGCCGGGATTCTGGTCATTGCCGTGACATCCGCTATACGCAGGAAATTCGTGTACCCCAAGGCAAAGAACTGGTGGCGCGTGGGGGTCCTGTCCGTATTTGAGACCATTGCCCACTACATCTTCTATTACATAGGCCTTGCATACGTGAGCGGCGTGAAGTCCTCCATAATGGGCGGCACGGCCGTCTTCTTCACTATCCTTGCGGCATGCTTTCTGTTCCGCACGGAGAAGTTCACCTGGATAAAGCTTTTGGGCTGCATCCTGGGATTCGGCGGGGTCATACTCATAAACGCAGGCGGCGAGTTCTCCTTCACCTTTACTCTCCAGGGAGAGGGCTTCCTGCTGTTCTCCGCCGTGTTCTCCGCGCTTGCCGCGGCCGTTACAAGGGTCTTTGCAAGGCATGAGGATCCGGCCGTCCTGTACGGATACCAGTTCCTTTTAGGCGGTGTCGTGCTTGTTGCCGCCGGGCTAATTGCCGGAGGCGAAATTCCGGTTGCGGACATAGGCGCCATCTTCATTCTCATCTTCCTCGCCCTCATATCCGCCAGCACCTTCACCCTCCAGGGGTATCTTCTCAAATACTGCACGGTGTCCAAGGTTGCCATATACAAGAGCCTGGACCCGGTCTTCTCCGCCCTGTTCTCCGCCCTCATTCTCACGGAGTGGGACATACTTTTCTCACCCTTCAACATCACGGCCCTCATAATAGTCTGCGCGGGGATCTACATAGTGAACAGATTCGAGGACTGGCACCGAAAGCCAAAGCTTTTGCAGCCGCCCGGCTCCTCCTCCGGTGCGCCGCCGGGAGACCCTGGAAAGAAGCCTGCGGTGCAGGATGCTGCTCAGGAGACAGAGACATCCACAGAGTCAAAACAGCGATTGTGAAGGTTCACAGCTTTTTTCCGTGACGGATGATACGGCTTGAATGCAGGATATGCCTGCAGGGGCGCTTCCATGGCCTGTCTTGCTGAACCGCATGCGCCGGGACCTTAACATAAGACAGTCCTTTGCTGGCCGGGACTGCGGCCCTTGCTTCCGGCCGGGGTTCCCGGCGGGAACCTGCAGTCCGGGTGCTGTATGAGTGCTATATGAGCGGCTTGTGCGCGGTATCAGCCTTAGGGGCTGCAGGCCGGCGCGGTTTCTTTCGGCCATGCGCCATGAGCCATGTCTTGACTGCGCTGATGGCCGCATTTTTTGCGGTCTGTACGGGGCTTAACCCGTCTGCGCCAAAACTTTGCACAATCAAAGCCCTGCAGGCTGCATGCCTGCAGGGCTTTGCTTTATTCGGGGATTGGTTTTACATCAGTCTGTTATATCTCTGCCTTGGAGCCCAGATGGTGCTCAAAGGCATCCAGGGCAACAGTTCTTGGGTTTTTTCCGTGGGCACACCTGTCGTGTACATCTCCATGATTTCATTATATGTTGCGGTGTACAGGGTTCACGGGCTGCTTGTCCTCTATGTACAGGCCCCAGTGCCATGCGGGATTTTTTTCTATGTACATGTGCCGGTTGCATTTATAGGTCCAGGAGGTGTAGGACCAGCCGTAATGCTCCATTGCATTGAAGGTCTCCTCCCACTTGGCTTCTTTGCCAAAGACAGTGAACTCATCGATGTAAACCGGTACGCAGAAGCCCTTGAAGTTGTGGCAGGCGTTATAGAAACCGACACACTGCTTCTGCGTGAGGGGAGTGTAATTGTATATGTAGTATTCGAGGCAGATGTTCTCCCAGTTGTAATGCTGGAGGCAGGCGCCGTGGAAGGGAACGTGAAGCACTCCATCATGATCATATGGCTGGTATCCACTTCACGGACGGCCTTGTACAGGCCGTCATAGAAGTCAAAGGTGACCTTGCCGCCGAACTTGTGCTTTGCCTTCCTGGGCTCATTCAGAAGATCGTATGCCGCCACGCACTTGCGGTCCTTGTACCGGGCCGCTATGGTCTTCCAGAGCTTTATGGTAAGCTCCTCATTGTGGTCGTTGCAATACAGGTTGAACTGGATGTCATCCCCTGAATGATGGTCCATGTTCTGTGAGCCGTATGCTCCGTGAAGGTCCACTATCGCGAACAAGCCGAATTTTTCACACATGTCCAGGGCCCAGTCCAGATAATGGAAAGACTCCTCTGTGGTGTTTGCCTCCATGTCTGCTATGTTCCTGTACGTGAACGGCAGGCGGACGCAGTTCATACCCAGGGCCTTTATGTTGGCGAAGTCCGTCTCCCGGATGAAATTGTCCATATAGATTTTGTCCAGCTCCTCAGCCTGCTCTGAGGTGACGTTGTGGTTTACAGCCATTGCGTCAATCCCCCTCTGCTGTGTGTACTCTCCGGTCTCAAAGCCCTCCACGGAGCTTAATCTCATCCAGCCTTCCTGGACGAACCAGTTGCCAAGGTTCACACCCTTGAGGACAAGGATCCTGCCGTCTCCGTCATAGAGGTTGTTGCCGTATGCCTTTACGAATCCCGTAGGATTGTCTATGGTCTCCGGCCTTACCTTGTTGCAGTTGTTAAAGTACAAAGCGGCATATCCTATGATGACCACAAGAAGAGCCGCCACGATGACTGAGCAGATTACAATGACGGCGATTATGCCAGCGCCCATAATATTTTTCCTCCGAATCTATTCCATCCCTCTCCTCATCCGCCCGTCTTAAGCCTGCCTGAAGGACTTTAATATGCATGTTGCGCAGGAGCGGCAAAACTCTCCCACGCTGTCTATGGTACCATTTTCTTTCCTCCGGATATTGCAGATATATGGCCCGTCATTACAAATTTTTGGCATGCAAAAAGCCATGGAAACAAGTCCATGGCCTTTATGCTTAGCAACGATTTTTTCACATGTTGAAGTAATGTGGGTATACATGAACCATTAAAAACTCCTAAATGCCCCACGGGCTACGCCATGCAAGCATGACGGTTTCTTTTCCGTTGGCAAGGCATTTTTCATTTGCGAGCATCGCTTCTTGCCGGGGCAAAAAGGACTTTGGCAAAAGATGGTATCCCAGGAGCAACGGATACGCACAGGCACCCTATCGGACACTATAATACGCACATTCTTCCCGAATGGAAAGGACGCTAAGTCCAACGTCCTGTGAAGCAACTGCTTGCTCCCATATCGCTATGCTTTATTAAAGCATATAGCTAGCTGTTATTAACCAAAAATGGTTTATACATTAGAGGAAACAGTTAAGCACAGTTCCTTTTGTGGGATTACTTACTGGGACAACCCTTAGAGTTCATCTTCTACTCTCATTGCCGAAAACACAAAATTCTCCCGCCCGACTTATTGCCATATATGGCAGTTCCATTGACGGGGCACCTGTCAATTACGCACATCCCCATTGCCATGGCAAAAAGGACTTCAGCAAGAGACGGTACCAAGGAGCAATGGATACGCACATGTATCCTATGGGACAACATTAGCGTGCGCATTTTTCCCCGAAGGGAAAGGACGCTAAGTCCAACGTCCTGTGAAGCAACTCCTTGCTTCCATATCAGTATGCTTCATTTAAGCATAAAAGCTGATTGCTATAAACCGATAAATGGTTATATATGTTGTATTTTCCATTTTTAAACAGTTAAACACTGTTCCTTTTGTGGGATTACTTTCCGGGGCGACTCCCCAAGTTCATCTCCTTCTCTTATTGGCCCAAAATACAAAATTCGCCGGCCCGACTTATCGCCATATATGGCGGTTCCGTTGACGGGGCACCTGTCAATTACTTACATCTCCTTTGCCTGGCAAAAGGTCTATAGCAAGAGACAGTACCTAGTAGCAACGGATATGCACATGCATCCCAACGGACACATTACTGTGTGCATTCTTCCCCGAAGGGAAAGGACGCTAAGTCCAACGCCCTGTGAAGCAATTGCTTGCTGAATCATGCTCTCTGAAGCATAAAGTTGTTTGGTTGATAAAGCTGATTGGTGTTATAAACCCAAAACGAGTTTACATGTTATGTTGCTGCAAAAGCTATGCGCTCTTTCTTGTATGGGACTTCCGATAGGTGCGGATTCCGGAGTTCATCACCTTCCTGCCAGACTTCTGAATCTCCATGATCCTGGCCTGCTCCTTCCGGTAGAAATCCTGGAAGTTCTTCATGCATGCATCCCTGTCAATGGATGTGTATGAGTCATCTGCATTTGACAGGAGAAACGAGGAATACATGTCCCTCTGCACTTCTGACCCATCTCCGAGAGTGCGCTTGCGATGAGACACCGGCTTCTTGCTGTATGTATCCGCTATGTGATCATACTGGCTTGCACGGAATCCTGCAGGCACAACAACGTATCTCCCGCCGGTACTTGCAAATACCTGCTTTGCCTTTTCCTGGAAGTATCCGGGACAACGGTTCTGAACAGACCTGCCACAGCGCTTGCGGTTCCTGTTCTTTACATGAGGATCTGCAAGCTCCTCCTTGGTCTGCGGCTTGGCCTTCCTTCTCACCTTATCCGCATTTTCGGACTCAGTGATAAGCTCATCGCCAAGTTCCCTAAGATGATTAACATCTTCGTTGATGGCATAGTGCCTGTTCTCGGCAGCAATCCTGCTGAGTTCCTTGAGCTTGCCCCAAAGCTTCATGTATCGCTTGGAACGGATCCATGTCTTCATCCCCTTCTTGACGGTGCCGTCCGGATTGTAATTATCCGGATTCATTGCTCTCATTGAACGGTCCATGGCCCTCCTCAGGCGCCTCTCTTCCGCTTCACGGTGCTTGATGGAATCTCCGCGCTCCGCAAGGTTCTTTATGTTTACCTCTCCCTTCGAGGTATAAGCGATGGTCTGTGTTCCTATATCCACACCGACCCTTCCGGTGCCGTATGTGTGCCTCGGGACATATATGGGTTCCCCGTTGGAATCATACAAGACATTTCCGTTGGAGTCACGTGCCTTTCGGTACTTTCTCATGGGCTTGCCTTCTACGGTGACAAGGATATAGACCCTGAGCTTCCCCTTGATCTTGACGCACTTCAGTGCGGCATAGCAGGGGCGGTAAGTGTCTGTAAGCGTGCCGTCCCTCAGATAAGCTTCAACAGCGTGCCTGTCGTTAGATTCCGGATCCTGAAGGTAACTCCAGATTGCAGCCGTTTCATCGTTGATGAACTTGTCTTCCGGCTTGACGATGTTGGTAAAATGAAGCTTGCCGAGCTGGAACCGCAGACTGCCGTTTTCGTTCGGATGGATAGCGATGCCATTTCTTATCGTCTGTCCTCTGATAAGAGAAAGATCTCCCTTCCCCTTGAAATGAAGCTTTTTCCCGCCGGAGTAAAGAAGCTTCTCCATCCCGGACCATATCTCTTCAGCCCTGGAAAGGGTAAAAGCAGTGCGTATATCGTATGTGCGTGCATACTCAAGCGCCTTATGCCAGCAGAAGCTCCACGTAACATTGTGCTGCTCCTGCATTGCCTTAAGCTTGGCACCCAGCTCCTTCTTAAGAACTGCATCCTCTGCCTCTATAGCCTTGCCATAAGCCTTCATGAGACCGCTGTACTCTTCCGTATCTACGAGCTGCCAATAGACCTTCATCATGTCAGCCGTCATATCGTTTCCACACCTGCGCACCTTGTCTGCAAGGTGAAACACGTGACGCTTATCATCTTCTGAAAGCGCTGCCTCCAGTGTCAGTATATGCCTGGGACTGGCCATGCGGACTGTATGACGCTGTACCTGGTACGATGTTATGGCCTTAATGTAGCGCTTGCCACTCATAATATTAACTCCTTTAAATGTACTGTATGCGGATGATATCTGCGAGGGCAGAATCACTAACCCTTACATAATTATCCTTACTTCCCGGTTTTTTACTAGCACACCACTATTTATTTGAATATAAAATGGT
>JAJPZA010000163.1 GCA_021204625.1 Clostridia bacterium | reverse complement strand
GAATTGGCATCTCGGGATGAAAAAGCTGAAATATCCATTTACTTACATTTATATATTTATGGATGCACCTGTTTGTGTTATCATAGGAAGCGTCCAATTAAAAAATGAGACAGGATCCGTGCCCTGCGAAAGCCGATCCTGTCTCTGCTCGTCACACATACCGGGAAATCCCCGGCCGGTAACTTTCGTTATGATAACAGTTTTCACGAATGAATGCAACGATTTCTCACAGGAAAAATATAATGCTATGGTAAATGCCCTGCCGTTGGACGAGATAGAGTGCACCTGCGGCTGCACTGGCTGTTTGATTAAATACGGACACTACACTCGTAAAGTGCGGTATAGAGGGGCCCTCTTCGTGCTGGTGATTCAACGAGTCTACTGTAAGCATTGTCACAAGACCCACGCCATCATGTTTTCAGAAATAGTTCCATATTCCCAGATTCCCCTCGCCGACCAGCAGGATATTCTGCGATGCGCGGCCAAGGGCCAGTCTGCAGCACCGGTTCTGGACAGGAATCTGCTTCTCTTTGACAACGACGTCAAACATGTTATTCACCAGTATAAGGAGAACTGGGAACGGCGCCTGCTGTCAATTGGGAAAACACTTGAGGATAAATTGATCGCACCATGTCTGAATGCCTTTTCCATGCAGTTTATGCAGGTCCGCCAGACACTCAATCAGCTTTATGCTGTCAACAACATAGGATAGTCTGGATGGCAACCACTTTCATCGCTATAATCTCCCTATATCTAGTAAAAAGGGGGAAATGCAATGACGATTGATGACGTATTTTGCCAAATCGGACGCATCTGCCAGAGTACCAGACTGCTGCTTGAGGAGACTGGTTTTCTTGTGTATGAATGTATGACCGATGAGGTAGGCCATCTTCCGGACGAGTCTGAGGACCACTTTATCCGTGAAGAGGCAGAATGGATGATGGGAAAGCTGATGGTGGTAGACCGGGAGTTCCGGTATCTCCAGCGTCCTACTCATGGGGAATATTCCCTGATCCAGCTTCCAAACAAGCGATACGGGTACTTTGCCGGCAACCAGACCCTTCGCGAGTTTTCCTGCGGAGATTGCCTGGAAGCGAAAGTTTGCGACCAGTACGGTACTCACCGCTGGGCAGAAACAAGCATTGAACATGACGGTAACAGGTATTACCTTGTCGGATTTCCTAATCTGCCGCTTGAAGGTCTCACAATTCGAGAGAGGTGGTAGGAGGTACAGCATGCTGGATTACAAGAAAATTCTGATTGACAGTTATGTCCTGCACATGGACGGCAGGGGTATTGCTGAGGATGTCGGGGCCAGCAAATCCGGCGTAAATGACTTTTTGAATGCATTCCGGCGCTGTGACAAGCTGACCTTCCCTCTTCCGGAGGGGATAACCAATTACGGGATTGCCGAACTGGTTTACGGATGCGTGCCGGGTGATGGCAAGCGCAACCAGAGTTATGAACTGCCCGACTTTGAAAAGGTTGCTTTCCAGATGGAATCCAGAAAAAACATGACGCTGAGTTATTTGTGGAATCGATATGTCAGACGGTGCCGGGACGAAGACAAGAAATACTACCAGTACCGGCAATTCTGCTTCCTGTACCGAAAATGGTGCGATGAAAATAATACAAGCACGCATATAGAGGCGACTCCTGGCCAGTCCATGGAGGTCGATTTCGCCGGTAAAACTCTTTCACTCACCGACCGGGTAACGGGAAGTAAAGTTGAGGTCGTCGTATTCGTAGCTGTTTTGGCTTATTCGCAGTACATCTACGCTGAAGGGATGACATCCACTAAGACTCCCCAGTGGATTGAGGTGAATAACCGTGCTCTGCAGCAGTTTGGCGGGGTTCCTGCCTTGGTCGTGTGCGACAATTGCAAGCAGGGGGTAATCACAAATAAAGATTGGATTGATCCGGAACTGAACAAAGATTACAACGAGTGGGCAGAGCACAATCACACGGTGATTATTCCGGCCAAAGTGAAGAAACCGCGCTACAAGAGTTCTGTGGAACGGGCCGTGGGAATTCTGGAGAGCGGCATTCTCCTTACATTGGAGGAACGCCAGTATTTTGACATTAATCAATTTAATGATGACCTTTGGACGCTCCTGAAGGAGCTGAACGCTTCTCCCTTAAAAAACAGGGAGCATAGCCGGATCTATTATTGGGGCGAAGAACGGGAGGAGTTGCTTCCCCTGCCTGAGGAACCCTACCATTACATGCAGCGGGCTGTGGCAAAGGTCTCCAATGACTTTCACATCCGCTTTGACAACGCTTACTACAGTGTAGATAAGGCCTACCTGCATAAAACGGTAACCATTCGAGCTACCGAGACACGGGTCAAAATATATTCACAGGCCGGTGAGTTTATCTGCGAATGGCCCCGTGCCACGAGTAAGGGGCAGTGGCAAACGAATCCGGATCACCTGCCTGAGAATTATAAGGATATCTCTGCGTGGAATGGCCCTTATTTTATTCAGAGAGCCATGACTATTGGCCCAAACACGGTAGAAGTAATCTCGCATGTGCTGAAAAGCCGCTGGCTGGAGGTACAAACATACCGCCAGTGTGTAGGAATCCTTGGCTTTACCAAGAAATATAGTCGGCGTGTACTGGAGGAATGTTGCCGTGAGGCAGTTGAAGCGGGCAAACCCACCTACACGTACGTAAAGACTACTATTGACGCAGTGGCCGAGGAAATGGGAAGGGATGCCTACAATACAAAGGTGAATGAAGAACGCAATCGCGGGGCCTACGTTATGGGACAGGGACACATGGATGTTGAGGCACTCCTGTCCCGAAGTCAGGACCTACTCAATCACGGCGAAAGTGGGGACAAAAGCAAATGTACAGAAACGAAAAAATGAGTTACGTGATTGACCAACTGCAGGAACTCGGTCTGCCGGTCATGGCATCTTCCCTGGATGCGCTGTACCATTCCAAGAACTTCCTGGAAATGGACAAACTGACCCTTCTGGAGGAGATCGTAGAACCACAGTACAGTGCGTCAATGACAAGGAGACTTGGCAACCGACTGAAAAATGCGCATCTTCTCGGGTCATCCGCAGAAGTAGAAAACTGTGTTGACTCCAGGAAAAGGGCGTATCTACCTGAAGGAGTGACACCAGCACTTGCCTCTCTTGATTTTATCCGCAACGGCGACAATGTGTGTATCCTTGGCCCGTCTGACAGCGGCAAAACGTACCTTGCAAAGGCATTGGGACTTCGTGCATGTGAAAAATGTCGTGTCATCTACTATCACTGTGAGAATATGATGGAAGAATTGGTTGCCCTGAAAAAAGAAAATTTCAAGCGATACCAGAACAGGGTGAAAACGCTTGCCACCGTGGATCTGCTGATTTTGGACGACTTCCTGCTCCATACCATTGGCGATGAACGTGAAGTGAAGGTTCTTCATGAAGTCCTGGAGAGACGCAGCGAACTTGCCAAGAGTATGATCATATGTTCTCAGAGGGAACCCAAGAGCTGGGCTTCCATGATTCTTAATGACGAGGTATCTGCCAACGCCATCTTGAAACGGGCAACAAAAAACTACACCGTGGTTATTCAGCCGAAAGAGACGTAAGTACTTGCTCAGACAACAGCAAACGGCACTTCTTGAAATGAGGGCGATGCAGCAATGCACCACCCTCATTTATATTGTCTGCAAAGATGACTCCATCCAACCCTTTCACAGGTACCTGTGTCATGATGAACTGAAGATGATGGCAACCATCTTGTAACACAGGGTGCGGTGAGAAAGGGTCGTGCTGAACGCTTGTACCAGTGAAAATGGTTCTTTTCAATAACCGAAGCAGAGGTAAAAAACAAGCTGCGGCTCAGCGCTTGAAAAACAGTGTCTTTTCAAGCGGCCGCTGGCTCTGCATTCAGGCCGCTGAGAAACGCCCCTAAGACCACCGAGCCCCGCAAAATACAGATGATAACAATCAGGGTAAGAATGACCGGAAGGATCCAAAGACTATTGCGGGTC
>JAJPZA010000076.1 GCA_021204625.1 Clostridia bacterium | reverse complement strand
TGAACGGATTTGTTAAGAAACATTTGTTTCTTAGCAGTCCGAACAAAAACCCGGCCGGGATTCGGCCGGGCCTGTTGTCTAGTTTTCTATGCCGGGTTACTTTGCGTATTCGCTTGCCCTGAACTCGCGGATCACATTGACCTTTATCTGTCCGGGGTATTCGAGCTCGTTCTCTATCTTCTTTGCTATGTCTTTGGCAAGGAAGAGAGCCTGGGCGTCGTCTATCTGATCCGGCTTCACTATCACTCGAATCTCGCGTCCGGCCTGGATGGCGTAACTCTTGTCAACGCCTGCGAAGCTGTTGGCGATTTCCTCGAGCTTCTCAAGACGCTTGACGTAATTCGTTCCGGTCTCGCGCCTTGCTCCGGGACGGGCTCCCGAGATGGCATCCGCGGCGGCCACCAGAACAGCCTCTATGCTCTTGGGCTCCACATCCCCGTGATGTGATAGGATGGCATTTACCACGAGCTGGTTTTCCCTGTACTTCTTCGCAAGGTCCGCGCCTATCTGCATGTGGGTGCCTTCCTGGTCGAAGTCCACAGCCTTGCCGATATCATGCAGCAGTCCCATGCGCTTTGCGAGTGTGACGTCCACTCCGAGCTCCTGGGCCATGAGGCCTGCGAGCTGGGCAACCTCTATGGAGTGCTTGTACACGTTCTGCCCGTAGCTGGTCCTGTACTTGAGACGGCCGATAAGCTTGATGACCTCCGGATGAAGCCCGAAGATTCCGACCTCGAACATTGCGCTCTCGCCTGCCTGCTTGATCTCCTGGTCAAGTTCCTTCTTGACCTTCTCGACGGTCTCCTCGATTTTTGCGGGATGGATTCTTCCGTCTGAGATAAGCCTTTCAAGCGACAGCCTGGCAATCTCCCTGCGGACCGGATCGAAGCCTGACACAATGACAACCTCGGGGGTGTCATCCACGATGAGCTCGATTCCCGTGGCGTTTTCGATGGCCCTGATGTTTCTGCCCTCGCGGCCTATCAGGCGCGCCTTCATGTCATCGCTGGGAAGGGAAACGACCGATACGGTGATGTCCGAAGCCTGGTCGGAGGCGCATCTCTGGATGGCAAGAGCTATTATGTTCTTCGCCTCCCTGTCCGCCTCGTCCTTGGCATCCTGCTCAATCTGCCTTACCTGCTTTGCGGTTTCATGCCTGGTCTCGTCAAGTATCTGATCTGTGAGAAGCTTCTTGGCCTCGTCGCTGGTGAGCTGGGCAACCCTCTCGAGCTCTGCAAGCATGAGCTCATGCTGCTTGTTGACCTTTTCCTGCGTGGCATTGATATCCTTCTCACGCCTTTGCAGATCCTTCTTCTGCTGGTCTATAACGTTGCTCTGCTTCATAAGGGAATCCTCTTTCTTGTTGAGGACGTCCTCTCTCTGATTGAGCCTGTTCTCCTGCCTGGAAAGTTCTGCTCTCTTCTGTTTGCTTTCGTTGTCAAATTCTGCTCTGCGCTGCAGATCCTGTTCCTTTACCTCCAGCAAAGCGTCCTTTTTCATCGCTTTGCATTCGACTGACGCTTCGTCAATCATTTTTTTAGTGCGTTCGGAAACGGTTCCTAACTTTTTGTCCGTTTGCTTTCCATTAAAAAAATATCCAACTATACATCCGACGACGAGGCACACAACCGCACATGCGATTGCGATGCCAGCGCATGCTCCGCCGGAAATTGCAAGAAACAGGCTGCTAAATGCTGGTAAAGTCATTTTAGCCTCCTGACGCTATTCAAAAAGCTTCGGCTCAAAAGCCTTTGCTTTGTGCGCATATTATGCTCAATAGATATTTTACAACCCAATAAGTCAAAAGTCAATTTTTTGACATAAACATTCAGTCAAATTGTGGATAAATCATACGGAACGCAATGTGCGAATACTGTGCAACCCCGGTATCTCATATATTTTCCGCTTTTTCACCATGCCTGCGGCGGCATAATCCCCTGTCCGGAGGCCTTATTCCGTATGTTGCAGCTGTCAGTATAATTATTGCAATCTGTGCAAAGATGCATCAATTCCACATAATCCACAAGTTATCCACATCTGTAGATAACTCACGCATCCCCTCAACCTGCCATAATCCGATTCCGGACGCTTTCCGGGCCTGGAAAAAAGCTGTTATTCCACACAGGCGCAGAACCAGTCTCATCCGGCTGCAGGTACGGCAAAGGCGCATGGATTCCATGCGCCCTGGAATATATCTCTGTATTTTTGCACTCCTCACCTGCTTCTGCGGGCGTCATTTCATGTCATCCATCCAGAGGCCGTTCACGCCGTCCGAAGGCATGCGCCAGTCTCCTCTTGGAGACAGGGCCACAGAGCCTACCTTCACTCCGTCCGGGATGCAGGAGCGCTTGAACTGGTTGGAGAAGAATCTCCTGTAGAAATTCTTAAGCCACTTGTCTATGGTCTCCTCGCCGTAATCCCCTTCAAAGGTCTTCAGCGCAAGGAACTTCACCTTGGAAGGCTCGAAGCCCCAGCGCACTGCGTAATACAGGAAGAAGTCATGAAGGATGTACGGGCCTACGAGGTCTTCGGTCTTCTGCTGGATGTTGCCCTTCTCGTCCGGGGGAAGAAGCTCCGGGGAGATTTCCGTGGAAAGGATGTCCAGAAGTATCTTCTCTGCCTCTCCGCCTAAGATTCCGGCTTCGTAGCGGATGAGATGCTTTACAAGCGTCTTGGGCACGGAGCAGTTCACTGCGTACATGGACATATGGTCTCCGTTGTACGTGGACCATCCGAGGGCAAGCTCCGAAAGGTCTCCTGTTCCCAGAACCAGGCCGCCGGTCTTGTTGGCAAGGTCCATGAGAATCAGGGTGCGGATGCGCGCCTGGGCGTTCTCGTACGTCACGTCATGGGTGTTTTCATCCTGGCCTATGTCCTTGAAATGCTGGCGCACCATATCGCCGATGGGCACTTCCCTGACCGTTGCCCCAAGCTCTTCCGCAAGACGCACGGCATTGCTCTTGGTCTTGCTTGTCGTTCCCATGCCCGGCATTGTAACCGCAAGGATGTCCGTCATGGGCCTTCCGAGAGCCTTCATCGTGCGGACGGCCACAAGGATCGCAAGGGATGAGTCAAGGCCTCCGGAGATGCCTACAACCACCGTCTTCGCCCCTGTGTGCTTTATCCTGGTCTCCAGCCCTTTGGACTGTATGGAAAGGATCAGCTCAGTGCGCTCTTTAAGGGCCGCATTGTCTGCAGGCACGAACGGCTGCTTGGGGAATACCCTGTCCAGTTCCTTGTCATCTTCTGCCGTGTGGAAATGAATCCTGCCATTCATAGGCCCATGAGGTCCGTGAGGCCCGCAGTGTCCTTCCGGACCTTCAGGTCCGTGAGGCCCGCCGGGGAACGGAGGCCTGTCTTCAGGTCCGCAGGGTCCGCCGGGAAACGGCGGCCTGTCTTCAGGTCCGCAGGGTCCGCCGGGGAACGGAGGCCTGTCTTCAGGTCCGTGGGGTCCGCCGGGGAACGGCGGCCTGTCTTCAGGTCCGTGGGGTCCGCCGGGGAACGGAGGCCTGTCTCCGGGACGGGGCGGTCTTCCGTCAGGTCCTTCTGGTCCGGGTCCGCCGGGGAACGGAGGCCTGTCTCCGGGACGGGGCGGTCTTCCGTCAGGTCCTTCTGGTCCGGGTCCGCAGTGAGGATCATGAGGCCTGTCTCCGGGACGGGGCGGCCTGCCTTCAGGCCCTTCGGGTCTGGGTCCTCGTGAAGGCTTGTCCTCAGGTCCGTGAGGAGGCCTTCTGTCAGGATTATGGCGGGGAGGGAACGACGGACGTCCGTGAGGAGCTCCGTTCTCTTCCGTAGTCTTTTCTTCTGCTCTGGGCTCATATGCAGCCGCATCCTCCGCCACCTTCTCAGAAGCTTTTGCATCATCCGGTGCGTCGCAGGGAACTGGATGCTTTCTGTAC
Source organism: Clostridia bacterium (assembly GCA_021204625.1). GTDB lineage: Bacteria > Bacillota > Clostridia > Christensenellales > Borkfalkiaceae > Coproplasma. The sequence continues at coordinate 123 of JAJPZA010000076.1, read as the reverse complement.
GGGTCCTCCGGTCTGGGTCCGTGAGGGCCGTCCGGTCTGGGTCCGCAATGAGGATCTCCGGGCATAGGTCCATGAGGGCCGCCGGGGCCTCCCATAGGTCCGTGGCTGTCTCTTATACACAAT
>JAJPZA010000208.1 GCA_021204625.1 Clostridia bacterium | reverse complement strand
TGACAAAGGAGGCACAGGATGTTAGTCAATGAGATACTGATCGGCTACGCTGTAATAGCTGTCTTTGCTCTGATTATCTATTTGCCTAAGCTTGTGCAGTTCTTCAGTATAAATTACAAGCCGGAACACAGAATAGCCACAGAGAAAAGAAGAATCTCCGTCATAATCCCCGCGCTGAATGAGAGCGCAGTCATAGAAGACCTTCTCAGATCAACAGAGAAACAGACATATGACAGGAATTGCTTTGACGTCAACGTCATAGTAAAGGAAGAGGATGACCCCACGGTCCGGATTGCGGAAAGGTACGGCGCCAGAGTGTTCGTGGTTCCGGAGCAGACCTGCAAGGGCGGCGCCCTGGACGGATACTTCAAGAGAATCACCAGGGAAGAGATGGATTCCTATGACGCCTTCGTGATTGTGGACGCGGACGGCGTTCTCACAGAGAATTATATAGAAGAGCTCAACAACGCATTAGAGTACGACATAGACATATACCTGTCCCGCAAGGACAACAAGAACAATTTAGGCTCCCGCAAGGACCGCACAATCATATCCAACTGCTCCAGCTTAATTTACGCCCAGCTTGACGACCTCGGCAACCGCTACCGCATAAAGAAGAACATACCTATGAACATGTGCGGCCAGGGCATGATGATCCGCCGCCGCGTCATTGAAGAGATAGGCGGATGGCCTTACAGGACAGTGACAGAGGATTACGAGCTCCGCATGGACTGCTTCATCAAGGAATTCTCCTCAATGTACTATCCTGACGCCAGGCTCTACACCGAGGAGCCCACAAAGCACAAGGAGTGCTATGAGCGCCGCGTGCGCTGGCTCACCGGATTCTCCCAGTGCGACAAAAAGTACAAGAAGCTTATCGCAGAGCACGCCAAAGAGCGCGGCAGGCTCACCGAAGGCGAGTTTGAGTATTTCTTCTGCGTGGTTCCCCTTGTGTTCTTCATAGTCCTGACGGCCATTACTGCCCTTACAGGCGCAGGCCTTTCCATCTACTACGGAGTGGTTGGAGACCCCGAATGGCTCCGGTCGCTTCTGCTTCTGTTCGTAATGCCGCTTGGCGTCATATATCTGCTGATGTTCATCTATGTGGCGCTGTGCATGATAGCGATGAGGGACGTCTACTGCCGCATAACAGTCCGCGAGAGAATTGCCGTTCTCTTCTTCGGCCCCATCTTCGAGCTTGAGTATTTCCCCATCTATCTCCAGGGCATTCTCAACTCCACAAAGACCGAATGCGCATGGTCCGTCACGAAGCACTGCGTGCATGACGATGAAGACCCCGATTCAGACATGGACCGCCGCCGCAGCAGATCTTAATCCGGTTCATTACTACAATCCCATCATATATGCATAAACCGCCGGCAAACCGCCGGCGGTTTTTGTATTGCTTTCTTTGAAAGGGCAGGCTATAATTTACCGGGCAGACATGACAGCGGAGGCAGAGGGACATGGGCGGATGGCAGTGTTTCTGCGGCGGATATGTGGATGAAACAGAAGACCCGGAACGGGATCTTCTTCATATATGCCTGGAGAAGGATGTCCGGGCCGCTTTGGCATACAATCCGGCCTTAAGCTGGTGGGATTTCGTGATGGAGAGAGACCCGCTGCATAATGATGACTGCAAGACATATACGTCCGGGCCTTTTGAAAGTGAATTCCGGCTCTGCCCGTTCTGCAAGCGGGTAATCATGCACTACAGGCAGGGCGGCAAATTCCTGTCATACATAAAAGACAGCTATATTCCCTATATACCGGAGTCTGACCTTCATACGCTCTTTGTATTCCCGGATTTGGAAGTGTTCACATACACGGAGATGGATGAAGACATATCCCTTGAGGAAATGGTCTACAGCATGCCCCACACATACAAGGCTAAAATTTCATCTGACGGAGAGCATGTCCTGTTGTACGACAGGCACGGCAAGCTTCTCTGCTGCTATGTCCCGGACAGTGGATTGTTTGTCTGCACATCCAGTGACCAGATTCTGAACCTCTTTCCCAGTGACCCATGAAGCCAGGTGCCTGGGCACTACATTTTTAGGCCTACATCTTTAACACTTTGCAGGCAGCAAACTTACGCCATAACGCAATCCGTTACCAGCAAAAATAACAGAATATATGCATGAAACAGGGGGATGCTGGCAGCGCCTCCCTGTTTGTTTTCTAACATTTCCAGGGAATATTTCTTACCTACAACAACGGTGTCCACAGGGCCAAAGGGAGGGGAAAGAGCAAGTCAGCAAAGCTGCCGGATTGGAATCGTTAAGAAATGTTTATACTCTAGCCCAATCACGCGGTTTTGAAGAGACCGGACTGTCCTTTGCGTGGATGTTTTATGCCTGAAAATGACGGATTTTTCGACAGTTTTCAGCCTGGATTTTGCCGTTATCTGTGGTGGACAAATGTCTGTTTTGTGCACATATACGGCACTTTTTGTTGCCATTGCAGCTCCAGATCCGCCCCAAAAAACAGGCCAAAAATGTTGTATCTGCTTTTCGGGAGACAAGAAAACCGCCTGCCGGCTGGACAGGCGGATGGTTGCAGGATTGTGTCTAAATGGTCAGTCCTCAGGGGGATTCTGATAATTGCCTTACATGGCGCATCAACATGTGGCTTCCCGGTTTTAGCTTTAGGATTAGCATATCTGTTTCGCCCTGCATCAGTAAAAATTGCATATCCGCCTTTTAGGCATTATAATTGATAAGTCATCGAAATAAAGTCATTTCGTATGCGACCAAAGCGGGACAGATTCGTACTTATATTTAGAGGGCAGGAGAATGGAAGATTCCCAGATCATACAACTGTATAACCTGCGTGATCCTAAAGCCGTGGATGAGACCCACGGCAAGTACGGACGCCTTTGCTATATGATTGCGGAAGGTATCCTGCACAGCAAAGAGGACAGTGAGGAATGTGTCAATGATGCCTACATGGCTGTTTGGAACGCCATCCCTCCTGAAAACCCTGCCCATTTCTCTGCATACCTTTGCGGCATCGTGCGCAACCTGGCCTTGAAAAAGTATGAGCATAATCATGCCCAGAAGCGCAACAAGGACTTGGACGTTCCCCTGGAAGAGCTCGAGATGGCTCTGCCTGACCAGTCAAGGAGCGCTCTGGAACAGCTGGAATCCAGAGAACTGGGCGCGTTTATAAGCGCGTTCCTGCGCACACTCTCTTTCGAGGACCGGAACATATTCCTTCAAAGATACTGGTTCTTCCGCAAAGTCAAGCAGATTGCGGCGGATTTCTCCTGTACCCAGAGTAAGGTGAAGTCATCTCTCTTCCGCACAAGAAACAAGTTATCTGAATTTCTGGGCAGCTATTATTCCAAGGAGGTCTGAAACAATGACTAATCTAACAGATGCTTTAAACTTCATAGACGGAGATTTGATTGCTGATGCTGCTGAAACCATAGATGCCCGCAAGGAGAGTCATTTGTTAGCAAAAAATGTTCGCTGGGGCATTGCTCCGAATGAGCGCGGGCATTCAAGGGCAATGATTATAACCATATGCTGCAGTATCGTGGTTTTATGCGCCGCCATTGTTTTATGGTGCCTGCTGGCCTTCACCGGGGTCAGTGCAACCGACCCCACTCGAATTGGCGACAATATTATATCGGACACATTTGAAACTTTTTATGACATCTATCCGGATGCGGAGATGGCTGAACGGCTGAACGAGCTCGGTCTTGAAAACACGAGCTATGAACTCTACTACAACAAAGGGACAGACTGGACTGACGGAGGCAATTGGTTCTCATTCTTCATAACTTCTCAAAGCAGTGAAGCCGTCCGGGATGACGGAACCTGCCGTAAGATATATCTTGATGTCATGTTCACGGGTACCGTGGATGACTGGCTGGGGAACATAACTTTCACCAACGGACTCAGAACCGTCACAATAGGGGACACTGAAGTGACATATACGACAAACGAAGATTCTGATACCACCGAGAATGAATCGGGGTACAGCTTCGCCTACTTTGAGAAAAACAACATTCTCTACGAGTTAACTGTTTCCTATGGAAACAACACTTTATCAAAAGTGATGTCTATACTTGAAATGCTTTTGGAATAATATTTTGGAGATTTTATATGCAGTGTTTATTATCAGTTATGTGTAGCTTAATTCTATTATGCAGCTTTGGAATGGTTTCAATTCCCGTTTCTGCTGATACCGCAGATGACAACGCATCAGTCAATGAGAGAATAGTTGAAATACTTTCAGATTTCTAATAATCGGCGAAATTTCCCTTGATTACAAAAGGCTCTTCATGCATGAATGTGTAATATATCAGCATCAAATAATGAATCAGTCATCATCTTACGTAAGGTTTTACAAGGACCCATCATATAAACATAAGAAACTCCGGATTACGGCTATAATTTTGGCATGCTGCGCAGTGGCTGCTTGTGTAGCACTCGCAATAGCATGCCTTACAGGCTTTGTTTCAAGTAGCATCAATATAGATCCTCATTATACCGGCAGCAGCATAAATCTCGATTCCTTTGACAGCATCCGCGCAGATTACCCCGATGCTGATATGTCAGACCATATCGGTGTTTTAGCCACAGAAGAACAGCTGAATGGACTTGATTTGCCTTATTCTGGCCTGACCCTGTATTATAAGCAAAACAAAGCATGGGACAATCCGAAGTACTGGTATTCCATTCATCTCTACGGTGTATCAAATCCGGATGATGATGGCATATATCAGCAGGTTTCACTGTACTGCATGTTCACTGGCACTATATCCGAGTGGATGGCAGCATCAGCGGACGAAGTCAGCATAACTACAGTTGGCAATACGGAAGTTACCCTGGAAACAAACAACTGCACCGAGTGCCGTTATGCTTATTTTGAAACGGGCAATGTCATTTATGAGTTGCGCGTTCAGCACGGAGACAGTGCAGCAAAGCTCCAGACTATTCTGGACATTCTGCTGCTGTAATCTATACAATAACCACAGACAGCCGGGGCTTGCATTATATGCAGGCTCTTATTTCTTGTCTGCACAAGCACTTGTACCTGCATGGGCTTGTGACAAGGCATGTAAAAGCAGACGGATTTTTCGACAGTTTTCAGCCTGGATTTTGCCGTTATCTGCGGTGGACAAATGTCTGTTTTGTGCACATATACGGCAATTTTTTGTTTGCTATTGCAGCTCCAGATCCGCCTCAAAAAACAGGCCAAAAATGTTGTATCTGTTTTTCGGGAGACAAGAAAACCGCCTGCCGGCTGGACAGGCGGATGGTTGCAGGATTGCGTCTAAATGGTCAGTCATCCGAGGGATGAGAATTTTTGCGGACATCCGGAAGGTATTCGAGGGGTTTCCTGTAGACTTTCTCGTAACATTCCTTCCAGGCCTGTTCGGTGCGTGCCTTGAGGTCCGCGATGCGCTCCTTTTTTGGAAGGTCCTCGTTGATGAAAACGGGAGGCAGGATGTGGACTACAACCCAGCGGGCCCAGCCGCGCTTTTTGGTTTTTTTGAAGGTGCAGAAGACGGGAACGACGGGCACGTTGAATTTCACGGCATAGTGGAAGGCGCCTTCCTTTAAAGGACGGGGTTTCTGGTAGTTTTCCCACATGGCGCGCTCCGCATAGAAGTTGACGAGCTTGCCCTTTTTCAGGAGACGCTCCATCTCATTGTTCATGCAGCGCATTGCCTCCCGGTCGGGGCTGAAAGGCAGCATGCCGGAGTGCTTCATAACCCATCCGAGAAAACCGCCCCTGTTGTTATGGTATGTCATGGTGTGGAAGGAGCGGTAGAAACCGAGGGCCTGGCGCAGGATGAGGTTGTCCAGAAACATGAAGTGGTTGGAGATGCAGATGGCGCCCTGCTTTCTGCCAAGGGCCCTTATGTTCTTTCTGCCCCTGACAGTAGTTCCGTATGAGAACCAGGTGACGAGCGGCCCGAAGATCTGCGTTATAGTCCGGCATAACCCCGTCTCAAAACGTGCCCACCCTTTCTTGCGGTACGGGTAATTGCCGTCCGGGATGGTCCATTCGCCGAAAGGGATATAGTCATAGTCAAACCGCCTGTGGCTTTCAAGACAGTCCTGGATGCCCTGGCGCTTTTCGTAATTCTCCCGTTTTTTGCCGTTTGCAGGGCTGGTGATAACTTCTTCTTTCATTTCTCTCTGTCCCGATTAAATCATGGCTGCGTGCGGGTCCGGAACGGGCTGGAACTGGAATGAATCGGAAAGATACTTGTCCTTAAGCGTCTGTATGTCTTCGTCCGTGAGCCCCAGGGCCTCTTTGCAGTATCCTGTGACGGAGCCGTATCTCTCTTTCATGACGTCCAGAACCGGGGCTATGTACTGCGGGCGTGCGTCCATGAAAGCTATGAGGAGCGCCTTGAACCTGCGGTATCCGGGAACCAGTTTAAGAAGCCTTTTCTGCACGTTCCTCTTTCTTTTCTGGAATTCCTGCGAGGCCATGTAGTCCTGGATAACAAGGTCTTCCGGAACGCCTAAAACGGACTCTAAAAGCATGGCTATTATGCCTGCCCTGTCCTTGCCGCCGCTGCAGTTGAAGAGGATGCATCCCTGCTCCGCGAGGAAGATGTCAAAGACCTTGCGGATCTGCTTCGTGGAATCCTCCTGGAAAAGGATGTCCATGTATATTTTCTGCATGTATTCGTCCGCATCCTTGAACTCGGACTCAATGAGCGTGCTCTCCTCCTTCATGAGGCTGGGCATGCTCCTTTTTTCATATGTTATTCCGGGCTTGGCAGTGGTGAGCAGAGGTATGTGCACGTACCTCGCTCCTTCAAGCATACAAGGGGGGTATTGGTCCACTTCGTTGTCAATGCGAAGGTCAATGACGACCGTCACGCCCATGGCCTTGAGTGTTTTTTTCGTGGATTTCGGCAGCTTGTACAGCTTTCCGCTGCGTATCAGCATGTCCGGCGCAATGTGCTTGCCGTCCGCCGCAGGGAAGCCGCCCAAATCCCTTGTGTTATTGAGTTTTTTAAGCTTCAGCTTCTCTATCTGCATGCCGTAATTGTAACATATCCTGCAGAAAACAGTCAATATATTTTATGACATCATATGACAATCCGCACAACTTACAGCTATCTGTTCATATTCTGCGAATCCGGTTCACTGACGCATATCCGCCCCCGTTTTGTCTCGCCCGCGGTATTTTCGTATCCTGCCGGCATTGCGGACGGGGCCATGCGGCCCGGGGCATGGCCGTTTTCACACCCGGGTCCAGATGCGGCCGCTCATGCAGGCGCGCCTGCGCGCAAGGCACAAGATAAAAGGGAGGGCAGAGGCTCTGTTGGAAGATATTACAATTTTATTACAACTTGCTGCCCCAGTTTGTTACGAGCGGGCGGTATATTGGGGCTGTAAAACAAGGAACAAAATATTCAGGAGAAATTATGAAGGCAAAAAGAGTTGTGGCAGCATTGCTTGCAGCAGCATGTGTGGCCGTGGTCGGAGCGGCTGCAGGATTTGCAGGATGCGCCGAGGGAGAGATCAAGGCGCTCAAGTTCAACGGAGTCGAGGCAACCGTTGCAAACGTTGAGAACGGTTCATACACGCTTTCCAGGCCGTTCATCGTATGCTATCAGAGTTATGACGGCCTTAACGCCGCGGCAAAGGACTTTGTGAACTATATCTTCAGCTCTGCGGCGCAGACAGAAGTCGCGGATGAAGGATATATAGCAGTGGAGGCAAAGGAGTACACCACAGACACAACAGCTTCCGGGACGGTAAAGATCAGCGGCTCCACATCCGTAGGACCCCTTATGCAGAACCTTGTGGGCATGTATGAGAGCGTAAATCCCAATGTGAGAATCACAGTAAACCAGAACGGGTCAGGGTCCGGAATCACAGAGGCCACAGACGGAACCGTGGATATAGCAATGTCCTCAAGGGATCTTACAACAGATGAAGAGGCAAGCCTCGAATGGCAGAAGATAGCCACGGACGGCATAGCCATCATCGTCAACGCGAAATCAGATCTGGACAATGTCACGACAGCGCAGCTGAAGGCCCTCTATGAAGACGGAACGGGATTCGAGGGCATTCTGGCCGGGATTTCAAGAGAATCCGGCTCCGGAACGCGCTCCGCGTTTGAAGAGCTCGTCGGCATAGAGAAGAATTATACGGGTGTGGGTTTTGATTCGTACAATTCCACAAACGCCGTCATCTCAGCCATAAAGAGTAACAGCGCCGCAAACAAGATCGGCTACATCTCGCTCGGAGCCCTGTAATCCGGCCCGGGAGAGGGATATGAGAGAGCGGAAAAACATCAGGCATATTGAACACAGCATGGCCAGAGCCCGGATACGGGCTCTGGCATAAATGCTGAAAAGGGGTCCTCAGCGGAGGAAGAAATGCAAAAAGATCACTCAGGACGGATGGGCAGGATATTCAACAGGGAAAACGTGGCGAAGGCCATATTCATTTTCTTTGCCGCCTTTTCCATAATAGCCGTCCTTGCAATAGTCGTATACATTCTGACCGCCAGCATACCGGCGTTCCAGGAGACGGGGTTCTTCAAGTTCATCTTCGGGTCCCAGTGGGATCCGGACTCCGGCACATTCGGCGTCTTCGCCATGATTGTGACCACCCTGGTCCTCACTGCATGCTCCGTAATCCTTGGCGGCATCCTGGCCGTCTTCATGGCGGTATTCATCGTATATTACTGCCCCAAGAAGCTTAAAGGCGTCTTCTCGCAGATCATAAACCTGCTTGCAGGCATACCCTCAATCATATTCGGCTACTTCGGGCTGGAACTTGTCAAGCCGGCCCTGGAGAACATGTTCGGCACCCTTTCAGGGTCCGGCCTGCTTTTAAGCACCCTGATCCTGAGCGTCATGATACTGCCCACAGTGTGCTCCATAACCAAGAACTCCCTTGAGTCCGTGCCCATGCACTACTATGAAGGCGCCTTAGCCTTAGGCTGCACCAAGAACCAGGCAGTGTTCCGTGTCATGCTTCCCGCAGCACGCAACGGCATCCTTGCCGCCATGATTTTGGGCATCGGACGAGCCGTAGGCGAGACCATGGCCGTGCAGTTCCTTTTAGGCGGCGCAGTCAACTACCCGTCTTCGTGGTTCATCCCGCTCCGGTCCCTCACGTCCAACATAGTGATGGAGTTCGGATACGCCACCGGAACGCACAGAAGCGCGCTCATTGCCACAGGCTTCATATTGCTTCTGTTCATACTCATCATCAACCTTATTCTGTGGGTTGTGAAGCGCAACAACGCCGTCTCCGGCAACAGCTTCTTCTCCAGAAAGGTCAAGGAAGGCCACACGGCGGAAAACATGCAGTTCCGCAAGGCAGGCTCCGTGCAGGACGTTCTGGCCGTCATATCATGGATAGTGTCCATCCTTGTGACCGTTATCCTTGTAGGACTCGTGGTCTATGTGTTCGTGCGCGGCGTGCCGTATCTTACAACGGATTTCGTATTCGGCGAAAGCTCATACTCCAACATAACCATGGCCCCGGCCTTCGCTTCCACAGCGCTGGTCATAGTGGTGGCGCTCGTGTTCGCGCTGCCGTTCGGCATAGGGGCGGCCATATTCCTGAACGAGTACGCCAAAAAGGGCAGCTGGTTCGTCAAAGTCGTTCGCCTTTTCATAGACACCCTGGCAGGCGTTCCGTCCATAATATTCGGCCTTTTCGGGTATCTCTTCTTCGGCGTATACTGCGGCATGGGGGTCAACATCTTCAACGGCGGCCTGACCATGGCCCTCATGATTCTGCCAACCATAATCCGGTCTACGGAACAGAGCCTGTCCGAAGTCCCGGATTCAATGCGCGAGGCCTCATATGCCCTGGGCGCCGGCAAGCTGCGGACAGTGTTCACCGTAGTCCTTCCGCAGGCCATAGCCGGAATAATCACATCCGTAATCCTTTCCATTGGCCGCATCATAGGCGAGACCGCGGCCCTCATATACACCGTAGGCATGTCCGCATACATGCCCACAGGGCTGTTCTCATCCGGCTCAACCCTTGCGGTGCTCATGTACTCCATGATAAGCGAAGGCCTGGAAGTAGGGAAGAGTTATGCCGTGGGCACGGTCCTCATAATATTCGTATTCCTTCTCAACCTTCTTGTTTCCCTCATAGAGCGCATCATAGAGAACCGCCGTGCAGGCAAGAAGAATATCTTCAAGCGCATTCAGATCTGGTTCCGCAACAGGAAGAATCCTCCCGCAGAGGAAGGCTATTTCAACCCCATGGCCCATACGGACAAGGGAGAGGGGGACAATGACGCGGAAGCAGAGCATTCCGCATCCGGGAAGGAGTCCGCAGACGGCGCTGACGCATCGGCTGCGGATGCCCCTGCGGCAGATGCCGCCGCTGCGGACGCCCATGACGCCGTAATGGAATGGAAGGCTAAAAAGAGCGCGCAGACGCCGCCGGGCGGATTCGCCTTCACGGAGGGTGCCCCTCCGGACGGAGGGAGCCCCGGAGGATACGCATTCTTCAAGGACACTGCAGAGACTGAAGGCGCCGGCCCGGAGGAAGGGCTTGGAAGGACATTGACATGAAAAAGATAGAAAACTTCAACATAACCGGCGACACAGCCGTTTCAATAAAAGAGATGAACCTGTTCTACGGCAATTTCCATGCCCTGAAGAACATTTACATGGATTTTCCCGTGAAGAAGCTCACTGCCATGATAGGCCCCTCGGGCTGCGGCAAGTCCACGCTTATCAAGTCCATCAACCGCATGAACGATCTCGTGGAAGGCTGCAAGATCACAGGCGAGATAAAGGTGGGAGACACGGACATATACGCCAAGAACGCCAACCTCACGATGCTCCGCAAGAACGTGGGCATGGTCTTCCAGCGCCCCAACCCCCTGGCCATGAGCGTATATGATAATATCGCATACGGCCCCCGCACCTTTGGCATCCGCTCAAGGTCCGTTCTGGACGGAATAGTGGAGACATCCCTCAAGGGAGCCGCCATGTGGGACGAGGTAAAAGACCGTCTCAACAAGTCCGCCCTAGGGCTTTCCGGCGGACAGCAGCAGCGTCTTTGCATAGCAAGGGCTCTTGCCGTTGAACCCCAGATACTTCTCATGGACGAGCCCACATCCGCGCTGGACCCCATCTCAACCGGAAAGATAGAGGAACTGTGCGCAGACCTCAAGAACAGAATCACCATCATAATGGTCACCCACAACATGCAGCAGGCATTCCGCATTGCGGACTACACGGCATATTTCCTTCTGGGCGAGATGATAGAGATGGACGAGACAAAGCGCATCTTCTCGCACCCTTCGGACAAGCGCACGGACGATTACATCAACGGCCGTTTCGGCTGATGCCGCAATCGCATCAGTTGTGCCCCGCCCGTCTGGCCCGGACGGGGAAACAGCGGGCCTGCCGCTTTCAGGCAGCCCTTATGCCGGGCCCTTTGCAGAGAACCCATTGCAGCTCTTTTGCAGGGGGCCGCACAGAGTTGAAATCCTTTGCCCTTTATGTTAGAATGAAACACAGGAAACATTGCGAGGCAGCGTTATGAAGGGAAGGATCTGGATACTGGAGGATGACGCATCCATATGCGGGCTGGTAAAAGTGGCCCTGGAGATGAACGGCCTGGAGCTGCAGGCCTTCAGCACGATATCATCCTTTGAAGAGGCATTGGAGAAAGACGCTCCGGACGTGGCCCTTCTGGACATCATGCTCCCGGACGGCTCCGGGCTGGACGTGCTTAAATTCGTAAAATCCAGGCACCCCTCCGTGGCCGTAATAATGCTCACCGCCAAAGGGCGCGAGGAGGACAAGGTCACCGGCCTCAACATGGGAGCGGATGATTACGTCACCAAGCCCTTCTCCATTCTGGAGCTCACGGCGCGCGTCAACGCCCGCCTGCGCGGAAAAGAGCAGAGAGGGGAGATAGCCGCCAAAGGGGTCATAATAGATTTGGACCGCATGTCCGCCACTCTGGACGGCGAGCCCATGGTCCTCAACAAAAAGGAATATGAACTCCTCAAATATTTTGTGGAGAATGCGGGCAAAGCCCTCCCGCGCGAAAAGATTCTCACGGACGTCTGGGGCTATGACCAGGGCGAGACCCGCACCCTGGACAACCATGTGGCCCGGCTTAGAAAAATGGGCGTGAAAATTGAGACGGTCTTCGGCGTGGGGTACCGTTTCTAGCCCCGCAGAGCCTTTCTGCCGCCCGGACCGGACGGCGGATATGTTGCAGGCAACGATGTCAAACCCCGCCATACGGGCCGGAAACGGGCAATAACGGGAAAATGAAGCCGTCTGCCATTCGGCGCGCAATATTGTCCAAATACAAAATACAAGCAGACATAAGGAACGCAAGATATGAGAGCAAGAATACTTATTTTTTCATTGATAATTACAATCATATCCATCATCCTTTTTTCCCTTGCGTCCACGCAGGTGTACTACAATTCATCCGTGGAGGAGAGCGAGGAGAGCCTGCTTGTCTACATGAACCTGTATGACGGAGATCTGTACACTTCAGACCAGGAAGGCGCGGACGCCTTAGCGGAAGAGCTAAACGGAGCCAGGGTCACATACATTACGGAAGACGGAGTAGTTCTCGGGGATTCCATGCAGAGGAACATAACGGAGAACCATTCGGACCGCCCCGAGGTCATAGAGGCCTTGGAGAACGGGGACGGGTACGCCGTGCGCAACAGCGAGACGCTGGGCGAGAACATGGTGTATTACTGCAAGGTCTTCACCGAAGAGGACGGCAGCACCCTGCTTGTGCGCATAGCCATCTCAATCCCCTCCGAATGGAAACTGTTCGTGAAGGCCCTTCCCACAACGGCCACATACATTGCCATAGACATAGTCCTTTGCATAATCCTCGCATTCGTTGCCACATACTTCATAGTAAAGCCCGTCCAGGACCTTGCAAGCAACGCATCCAAAAAGGGCATGGTGACAACCAAGTATTCAGAGCTCCGGCCCATAGCCGAAGTTCTCAATGAGCGCAACAGGAACATAGAGCGGCAGATGGGCGAGATAGTGGCGGAGAAAGAAGCCGTGAACAACGCCCGCAAGACCAAGGACGAATTCATCTCCAACATCACCCATGAGATGAACACTCCGCTCACATCCATCCAGGGATATGCCGAGCTTCTGAAGGCCGGCGCCCTCACGGAGGAGCAGAAGCAGGATGCGTACGAGGTCATATCCACGCAGAGCGCAAGGCTCACATCCCTCATAACCTGCATCATAAATTACAGCGAGATAGACAGCGACGAGATCCAGCCGGAGGAAGTGAACTTCTCCGAGATAGCCCGCGAGATGATTTCCGTGCTCCGCCCCGAGGCCGAGTCCCATGACGTGGCCTTGGAGGACAGCATAGAGGACAATGTGATAGTCCAGAGCCGTCATGAGCTCGTGTGCGAGGTCTTCGGCAATCTGGTGCGCAATGCCATCCGCTACAACAAGCCCGGCGGAAGCGTGGCAGTGACCTTGAACTACGACTGTCTCAAAGTCGAGGACACCGGCATAGGGATAGCTCCCGAGAACAAGGACCGCATCTTTGACCGGTTCTTCACTGTGGACAAATCCCACGGCGGCAAGAACGGCGGCTTCGGCTTAGGCCTTGCGGCTGTCCGCAAAATCTGCCTCAAATACGGCTGGAAGATATCCGTTGAGAGCGAGCAGGGCAAAGGCAGCGTCTTCACTGTGGAGTTCTGATCTCCGGCAAATCCGGCGAATCACCTATGGCACGGATGCTCAAACCGTGCTTTTTCAATGTCTCAGCCGGCATTCAGGTTGTTTTTTTGATTGCAATAAGTCTTTTGGCAACGGAAATTTTGAAGCCAAAATAATTTTTTTTGACATATTCCCATTTGAAGGCCAGTGAGGGGAGCCTGCTTAAAATTGTATTAAATTGTTAAATAGTTAGGCAAAAAGCACAAAAAAATTTCAACAAATCAGATTTATCCGCCGCGCATAGCGCAAAAGGGGGGGTATTGACAGGCTTTCGCCGGTGTGTTAGTATATGTCTAATCTCTGAAGCGCTGGGAAGAATCATCCAAAAGCGGTGTCGTGCTTGCCTACATTCTCCTAAAGTTATAAGATAATGGCTTCAGAGCATTCTTTAGACTTTACGCTCATATAACGTATCTTCTATAGCGAGGTTCCCTCTCTGCATTTATGCAGGGAGGGAATTCTCATTATACGGAAAAAGCTCCGTCATGATTCGGGCCGCGTCACATGATGCGGCTCTTTTCGTGCCGGAGGGGCTCATTGCTGCGGGCATCTTCGACGTTTTCAAGTCTTCTTCGACAAGCTTTTATCGACATGTTCGACAAATTTTTGTCGATTTAATCGACAAAATTTCGTTGAAACCATTGACTTTTTTGTCGAAGGAATATATTATATGCATGGATTAGGAGACTTTATTATGGCTATACCTGTTAATATAGATGACTTAATTAATGGTAGAATCATTGAATCCACCCGTATAGAGTACAAGGAAGGATGGAATCCAGATCCCATAATTCATACAGTATGCGCATTTGCTAATGACATAGACAATGCTGGCGGTGGTTACATTGTAATTGGAGTTAGTGCTAGGGAAGGGTACATAAAAGAGGTACTTGGCCTAAAACGCGAAGAGGTAGATGTCATACTTAAGGATTTTCTTAATGCCTGCCATCATATAGAACCCATGTACCGGCCGATTGCAGAAGTAATGGAATATGAGGGGAAGTATGTTATTGTTGCGTGGGTAACAGCGGGATATGGCAGACCATACAGGGCATCTGAGGAATTGCATGGCAGGAAGTATGAAAAAAAATATTACATACGCAAATTTTCGAGCACTGTTATAGCAACACCTGATGAAGAAAAAGAGTTGTTTAGAGTAAGTTCGAGGGTTCCGTTTGATGACCAACCTAATCTTGAGGCTAGTGTGGATGATTTGAGTGCGGAACTCATGAGAGAGCATTTGAAGGAGATAGACAGCAGACTGTACAACCAGTCAGAGGATAAGAAGCTTATTTCAATTGCCAATGACATGCAGTTATTGTTTGGTCCTCCAGAGAGCATAAAACCTCGTAATGTAGCTATTCTTATGTTCAGTCCATATCCGGAGAAATACTTTAGATATGCAAGGATAGAGGTTGTTAATATGCCAGATCCCACGGGACGAAATATGACGGAGCGTATCTTTAAGGGTCCTATACAAAGACAACTTCGTGCAGCTTTGATGTATATAAAAGATTGTACGTTGGAAGAGAAGGTCATAAAGCATCCTGATGTTCCGGAAGCAGAGAGGGTGTTTAATTATCCGCAGGACGCAATTGATGAAATCCTTGCAAATGCGGTATTTCATCGCTCCTACCAGATTGAAGAGCCTATAACAGTGAAGATTACACCAACAGGGATAGAAGTCATTAGTTTTCCTGGATTTGACGGATATATAACAGATGATGATATTAAGAGCAAAAACATCCAAGGAAGAACATATCGCAATAGAAGAATAGGAGATTTCCTTAAAGAGCTACATTTAATTGAAAGTCGCAACTCGGGTTATCCCCTTGTCTTTGAGGCCTTGGAAAAAAACGGCTCAGGGTCCCCTATATTTAAGATGGATCCGAACAGGCAATATCTTTCCGTAACAATCCCAATTCATCCATACTTTTTGCCAAAGGTCAATGAGAAAGATAAAGCATTTAAAGATAAGATTTTGGCAACGCTTGGTGACAATGTTATGTCATATAGCGAATTAGCCGTAGCAATGGGCTACAAGGGCATAACAAAGAAGCTCTCTACAACAATAGAGGACATGCTTACTAATGGGACGCTAAGAAGGGTTCTATCAGGAGCGCGTGTAAAAATACAAGCTAACCATCCAGTCTTAAAATAGTCAATATCATTTATGTATCCAAAGGCTCCACTTAACTGTAGGAGTCTTTTTTATAACGCTTTATATTCTAAAAGTTGGATAATAAACACAAGAAACGTCAGGGTTTAGGCATGCCAATGGACTCCAGAAGGAACTGGTCTCTGGCAACCATCTCCGAAGTCCATCTGTTGCAGTAAACAGGGAAGTTCAGATCTGTTTCGTCAACTGCATTAAATTTTCATGGCTATACAAACCTTTTTACGTCGCCATAATAATCAAATTCTATTTATGCCGTTGGAGGAACAGTATCTAAGATTACAGACAGAACTTTGACGCGGGTTCTTCGATGTTTTACTATGTAATTTCGACAATATTTTAACGATATAATCGACAAAATTACATCGAATTCATCGATAAATTCCCATCGAAGATGGGACTGTTTTTGTCGAAGAAGTTCTGTCAATAATTGGAACAGCACGCCTTGATGTGAGTTTCTTCGATGTTTTCAGAGTTGTTTCGGCAAGATTTTATCGACGTATTCGACATAATATCATCGATTTAATCGACAAAACCACATCGAAGATAGGACTGTTTTTGTCGAAGAAGTTCTGTCAATAATTGGAACAGCACGCCTTGACCCTCAAATTCTAACGCAATTCGAACTCAACCCCGATTTTGAGCGGAAAATCAATT
>JAJPZA010000024.1 GCA_021204625.1 Clostridia bacterium | reverse complement strand
CCAAACAGCCTATAATCAACATAGCAAAAACAGTAGCCTGTATGGTCATGCAAAACCATGCGGGCTTGCTCATTTTTTGGGGAAAGTACTACTGCGTAGGGGTATTTTCATGCCTTAGTCAGGGCAGAACAGATGCTTAACGTGAAGTCTGGAAGGCCAATCATCTGTGGCTGCACAGTGCGGATAAGTTTAGAGGGGGATGCAGAGGATGACACCTGTATCACAGAAGAAAGTGGAATATATAATGAATCATCTTTTTGCAGAGGGATATTTTCGCGGTTTGGACTGGAATGGCTGCGAGGTTTATAGACCTATTTACAGCCATGATATGTATCTTGGATCACCTTGGGTTGTGTTTGTGTATGGGGATGATGCACGGCTGTCAACAAGAGATGAAGCCATGGAATACAGTGATTTCATAGCGAAATAGAATAACTCCAGAAAGAGAACAAGCAATACAGTAGTTCCATAACAAGCATTGCAACAACAGCCTGCTAGGTCTTGCAAGACCATGCGGACTTGCTCATTTTTTGGGGAAAGTACTACTGCGTAGGGTGTATTCTCAAACTTCTAGCCGTAGCAGAATGGATGCTCCCCGTATGAACCAGATTGAAGATCAGAAGGATAATAATATCTGCAACTGCGTATGGGGGACATATTAGAAGGAGACAGGACATGACAGCAGAAGTTCAGGAAAAAGTAGAACATCTTGTGAGTTTAATCGGTGCAAACGGCTACAAGCCCGGACATGAGTGGAACGGGTATGAGGTATATGAGTTCGTATTCTTACGGCACTCATGCGTGGGCGGCCCGTGGATGATTCTTGTGAACGGAGATGATGTTCGGGTATGCACGCGTGAAGAGGGCTTTGAATATTTGAAGTACAAAATAGCTTTGGAGGGTGAATCCAAAAAAGCTGGGTAATCAGAGCTAAACTGACCAGCCCTATAATCAACATAGCAAGAACAGTAGCCTGTGTGGTCACGTAAGACCATGCGGGCTTGTTCATTTTTTGGGGAAAGTACTACTGCGTAGGGGTGTATTCTCAGGGCCCTTTAATGATGCAGTATGGATGCTTTCCGTATGAACCAGACTGAAGTCTGGAAGGACAATGAACCCTGCAGATGCAACGCAGAATATGGCCGAATTCATGGAGGGAAATACAATGACTCGTGTGGCTAAGAGAAAGCTGAAGAGACTGATGCATCTTATCTATGCCAAAAAATACAAGCGTGGATATGATTGGAAAGGGTATGAAGTATATGAGCCTGTTTACAAGGAAGACATATATATAGGGGGACCGTTTGTTTTCTTTGTGAGCGGAGATAATGTTTGGCTGGCTTCAAGAGAAGAAGGATTCGATTATATAGACTATAGCATAGCAATGGATGAAGCTACTGAGAAAGCGGCTAATCAGAGCTAATTCGAATAGCCTATGAGCAACATAACATGAACGGTAACAGCCTGCTAGGTCTTCAAGTCCATGCGGGCTTGCTCATTTTTTTGGGAAAGTACTACTGCGTAGGGGTATTTTCATGCCTTAGTCAGGGCAGAATAGATGCTTTCCGTGATGTTTGGAAGGCCAATCATCTGCGGCTGCATAGCGCGGATAAGTCTGGAGTAGAAGGCAGAGTATGACACGAGAAGCAAAGAAGCAGCTGAAAGAACTTATACATGATATGGATGCCAGAAGATTCAGACGCGGATATGACTGGAATGGGTACGAGGTATATATGCCCGTATATCACAGGCATGTATGTATTGGTGAACCCTTGGTGATATTCGTGAACGGAGATAATGTATGGCAGGCCTCAAAGGAGGAAGGCTACGCATATTTAAGTTACTGGATTGAAAGGAAGGACCTATTAAAATCAGCGCTGAGGACCTTGATTGGTAACATTGTTTTAGCATAAACAGATCCAACAGCCTGCTAGGTCTTCAAGCTCATGCGGGCATGGCGTGCAGGATGCGCAGGTTCACTTGTCCGGAGAAAGAAGCTCATGATGCTTTCTTTGTATGGTTTGCCTATATATCTTCCCGGAGAGATATGGTATTATGATGGCATGCAAGGCAGGACAGACGGCAGTATGCAGATTCTCATCATAGACGCCCAGGGAGGCGGCATGGGAAGGCAGCTGGTAGCGGCGGTGAAACAGGCCTTCCCGGAGGATGAGATAACGGCCGTCGGCACGAACAGCGTGGCAACAACGGCCATGCTCAAGGCCGGGGCAGACCATGCAGCCACAGGAGAGAATGCCGTTATGGTTGGCTGCAGGAAGGCGGATATTATAATAGGGCCTGTAGGAATCGTTATAGCGGATGCCCTGTACGGGGAGATAACCCCGGCCATTGCTCTTTCCATAGGCCAGAGCAATGCCAGAAGGATCCTTGTGCCGACGAACCTCTGCGGCAACATAATAGTTGGGGTGCAGGATTATTCCCTTTCACATCTTGTGGCGGAAGTCATGAATGAAATAGCCAGGCTTCATATTCTCTCATAATCCTCATATTGCAATCATTCTCTTGCTCCCGGCAGGAAGCCGGCGCAGGGCGCAGAAGCGCCGTACACATAATCTCATGTATTAGCATACCAGGAAGGCATGCGGTTTCCCAGAAGGGAAGCTGCATGCTTTTTGCGTATAAACACAGATACCTATAACATATAAGGAGATTTTATATCATGGCATGTTTTCTCGTTCCCGTGGCGGAGGCCATTGGAGTCACCATCGCAAGCGGTGTTATGAAGCACAGGGAAAAGAAGAGAGAGAATGAGATGTCTCTCAAGGCAGTCTCCGGAGCGGATTTCCTTGCAGAGGAAAACACCAAAGAGCACCCTTCCAAGGAGCCTTTTTACAAGAAGCTCAACTGGCTTTCATGGCTTCTCTGGGGCGGATCCCTTTTGCTTCTTTTGGAACATATCTGGCACGGGGAGATAGTCCCCTGGTTCCCGTTTTTTACGGCTGCTGCATCCCCGGAGGGCGTAATGACCATGCTTAAAGAGATGGGAACGGTTGGCGTGGCAATGGCTGGTGCTGTTACCCTTGTATGGTGCGGAATGCTGCTCGTTTCCTATCTGCGCAAACGGCGCGCTCTGGCTGCGGAGGAAATGAAGTGACCCTCATCGTAACTGTCTTCGCAGCTGTAATCTGTACCGTAATCTGGTACAGGAATGCCCCCAAGAGCAGGATGCTGGTGTCCGTGCTTTGCTGGATATACTGGGGAGCAAGCATAATGTGGATTGTAGATGCCATATTTGAACTGGCTGAAGAAGGCTCTTCCTTTTTCACGCCAGAGCCTGCGAAGATGCTTAATGACCTGTATCTGGGATTGGCCGTCATAGCCCTTGGCCTGGTGGTGTGGATTATAGTCCTGCTAATAAAAGACCCCAGAGGGGTCTTCCGCAAGGTTTCCAAAACCAAGACATATGATGCTCACAAGCAGGAACCATCCATTAAAGAAGACTCATCCGACCCTGCAGACAATTGAAGAGACAATTGAAGAATACAAGTAAAAGCCAGACTGCACATGTAGCCTGGTTTATCTTCATATACAGCTGGGCCAGGAGCAAGAGCAGGCCAAGGGGTGAGAAGGAGAGGGCATCTGCTCCATGCAATCCCGGACTATGAATGAAGGCCATATGGACTTTCCCTTGAGAAGAGAAGTGGAGATTATATAGCAGACGGCTGGGAGCATGTTGACTGCCTGATTTTTCATAGAGATGAGCTATCCATACAACTGAATACATGGTTATAAAAGACAGGCTATGGAGAAATCTGTAGCCTGTTTTACATGCAAGGAGAATGGAAAATGAGGAGTTATATAAGGTGAAAGGGGGAGAATTAAGAATTTTTTATGAAGGGGATTCTTATGTGGGAATTCATGAAGAATGAAAGATGGACTATACGAAAATCTGAAGAGATATTTCATGCTATTTGATGCTTGAACACGAATTTCATGGCAATTATCCATTCCAAAACTGTTAATTTTGAGGTGTTAATTATGAACATTTTTACTAAGATATGCGCCAGGATTATGGAGAGATGATAGATGTCAGTGATGTATGATTTTGTCACCATTTAGACGAATGAACCGGTCACG
>JAJPZA010000125.1 GCA_021204625.1 Clostridia bacterium | reverse complement strand
TTGGATGCAATGATTCTGCTTAATGAATTCGCTCCTATAATCAAGTCATAAAAGGAGTAGAAGTCATGACATACGGATACATCAGAGTCAGCAGTGACAAGCAGACCGTAGAGAATCAGAGATTTGAGATCCTCAGGTTTGCGGAGAAGGAGCAGTTCACTATAGACGGCTGGATTGAGGAGACCATCAGCGGCACCAAGAACTACACAAAGCGTGAGCTCGGGAAGCTGCTTACGGCAGTCAAGAAGGATGACCTTATCATCTGTGCGGAGCTTTCCCGCCTGGGGCGCAGCCTCTTCATGATAATGGAGATCCTCAACATCTGCATGAACAAGGAGTGCAGGGTTTGGACCATCAAGGAGGGGTACAGGCTCGGGGATGACATCCAAAGCAAGGTGCTTGCATTTGCATTCGCCCTCTCAGCCGAGATAGAGCGTAACCTCATCAGCCAGAGAACCAAAGAGGCTTTGGCCAGGAAGAAGTCAGAGGGAGTGGTGTTGGGCCGGCCCAAAGGGCGCAAGTCTACCAATCTCAAGCTGTCCGGCAAGGAGGCTCAGATTCAGAAACTCTTGGACCGCGGATACCGCAAGTGCAAGATTGCCAAAAAGCTTGGCGTGGACAGGAACACGCTCGCCAAGTTCATGAAGGAAAGAATGTAGGCGGAGGCTGCTCTCTAGAGCAGCCTGATTTGTTGCCCACAGCAGGGAATTGCATCAGAACAAGTACTTTAGCGCATTAAACCGCTGAAGTGAAAGGACCAGTTAATGAACATATGTTTCAGAATTGCAATTCATACAAAAATATGACAAAAAAGATTGCATTTCGTCTTTAATAATCATTTGTTTACTACCTTAACCAATGAGGAACGGCCTTCAGTGCCATGGCCGTTGCCTCATGCGGCAAAATTTATACTGGCTATACGGATTTGGTGCTTGTTTTCGCTGGATATTTCCCGGACAGGTGCCGTATGCTGCAATCTTTCATTCGCCCTGCTTGAGGGAGGGCATTACCTGGATGAGAGCATTATGGAAACGAGAAAATATCCTGCCGTTTTTCATCCGGAGGACGGCAAATGACCCGTTTTCTTCCCGGATCTTTTCGGCTGTCTTGCATGGGGGATGACATTCCGGATGCTTATGAGACGGCGCAGGATGCGCTTTCCCTGCGGCTGTATGACGCGGAGGCTCCGGAGCCTTCTTCACGCATGGAGGATATCCATGCGGAGGAAGAAGATGAGATTATCATGGTGGAAGGAGGAGACAGCGGGAATATCATAGTCTCGGGCGGAGCCTAGGCGCTCCGCAAAGAACTTAAGGTGCATCATTATGCAAAATGCTTCTTGGCGCGGAGCGCAGGATTTAGTATTTCCCACAAACGGGGAATTGTCTGTCCCGCCGGGAATTGCAAGGCGCACAGGAGCCTTTTTGGGCCTGGACTGGGCCGGAGATACGGAGGCTCCGGAGGGATGACTTAGCCCGTAAAATCCGCACGGAAGAGGTTGCGCGCGCAGCCTCTTTTTTCGCGCCCGGAAAATTTACCCCCGGTTTTTTTTGCACTTCGCAAGAATTTTTGTGGATATATGTGATACCTTTCCATTTATAGCCGTTTTCCGGTTTTAAATTCCCGGCAAAGAGGTTATTAAATAAGTGTAAGACCTTTGTACGGGAGGTAACAAGAGAATATGGAAAACAGGACGTACCCCGCGCTCTTTAGGAAGGAGAGATGCGGGCTGTACAGCGTGCATTTCCCGGATCTGGACTGCGCCGTCTGCGGAGAGACTCTGGATGAGGCCATGGATATGGCCAAGCTCGCCCTTTCAGCGTGGCTCAGGAAGGACGGCATGCCGGATCCGTCGGATCTGGAGGATGTGCGCGCAAAGGCAGAGAAGGGAGACCTTGTCATGCTCGTGGAGGAAGGCCTGGAGAACGCCCGTCTCGCAGGCTAGAAGGAATCTGCCGGAGGAAACGGCTGCTACCCGTTTCCCATGGCTTGCAGGATTCCGCGCATAAGGCTTCTTTGGGCCTGCACAGGCCCGGAGAGCCGGAGTACGGATCAAAAGTATCTGCGGTGCCCGCAATACTTTGGACAGAGAGGTTAATATGGAGGAAATGAGAACGTATCCTGCCGTGTTCCGCAGGGAATTCGGAGGAGAATGGTTTGTCATCTTTCCGGATCTCGGATGCGTGACATGCGGGGACACGAAGGATGAAGCGGAGGAGAAGGCAAGGGAGACTCTTTCATTCTGGCTCAACTATGAGGACAACCCGGCGCCTTCGCCCATGGCGGATATCGTGGCAAAGACGGAGCTCGGAGATGAGGTAATCCTCATTGAAGCCGTGCCGTCAGAGTATCTGCCCTCCTAGGCCTAAGGCCTGGAAGGCATGAAGAGAAGCTCTTGCGCGAAGCGGCTGCGGGACGCCCGCCTGCGGCCGCGGGGCGCGGAAAGCTCAGAACAGACAGACAACAGAACAGATAATTGGAGGGTTCATATGTACAGGGAAATCAATTCAGTCAAGGTCTCGTACCCCGGCATCTTCTATACGGATGACTACACCGGCAACATCATCGTGGATATTCCGGATCTCGGATGCATGGCGGTAGGGGAGACCATAGAGGAGGCCTTCGCGGACGCGAGGGAGGCGATAGAGGAGTATATGAAGCACGGCGTGCTTCCGTACGCCTCAACAAAGGCGGATATAGACAGCCTTGTCAAGGAAGGGGACATCGTCATGTATATAGATGCCGTCATGTAGCCCGGACAGACGGCCCGGGCTGTGTGAAGATTACAACTGAATATGAATGCAAGCAAAGGGCTGCCGTGCGGCAGCCTTTTTGCTATTGTGCGGATTCTGTTTTTGCGTGTGTTTGCCCGTGGGGTTGGATGGGTCATTGGGAGCGGGAGAATGGTTCAGTTCTTTTCCGGAAGGAATTTCCAGTAGCGGACGGGCATGTAGCCCCTCATCTGGCGGTCATTCCGCCGGGCCTCTATGTTCACTGCATTGTAGTATTTCTTCCACAGGCTCTCATACTGCTTCTCGCAGTCCGCCAGGGTTATTGTGGCTTCGCCGGCAGGCGTCATTATGAAATCCTGCCCGTTGGATATTCCGGCAAGGCGCCGGCCTATGTCATGGATTATGAACTTCTTCCCGGGAAGACGGGAAAGGAAATGGGGCATGAGGAGCTCCGTTATGTCGCAGTCCGGAGTGTAGGGGGCGTAGAGGGTTCCGTCCTCGCATTCCATGAACCGGATAAGGCCTTTCAGCTTGTCTGTCTCGTGGCTCACTTTGTGCTTCAAGGACTCCATGTTCATTACCTCTTCATACCCGTACGCCTCGCGCACCGGCCTTTTTTTGGCAAGAAGGAGCTTTATGTATCGGTATATCATGTCCGCCCTTTCCGGCACCCCGCAGCGGAGGGCGCAGCATATGTCACGGACGGAGCAGGGGTCCAGGGAGACCAGTTTGCGTATGACCTTTGCGGTCTTTTCCGGATCTTCCTGCACGGGAATGAGCTCGTCCGTAAGAGCAATCTGCCTGTCCTGCTCGCAGGATATCATGGAATCTGCGAAAGGTATGGCGTCATACACGGCGGTTAAAAAGCACTCCGGAGAGGGAGTGCAGAGGAAGACTTTCATATCTTACATATCCCCCGTCAGTGCGGAGAGGGAGAGCTCCGGCGTGGAGAACATGGAGAGCTGCTCATTGGGCTCTTCCGTTTGCGGGGCGTCTCCGAGGAGGAGGGAATTCCGGATTTTGGCCAGGGATTCGTCTCCTATGAACTTTCCCTTGCAGGTTATGAAGTGTTTGGCGCGCTTCATGACAACACGCATCTTGGTGAGCTGGTCAAAGTCTATGGCCCCGTATTTCCTTGCGTTTATAATCCTGTACGCGCTTTTCGCTCCAATTCCCGGAACCCGCAGCAGCATCTCCAAAGGAGCCCTGTTGACCTCCACAGGGAACAGCTCCATATGCCTCAATGCCCACGCGCACTTGGGGTCATAGTCTTCGGAGAGGTTCTCTCCGGGGGCGCATATCTCGTTCACGTCAAATCCGTAGAAGCGTATGAGCCAGTCCGCCTGGTACAGCCTGTGCTCCCTCAAAAGCCCTGCGCCTTTCGTTGGCAGCAGGTCGCTCTGGACCACGGGAATGTATGAGGAGTAATACACCCTCTTCATGTTCATCTTCCTGTACAGGGATTCGGTGAGGTTAAGGATCACGCCGTCCGGCTCGGGAGAGGCGCCCACAATTATCTGCGTGGTCTGCCCGGCGGGTATCATGGTCCGCTTCAGCTTGTTCTCCTTCTCGTACGTTATATCGTCCTTCAGATGGCGCATGGGAAGGAGGAGGGACTCTTTTGTCTTCTGCGGGCAGAGGAGCTTCAATGACTTTTCTGTGGGAAGCTCCATGTTGTAGCTCATCCTGTCCGCGACGCGCGCGGCCCGGTCTATGAGAGCTTCGCTGGCATGAGGTATGCCCTTTATATGGATGTATCCGTGGAAGCCGTATTCATTCCTCAGCTTTTCCGCCGTCAGGCAGAGCTGCTCCATTGTCTTGTCCGGAGTCTCCCACACGGCAGAGGAAAGGAAGAGGCCCTCTATGTAATTGCGCTTGTAAAAGGCAATGGTAAGTTCGCATATCTCTTCCGGAGTTGCCGTGGCTCGCGGAACGTCCGCGGACCTCTTGTTGGGGCAGTACTCGCAGTCATATATACAGTCGTTGGAAAGGAGGATTTTAAGGAGTGAGACGCATCTTCCGTCCGGGGTGAATGAATGGCAGATGCCCCAGGGCGCGGCATTGCCAATCCCCGTGCCGATGTTGGCGCGGGAAGACCCTGAGGAGGAGCAGGAGACGTCATATTTGGCGCTCTCCGCCAGAATTTTAAGCTTCCATTCTTCTATCATTCCAAATCAATCCGTCCGGCTCACAGCCGGCCCTGTGCCCTTCATGCGAGCCCTTTTCCGGCGCTGCGGGGCTTCTTTGTGTATCCTCCCACATTGTAGCACTTTCCGTATGGACATTCAAGTTTTTGGACAGGAAAATGAGGGCCTGGGTGTAACCGTAATTTAACACCCGGATTTGGCCCTCCCCGGACCCGGATGATATAATTAATGTGGAAAGAGAAAGAAGGGGGGTGAAGGGATATGGACAGGGCAAAGGTCAACAGGATGGCGAAGAAGTACCTTGAGGTATTCAAGAGTAAAAAGTTCACGGATGGAGCCGGCGTCAATTTTATCGACCGGATTACCAATGATTTCTGGGCTCTCGGGTTCGTCTGTGATTACTTCAAATCACATACAAGGAGCTTTTCCCGTACATGAACTTCGGCACTGTGCTGGACAATCCGCAGGAAATCTGCAGCGTGCAGGATATACAGACAGTCATGAACACCATCCATTCCGTGTTCAGGTATGCCTGCAGGGAAGACGGCATGGATTATGACTCCCCGGAAGTTGTGAACTGGCTCGTGATTGCCTTCAGCCACCTGGCGGATCTCACGGAAGCAAAGAAGCAAGGGTAAAGCAGGTTTGCTATATACGTATAGGGAGGAGATGACCTGTGTTTATTGAAGACGCAATCAAGGAAGCAACAAAGTCCTTCATGAAAAATCCATTCTGGAGGAAGTTATATAATGAAGCGCCCTCAGATGTGTGCAGGAGATATATGGAGCTTACTTTCTGTCATTCCCTGAACATTGGCGATTACAGCTTTTATCCGGATATGGAAAAGGTGGAAGACCGGATGGATATCAAGGATTGGGAGTATGCCGGAAAGTATTTCGGCAACAATATGTACAGGGCATATTGCAACAAACGGATAGAGGCCCTTAAAGCAAAGGCATGATTGCTGGCTTGGGTCCAGACAAGTTTCAACACATTTAAAGGACATAGGAGGATGTAACAATGACAGAAGAAGAATTCATCAATGTTATACGCAAGTATTACACAAGGTCTGCCGAGAAAATCCAGGCAGAGGTAGATATGTGCAAAAGCATAGCGCAAGAGCATGGCATAAGCGCAGAGGAAGTGTTTGAGTCCAGAGCCATATTTGTCATGAACCCCGCGGTAATGTTGCCGCGGGATGATGACATATGATAGGCATTATCTCGGCCCTCAAAGCAAAGCAGCAGGACATGGAGAAAGGACAATATTCAGGAGGTTATGAGCAATGACAGAAGAGGAATACATCAAGGTTCTTAAGAGGAAATACTCAAGGTCAGTCAGGAAGATCCAGGAAGAGATCAGCGAGTGCAAGCGCATAGCGGACGAAAAGGGGGTCAGCCTGGAAGAAGTATACGATGCCAGAGCCGAATTTTACAACAATCTTGTGGTAGTAAAAACCATAAGGTTGATTGAACACTAAATACTGTTTCTATGACCCTAAGCGGCACAGGAGGTTATGAGCAATGACAGAAGAGGAATACATCAAGGTTCTTAAGAGGAAATACTCAAGGTCAGAGAGGAAGATCCGGGAAGAGATCAATGACTGCAAGCGCACCGCGGAGGAACAAGGGGCAAGCGTGGAGGAGATATACGACGCCAGAGCCGAATTCTACAACAACATGCAGCTAATAAAACCCAAACTCATAAGTTACGATCAGCACTTTTTATATGATCCCAAGAGGCACTCCAAAAACAATGACAGGTAAAAGCCGGGAGGTATGAAAGATGGCAATTGAGGACAAGGATTGCTGCTATGAGCTGAGCGAGACCGCGAGGGAGCTCAATATGGATGAGATAACGCTCATCCGCTCATACATCTACAAGTGTTCCGGAGGAGACGACAAATGGGCGGGCAGGTGGTTCGTGCAGTGCATGACCATCAACTACGCTTCGGATGAAGTGCTGGAGCTTGCCAGAAAAGGCGAGCCCATTGAGAAGGACAGGCTCAGCACAAAGATTTATTACGCGGACTATGACTGACCGCAAAGGAATATTCTGAAGGGGGGTGAAGATATGGATTACGTTGTATACGAGGCCAGCAGGGAGGCGAAAAAGCTTTCTGTAAAGGAGATTGCCAAGATACGCGAGTACATATACAAGTGCTCTGAAGGGGATGACAAGTGGGCCGGATACTGGTTCGTCAAGTGCATGACCACAAGGAAAGCCGTATGGCAGGTTCAGGAACTGGCCCGGACGGGCGAGGTCATAGACAAGAACCTTTTGAGGCTCAAGATCCTGTTCTCGGACTACTGGACCAGCAGGAACGCGGAAGAGGAAGAGAGGCAGAGGTACAAGATAGACTACCAGGGCTACCTGGACAAGACGGACGAGCTCATAGCCGAGAGGGATTCCATGCCGGACAACCGCAAAAACATGGACAGGAAGTTCCAGATAGAGAATGAGCTCATGGAGCTCCATGACAAGTATATGGATGAGATAGGAAAATGCTTCAGCTACAATGACGACATTGATTTGTGGTCCGCATGCCAGAACAGAATGATCAGCATAGAGCACTATTACCACCCGGACATCTGGAAGTGACGGCGGAAAAGGAGGCGTTTTATGAAGAAGAACGGAAAACCTGCAGAGACAAATGCAGGCGCATCCGCAGATCCGCTGGATGAGCTGTATTGCCAGGGATGCACCCTGAGGGAATGCCGCGGCATCCTGCGCAAGTATCTGGACTTCATTTCCGAAGGGGACAGCGAGTGGGCGGATTACTGGTACCAGTTCTGTCTGGATTACCAGTATGCCTTTGACGCTATCATAGATGCGGCGCTCCACATGCTGCCGCTGTTCAAGGCCGAGGCCCAGCGTGTCATGTATTACGGCCACAGTTATTAAGAGGTTGAGATGATAGACGAGGACTTGCTGAAGGAAGCAACGGAATACATGCTAAAGAATTCCCATCACAAAGAGGAGTATAAAAATGCTCCCTCAAAGCATGTAAGGAATATCTTGAATTGGCATACTTTGGTTCATATTGTTATAGTAGAATCATGTACAATAAAAAGTTGGAGGACGATTTTCTTAAAGAACGCTCTCTAGTAGAAAAGAGGATGCAAATAAAGGATTGGGAGCATCTGCTTAAGTATGCTCCTCCTAATCCTATTAGAGGATATTATAGAAAGAAGATAGAGGAGCTCAAGGCAAAGGAGCAGGAGCCCGGCACAGAGTGAATACCATTGCAGGGTATCCTGTTCAGGCATATTTGGAGGTTAAGATGATAGATGAGAACCTGCTAAGGAAAGCAGTACATTATTATACCGAGGATCCATCATGTAAGAAAGAGCTGGA
The DNA here is from genome assembly GCA_021204625.1 of Clostridia bacterium. GTDB lineage: Bacteria > Bacillota > Clostridia > Christensenellales > Borkfalkiaceae > Coproplasma. Next base: position 8,573 of record JAJPZA010000125.1, on the reverse strand, counting down.
CGATGCGCCTTCAGGATTAAGCAGAAAGTATTTGGAACTTAGACTTTATTTATCTTTCAATTTTGATCAGCTTATTGAGGATGAAACAGTGCCGGATGAAAAGCTGGAGGTATTGATACACGAGTTGATGGACGATATGGAGAAAGATTGGGAAGAAGTTGAAAGCAGAATGAATATAGAAGATTGGGAATACATTTACCGGCACACTCCAATCAATCCAGAAAGAGGCAAGTGTATGAAGAGAATAAAAGAACTCAAGGCAAAGCAGCAGGAGCCCGGCACAGAATGAGGTTCTGTAGCATGTACGGGCATGGAGGTATAGAGGTTGTTAGACGAAAAGAAGGTGCGGTATGCCGTGAAAGTGTTCTGCAAGAACCCGTCATGGAAAGAGGAGTATGATGAGGCTCCTACCGAATTAAGCAGAAGGCATATGGCGCTTACCTTCTATTTTTCCGAGTACTACAAGCAAATCCGCGAGGATGACAGACTGTTTGAAGAGTATGAAGTTGCTCAGCAAGACATTGAGGATAAGCTGGGTTTGGAAGACTGGGAATTCCTGTGCTGGCATTCTGGTGTCAATCCGTTCAGGGGCAAGTGCATGAAGAAGATAGAGGAGTTCAAAACCAGGCAGCAGGAAGAAGAGCTGAAAAACTCACACATCATAACAATGGAAGAACTGTTTACTGGTGACGAGATGGATGAGGCTCTCAAACGCATACTCTCGGACGAGCAGTACAGGCAGAAGTATGAGAATGCCCCTTCAGACGCCCTCAGAGAGTATTATCTGCTGGAAGAGTGCTTTGTTGCCCACGGGGAGAAGGAGGGCGTGGAAGGCGTTTTGGATGGTACAGCCACCAAGATATGGCAACTCCAGGATGCGTTCACTCCGGAGGACTGGCAGTATGAACACAGCAATGCTGCAGACAGTGCATACAAGCAGAGATGTATTTGGAAAGTTAGTGGAAAACCGTGCAATAGACAAGGCGGCAATGCTATGTTGAAGATTGGGGATTACTTCACTTCTAGGGAGATATTTGAGGCTATGAAGATAATCTTTAAGAACTCCAGTTACAAGCGCAAGTACAGGGGTGCTCCTTCTGAAGCTCTAAGGAGATATTACTTACTTGATGAATGTAGAGGTTGTGCTGTTAGTACAGGCAAGAAGTATAAAGATGTAGAAAAGTACATCAGCGGCATTAAAAGTCAATTTGAGGATGCTTTAAGCATAGAGGACTGGGAGTACGAGGCCAGCAACACATACAATTCCCAGTACAAATATGCCTGCAGGCATAGGGCTAAGAAACTTAAGGCTAGGCAGGAGGCTGAAAAGCATGGCATCGGCACAGAATGAGCCATTCAGCAGGGCTTTCGGCCGCAGCAGAACGGGAGGCAGTTATGATAGATGAGGATATGTTGCAGGAGGCTCTGTTTTATGCTATGAAGTCAGAGTACCATAGGGAAGCATACGAAAACGCCCATTCAGCGGCCTGCAAAAGATATTTGGCATTGTCGCACTATTATTCGCACTATTGGGTGCAGATTAGGAATAACGAAGAGAAAAGCAAAGAGTATTTTGAGGAAGAGGACAGGATCGAACAGGAGTTGCAGTTAAAGGATTGGGAGCATTTACGCAAATATGCTCCGCACAATCCAATCAGACTTAAGTACAAGAAGAAGATAGAGGAACTCAAAGCAAAGGAGCAGGAGCCCGGCACAGAAACAGAATGAGCTGCATAATGGGTACAGCTTTGGAGGCATAAATGTTGGATGAAGAGAAAGTACAGTATGCAGTCCAGGAGTTTTGCAAAAATCCATACTGGAAGGAAGAATATGATTCGGCGCCAACTCCCAGGAGCAAGAGATTTGAGGAGCTTATATTTTATGCCTCAGAGTTTCCGGAAGCAGATGATTTTCAGGAGGAGCGTTACAGGCTGGAGGAAGAGATGGGGCTGGAAGACTGGGAGTACTTGTATAGAACCTCTGGCAATGACCCATGGGGAGCAAGGTGCAGAAGGAAGGTTAAAGAGCTCAAAGCCAGACAGGAAGCCAGCCAGTCACAGGAAGACAAACCATAACATAATGGATACAACCAAAAAGGGGAGCAGTCATCGCTGTTCCCCTTTCGTCACATTATTTCTTCGGCTGCCAGTCCTGTATGCCGTACTTCTCCAGAATCTCTCTGCCCTTTTCCAGGCCGGCGTCTGTCAGGTACACGGATTTGGTTTTGGACGGGCGGGACCCCTGGCAGATAAGGTCATCGTCCTCAAGCTTGTTCATGACATCAAAGTCATACCCCTTCCAGGCGCGGAACTCCTTCGCGTCCCAGAATGATTTCTCTTCGGTGAAGCGGGTCAGATAAATCAGGGCCAGCGTCAGCTCGCGCACGGCATCCTCGGCCTTTGTCTTTTCCATATGTAACACCCTCCGTCTGCGGCAGTTTCTTCTGCCATGCATTATACATTCCCGGCGGCGTGCCGTCAAGGGAAGGAGCCCGCGGGGGCTGCGGAAACAGGGAGCGGAATCAGGTATTCTGCGCCCCTTTCAAAAAAATTTTTCATGGTTTTCGTGCGGCCGTTTCAAGGCCTTTTTCCGGGGCAGTAAGGCCTTCATATGAAGCGCGCAGGAGGATTGAGAGGGCCTTTGAGACAGGGGGCCGTCAGAGGGCCCGGGCTTTCAGAAAACGAACATATGCGGGCATAATCGGTTTGTCCGGAGAGCGGAAATTTTGCGGTTGCAAGGCGGCGGATTGTGTGGTAGAATGGGAAAGGAGAAAGACGGCAGGGCCAAGGAAATTTCACAAAGTTTTCATTACAGCGTTAAGATGCCGTTATACGGCTGTTTTAAAATCGTGGAAAAGTGTTTATATAATATATGGAGGGGTTTGTTGTTTGGCCCCATAGGCAAGTAAATCCCGGGAGTGAGGTTTATGATGAAAGTTCTTATAGTGGACGATGAAGAGATGATAAGGAACGTGCTCAAGGAGTACGTGGAGTTTGAGGGCGGAGAGGCCTTTGAGGCCGAGGACGGAATGCAGGCCGTGAAGATGTGCAGGGACAATGATTACGACATCATTCTGATGGACATCATGATGCCCAAGCTGGACGGGTTCTCGGCGGTCAAGGAGATCAAGAAGATCAAGAACATTCCCGTCATAATGCTGTCCGCGAGAGGCGAGGAGTATGACAAGCTCTTCGGCTTCGAGATAGGCGCGGACGATTACGTCACCAAGCCCTTCTCGCCCAAGGAGGTAATGGCCAGGATTCATGCCGTGCTCAAGAGGAATGAGCAGAAGGGGACGGAGCAGAGCCCGGACGTCGTGCAGTTCGAAGGCCTCACCATAGACATGGCCGGCCGGAACGTGTACGTGGACGGAGAGAAGGCGGAGCTTACGCCCAAGGAGTATGAGATCCTGTTCTACTTCGTCAAGAACAAGGGCATTGCGCTCACGCGCGAGAAGCTCCTCATGGACGTGTGGGGCTTTGACTTCTACGGGGATGACAGGACCGTGGACACCCACATCAAGATGCTGCGCTCCAACCTTAAGCAGTACAGGAAATTCATTGTCACGTTAAGGGGCCTCGGGTACAAGTTTGAAGTCTAAGAAAGCTTCGGGAAAGAAGGTAAGAAAACTTAGGAGCCTCAACGGCGCGCTGTGGCTCTATTTCTGTCTGCTGCTGGTTCTGCTGATTGTATTGGTGGAACTGGTCTTTTCTATTGTCATGTCCCAGAATCTGGAGAACGGCGCGAAGAAGGACGTCTCGCAGGTCTGCGACAACATAGTCATAACCGTCCAGGGCATGGATATTGTGGATGCCCAGGGCCAGGAAGCCGGCCAGGGGGACGGGAGCATAGACACGGAAACGGTTTTGAACCGGGCCGTCCTTTCATACTTCAGCGAAGGGTACCGGGTATGGATATACAATGGTGACGGCGGGATGGTGGCTCCTGCCGGAGACATGCTGGGAGACATGTTCTCCCCGGGAGACGGGGATGAGCAGTTCGAGGACATAGTGGCCCGTCTGGAAGGGTACCAGTCCGGAATTTCCGTTGTGTACAGCGCCAGGGACAACCTCAATGCGGCCGTAATGGTCCGCACGGCGGATGAGACGTATTACGTGGTCGTGTCGTATTCCACGGTGGGCCTACGCAGCGTCGTGTCCTCCACAATGTTGTACCTTCTGATAGTCGGCATCGCGGTGCTTATCATAGGGCTTATCGTCGCGTACTTCATTTCACAGAAAGTCACGAGGGGAGTGCAGGAGCTTTCCTCCAGCGCAAGGAAGCTTGCCAAGGGGGATTACACGGCCACCTTCACGAACGCGGACTATGCGGAGCTGGCGGAGCTGTCAGACACACTGAACGAGATGAGGGACGAGGTCAAGAAGACCAACGATTTCCAGAAGGAGATTCTCGCTAACGTCACCCATGACCTCAAGACTCCCATTACCATGATAAAGGCGTACGCCTCCATGATACAGGACTTCTCCGGGGATGACCCCGTCAAGCGCAACAAGCACCTGCAGGTCATTATAGACGAGTCAGACCGTCTCACGGGCCTCATCAATGACGTCCTGGACGTCTCCAAAGTCTCCTCCAACCTGGACACCATGAACCCCAAGGTCTTCAATCTCACGGAGTTCCTGTACAGCATAATAAACAAGTTCAGCTACCTGCAGGAGACACAGGGCTATACCATAATGGTGGACATAGACCCGGACCAGTACACCCGCGCGGACACGGAAAAGATAGGCCAGGTAATATACAACCTCGTAGGCAACGCGGCCAATTACACCGGCGAGGACAAGACCATATACATAAGCCTGAAGTCCAACATGGAGGGAACCCGCATACGCTTCTCCGTCCGGGACACCGGAAAGGGCATAGCAAAGGAAGAGATCCCCAACATCTGGGACCGCTATTACCGCTCCAAGAAAGACCACGTAAGGCCTGTCAAAGGCACAGGCCTCGGGCTCAACATCTGCAAGATAATTCTCAACAACCACAAGTTTGACTTCGGCGTGGACAGCGAGCTCGGCAAGGGCTCCACATTCTGGGTGGACTTCCCGTCCGTTCCCGCAGAGAGCATAGAGCAGGCCAAGACGGAAGACATCAAGGAGGCCGCCGCTGCATTGCCGGCGCCGGACCAGGCCCCTGCTCAAGAGCCTGCCGCTCCAAATCCCGCACCCAAAAAGAAGCGGTCATACAACCGCAAGCCCAAGGAATCTCCTTCAGCGGATACGTCCGCAGCAGTGGAGCCTGAATCCCAGGCGGAAAAGCCTGCGGATCCCAATACGGAAGATCCGTCGGCAGCTTCCGCAGACAGCGTGCCGGCAGAAACGCCTGCAGAGCAGACGGAAACGCCGGCTCCCAAAAAGAAGCGCTCTTACACCAGAAAGCCCAGGGTATCTCCGGAAACGCCCGCGAATGAGTCTGCAAAGACAGATCAAGCGTCAGAAGATCCGTTTGCAGATATTCCCACAGATCCTGCAAAGCAGTCGGAAACGCCGGCTCCTAAAAAGCGTTCATACACCCGCAAGCAAAAACAGCCTGCTCCGGAGACTCCGGCAGAGACGGAAGATGCTCCTGCAGATAACGGGAAGGAAGAGGACAAGCAATAGCGGTACAAAACCTCATATGAAAATAAAGCCGTCATGGACCATAATCCGTGGCGGCTTTTTTGCTTGCCTTGAGGCAGATGAAGACTTAGGAATTCCAGTACATTTTTGGACCTGTTTTGGACCCTCTTTTTGTTTAGCAAAAAAATAGCGGTATATATGCTGCTTTTAGCATACATACCGCTTTTGGTGCGCATGAAGGGACTTGAACCCCCATGGTCTCCCACAGGAACCTGAAACCTGCGCGTCTGCCAGTTCCGCCACATGCGCATGAACAAGCGCAGTTGTTTTATGCCATGAATTATAGTGGAAAGATTGACGGTTGTCAATCAAAATCCAAGCATTTTGAGGTCCCTTGTCCGGAAAAAAGTCTGCGGATTGGAATGGATTTCCAGAGTCATCAGCCACAGCATTTCTGTATAAGCTCCGGATGACGCCCACAGGACCTTTTGGAAACTGTTTCAATGTGATTCTGCATGGCCAATACCTGTGGAAATGGTATCGCAAACTGACAGCAGCAAAGCTCTTGAGATAGTGTTCCAGTGCCGTTTTAAGTGCATTCGAGTGGTTCTCCAAAACAGTTTACCCTCAATTTTTTTGGACTTCGCCAGAAATTTTGGCAGGATATGTGATGGGTTTCCATTTACAATCATTTTCCGGTTTTAAATCCAGGAAAATCTGGTGATATATAAAGTGTAGGGGCAAAGCACTGCTTTGGAGATATCTTTCTCAATGCTGGATATGCCTGGACGGCCATCATGATAAGCATTATTGCACTTCCATGAAGCAGGAAGCCCACAGGCCAATGGCAGTGGTAAAGCAGAGGAGCAGAGCATGCCCAGAAGGGCCAGCTTGCCGGCTCAAATGATTTTTGGCATAAAAAAACACCCGGAAGAGTGAATGGTCATGTATACACCCGCAAGTGATGAATCACTTGTGAGGTCTCTCCCTAAACGCCCGAAACGAGTACACTCTGCATCCCAGATGCCTTTTACACATATAGGATATCCCAATCCGGGCCAAGAAGTCAACCAGGGTATTGGGAAAGCCTTGTGAAAGATTCGGCGGATTCTGCGTACTTTTTTCGTAAAATCCGTAAGGCCCCGTCTTTCCCGCATGAAATCCGGATTATTTCATCACCGGATACAGGCTCATTCAGTGCGTGTGTATACAAACAATGGCGTATGCCGGAAAGGGAGTGCCCGGGGCTCCATGCAGGCCCAAATGATTTTAGGCATAAAAAAACACCCGGAAGAGTGAATGGTCATGTATACACCCACAGGTGATGAATCACTTGTGAGGTCCCTCCCCAAACGCCCAAAGCGAGGTCACTCTGCATCCCAGATGCCTTTTACACATATAGGATATCCCAATCCGGGCCAAGAAGTCAACCAGGGTATTGGGAAAGCCTTGTGAAAGATTCGGCGGATTCTGCGTACTTTTTTCGTAAAATCCGTAAGACCCGTAATTTCTTCCATGGAAGGAGGCATTATATCGCAATTTTTTGGCATAAAAAAACACCCGGAAGAGTGAATGTCAGATGTATACAGCCCGCAGGCGGCGCGCCGCTTGCGAGGTCCCCGGACTAACGCCCAAAGCGAGGTCACTCTGCATCCCAGATGCCTTTTACACATATAGGATATCCCAATCCGGGCCAAGAAGTCAACCAGGGTATTGGGAAAGTCTTGTGAAAGATTCGGCGGATTCTGCGTACTATTTTCGTAAAAATCGTAAATACCCCGTCTTCTCTGCATGAATGAAACCGGATCACATCATAACATCACGCTTCAATGCGTCTTCATACAAAACAACGGAAAGGCAAAGGGCCTTTGCCGCAAGGAGGAAAGATATGAACAGCAATAACAGCAATAATAATGAGAAGGATGAATACGCTTCCTTGGCGCAGGAAGTTGGCAGGGCGTATGAGAGGATGGCCGTAAGGGCGGCCGTCAGCATGAACAGGGACACCATGCAACTGTACTGGAGCCTCGGAGAGAAGATGGCCAGCGAGGAGACGGCTGCAAGGCACGGAACGCATTACATAGGGGCTCTCGCCCGGCGCTTTAAGGAAGAGATGCCGGAGAGGGAGTTCACTGCCACGGGGCTCGGATACATGCGCCGGTTCTATCTCCTGTACAGGGGCGTGCAGCCTCTGGATTTGGAAGGCCTTTTCTGCCTGCCGTGGTCATACCACAGGGGCATCATAGACCGCTGTCCCGGGAATCCGGACAAGGCCCTGTATTACGCGGCCCTGACCCTGTCCACAGGGATGTCCAGGAAGGATCTCATGACCCGCATGGACCTGTCCTTTTATGAGACCGCAGGAAGGCCTGCGGCGGAGCCCAGGTTCCGTCTTCCGGAATACGGATCGCCTTTGGCCACAGAGCTCATGCAGGACATGGAGGACACGCAGGCAACCGGAAAGCGGATGCCCAGAAAGGCCAGGGAGCCTTTGAAGCGGAAGCTCATAAAGCTCTTCCTTTTAAAGGGCCTTTCATGCAGCGGAGCGGACATGTGCGTGCGCATGGGAGAGAGGCATGTGTGCCTGGACCTCGTCATGTACAGCCGTGAGCTTAAGCGTTCCGTCCTTGTGGAATTCGTTCCGGAGGCCGTAAGCGCTGCGGACATGGAGACCATCCTTCTGCATGCCTCCGCTTTGGATGACATCCGCATGGAAGGGGAAGGGGAGACCATAGGCCTTCTCATCTGCAGGGCGGAGGACGGCGTGCATGCGCGCTATGTCTGCCGTGAGCCTTCAGACCTTTCATCCCTTCCCACGGAAGAGGCCATAGAGGCAAATCTTTTATAAAAGAAGCCATCCTTTGGGTAAGGCATGGAAGGGGGTGAGCAGGAAAACTTATAAGAGTACTGTGAATTGCTTCTTGCGGCGCTGTTAATGTGTTCGGGGATATTCAAGAAGTGTGGGTTTTTTGAGATGATAGCCGGGAACACACCGAG
>JAJPZA010000065.1 GCA_021204625.1 Clostridia bacterium | reverse complement strand
TGTTGTTGACCTCTTAAAATAGCATAAAACTGCTCTGCTTGTCTGTCTCTGGATTGATCTGTATACTGTCAATAGACTTATACAGAAAGAGAAAGATCCCAGAGCACCCTCCGTGGAAAGTCGTGTACTCTGAGATCCTGGTAAAAAACCATGATCATCATACCAGATTACACGCTGTCCCGCAAGGAGGGTTTTGTGTTTGTTGATAATAATAGTTCGGTTCCTCCATGCCCCTGTTGTGGCGGAACCCTGTCCTACCGTGACACCCGCAGCCGTATCTGCAGGCTGGAGGGCGGAGGTAAGGAGTTCTTCAGGATCCGAAGGCTGCGCTGCTCACAATGCGGCACACTCCATAATGAACTGCCTGACTGCCTTGTCCCCCATAAGCATTACGCAGCTGAGGTCATCTCCGGGGTGCTGGACGGTTTCGTCACACCGTATGATGAAGATTCCGAGGAATACCCCTGCTTTGCGACCATGAGGCGCTGGATATACTGGTTCCGCGGCAACCTGGCAAACATGGAAGGTTACCTGCGCAGGGCCGGAAGTTCCATACTGAAGCTTGGCAAGGACGTCCTTTTCGCCACTGAGTCACTGGTCGGCGCCATCCGGACAGCGTATCCGGACTGGCTGGAACGTATACTCAGGATTATATATAACAGTGGCGGAAAACTATCATCGGCCCGCGGATGGTAAGCAGTTTTTTGCATCAGCCGGTAAGCACTTTTTTACAATGCCGCCCCGCCGGGGATGATGCACCTGCTTTGTTTTGCCTGTCCCAGGCACAGCATGTATAGTGGCCGTAAAAGGAGGTCATTATACATGAACACAGACGAAAAAACCTTATACCCTGTCACCAACATCCAGCCATGGCAGGAAGAGGAAGCCCTGAGGCGTTACCGGCTGATCGCCCCTCTCCTTGCGGAAGACCTGGATGAAGCACAGAAGATCCAGCTCAGGAAGAAACTGGCCGAGGGCAATGACACCACCACACGCTCCATCTACCGCTATGAGCAGATGTACCGGGAAGGCCAGTTTAAGGGGCTGTACCCGGCAATGCGCAAGAAAAACCGTGTCCAGGGCCTGCCGGAAGGCTTTGACCGTATCCTGGATGAGGCAGTCCAGCTCCGCCGGGAAGTGCCGGAGCGCTCCGTCAGCCAGATCATCCTGATCCTGGAGATGGAAGGCCACGTGGCACCGGGAGTCCTCAAACGCTCCACACTGGAGAGGCACCTGTACAAAGCCGGTTACGGCAGGGAGCACATGGAGATGTACCGCGATGCGCGGGACAGTTCCTCAAAGCGTTTCTGCAAGCCGCACAGGATGATGCTCGTCCAGGGCGACATCAAATACGGCCCGAAGCTCCCCATCGGGAAGAACGGTGCCAAAGTGCAGACGTACCTGTCGTCCGCCATAGACGACCATTCAAGGTTCGTCCTCCACTCACGGTTCTATGACAATCAGGAGGAGACCATCGTGGAAGACACCTTCCACCAGGTGATCCTGAAGTGGGGGAAATTTGATTCCGCCTACTTCGATAACGGTACGCAGTACATTGCAAAACAGCTCAAGGTCTCGCTCAGCAGGCTCGGAATCCGGGTCTCACATGCGAAACCCAAAAGCGGCCAGTCAAAAGGCAAGGTGGAGAAGTTCCACCAGGTCGTCGACGATTTCGTCCGCGAGGCAAGGCTCAAAAATATCAGGACCCTGGAAAATCTCAACCGTTACTGGGATATCTTCCTTGAGGAATACTACCATAACAAGCCCCATGACGGCATCCGCGAATACTATGAGAGCCTCGGCGTTACCCTTCCTGAGGAAGGGATCAGCCCCCGCACTGAGTTCAACCGCGACAGCCGCCCGCTGGCATATATCGATGTATCCGTAGTGGCGGAGGCTTTCCTCCACCACGAGGAACGCAAAGTTGATAAAGGAGCATGCATCAGTTTCTGCGGCATCCGCTATGAGACAAAGCCGGGGCTGATCGGCCACAGGGTGCAGATCTCATATGACCCGATGGCGCCGGAGACAATCACCGTCTCCTATCCCGGGTATGAGCCTTTCACGGCCAGACCGGTGAAGATCGGCGAGTTCTGTGACAAAAACCCGGCCCTCCCGGTGGAGATGCAGGGCCAGAGACCGGTGACATCCCGGTTCCTCGATGCGCTGGAGCGCAGGCATGAGGAAGACTCCGGCCGTAAGGCGGACGCCATCTCCTTCGCGTCCTACAGGAAAGAAGGTGACAGCAATGTATGAATCCTTCTACGGCATGGAACGCACGCCGTTCGTGCGCGGCATCCCTGAAGAGAGCCTGTATGAGTCCAGGGCTTTTACCGAGACACTTGGCAGGCTCTGCTATGTAGCTGACCGCCAGATGTTCGCGGTGGTCATGTCCGACCCGGGATGCGGTAAATCCACCCTGATCAGGCGTTTTTACGCTGAACTCCCGAAAGACGAGTATATCGTCCTGTACCTGTCAGACTCCAAGCTCACCCCGCGGTGGTTCTATAAAGGCCTGCTGGACCAGCTCGGGCTTGAGTCAAGGTTCTACAGGGGCGACGCCAAACGGCAGCTCCAGAGGGAGATCGAGATCATCCGCGGCGTGCAGAAGAAGAAAGTCGTCTGTGTCCTGGATGAGGCCCACCTCCTGGAAAAGGAGACACTGGAGGAGTTCAGGTTCCTGTTAAACTACAAGTTTGACTCCATGAGCCCTATGGCGCTGGTGCTGGTGGGACAGACGGAGCTGTGGGACAGCAAGCTGAAGCTCCAGCGCTATGCGGCGATCCGGCAGAGGATCGACATGTGCTGTATCCTTCCCCACTATGACAGGGCGGAGACCGGGCAGTATATCCGCTGCCACCTGGATTATGCCGGGTGCCGGCAGGAGATCTTCACAGAGAAGGCTGTGGATGAGATCTATAAAGCATCCACCGGCATCCCCAGGATGATCAACCGGATCTGCGAAAAAGCGCTGATGTACGGCTTCCAACAGCAGAAACGGCTGGTCGATGACTACATGGTAAAGTTCGTGGTGGAGCATGAGATGCTGGCACCTACAAACTGACGGATATGCCATCCGGGGCCACCCGGGTGGCAAAACCATAAAAATCCGATGACAGAAAACTGAGCAGTTGCGCGACAGCCCAAGTGAGCAGGTCAGCGACAGCTCATGAAATCAGCAACACGAATATGTGCCTTTCGGGTATTGCAAGGGGGGGGTAATTGTTTTATAATTAATACAATATTTTCTAAATTTATACGGGTTGAGCGTAATCTTCAATGATTGGAGCAGGTTTTATACCGCATCACTGAAGATTTCTCATCTGTATAAATGGGAGAAGGAGCGTATTAAGTAATGAAAAGCTGCTTGTTAAAAAGGATAATTCCGATAATTCTTGTCATATGCATGGCAGTGTCTTTGGGGCAGACCTCCATGCTGGCTTCAGCTGACGATATGGATCAGGCTGCCACAGAGGAGGCCGTCACGGTCGATGACGCTGATGCGACTGCGGATGACAGTACTTCCGTGGAGAATGTGCCCGCAAATGAGGGTTCCGGTGAGATACAGCAGGATACTTCTGATGACACCGCTGATGCAAAAGAGAGTGATATAAATTCCGAAAATGAGAGCAGTACAGATATCGACAATGATACCAATGAGGATGTAACGATTGACAGTGGAGAAGATTCCGTAAACGATGGCGATATCGATACTGAGACAAACGAGGAATCCGAATACGGATCTGAAGATTGGGATACGGATGTCTGTCCCCACGGCAACGGCGATGACTGCGCCATCTGTGCGGTGCAGGCACTCATAGACGCACTTCCCACAGTGGAGGAAGTGGAAGAGATGGATGAGGACGGCCAGATCGCGATCTATTACCAGGCCCAGGATGCCTGTGACGCTTACGATGCATTAAGCGAGGATGAACAGGAGCAGGTGGACATAACTAAGCTGGAGGAGCTGTTTGATTTCTTCAATGGGCAGATCATGACGGTGGAGGATGATGGCTACTATTATGATGAGAAAGAGGGAGCATATATGGTTGAAGCCTGTACGGAGGTTGTTGGGGTAGATGGTTCCGGTTTGCAGGCAGCAGTAGCTGCAGCTATTGATTCTGAAGAAAACAATCATGTGGTTAAGTTGCTCGGAGATCAGTATTTGACACCTGCAAGCAGTACAAGTAAAACAATAAAATTAAATGGGACTGTGACCATAG
>JAJPZA010000111.1 GCA_021204625.1 Clostridia bacterium | reverse complement strand
ACTGGTTTACATCCAACGTTCAAGCCTGTGCCACAGCATGCTTGATGTAAAAAAACACACTTCTCTTGAAAATCCCCATGTGTTCTTATATATGATATAATTTGGCGCTTGACTTTGGTATAAATCTAGCATATAATTTGGTCACGATCAGGTAAGTGATTCGGAGGCATAAATTATGACGATTGTACCGATGCGCGATCTCAAGAATACAGTTGAGATAGAACGCAAATGCAAAGAAGAAAACGGACCGGTTTTTGTAACCAAAAATGGATATGGCAGACTTGTAGTTATGGACATGGAATTCTATGAGAGGCTTATCAATAAGGTTCATAATGACAATCCCACTATCCGGGAGTTTGATTTCAGCAGCCTGGAAATCAGCCACAAGGACATAACCGAGTAATTCAGTCTGGTTCGTTTGACATCCCGGAATTGCGTTTCATTGTATTCTTGCAGCATTGCTGGCTGATGTGCACAGCAGAACAGCTATAAGTGTGCACAAGGAGGAGATTCAAATGAAGAATATTCCTTTAGACGATGAGTTAAAGGAAATCGAAGCGCTGTGTCTGGAAGAAAACGGACCGGTTTTCGCAACAGATACCGGTATCGATGGGGTAATCATGATGGTTCCTGAGTATTTTGAAAACCTTCTGATGAAGATGTATGAGACCAGGGAGATTTCCAGGGGGCTTGACGATGTCAGGAACGGAAGGGTTGTTCCCTTAAAGGAAGCGATGAGCATCCTTTCTGGAGAATATGGATTCTGAGTACGCTGATTTTATGAGTTCATATGCCATGCAGAATACGAGAGTTATTCTGGACTACATAGCATATGATCTCTGTAATCCGCAGGCCGCTTCATCCATGTTGAAGACCATCTTTGGCAAGCTCTCCAATCTCGCTTGCTTCCCTCGCACGGGCAGGATGGTTGACAACAGCCTGGTTCAGGGTGGATCTGTCCGTTCGATTTTGGTAAAGAAGTATGTAGTCTATTACCAGGTCAAGGATGATTCGTCAGAAGTGTACATCCTTGCGGTCACTTATAATCGCAACTACCATAATGTGATGATGAGTGAACTGCTGGATGCACTGCAGGGAGGATACTCAATATTTTAATCAGTCAAGCCGGTCAATTCACCTGGTTAGAATACTGTCACAAGAAAATTGGCTTGCCGAACCTGCAAAAGGTTCAAAGCAATCTCTTAGAATAGAAAGTCGTCCGCTTACCGGGGCGATTTTTTTATGCCGCAAATAACTTTCATATACAGATGCCAGTCGGTGCAGAATTCCTCACAGGACCCGGATAAAAGCCGCCGTCTCCGGCGTTGATGGCTGTTTTCCAGGCCAGTTGTTAATGGGCTTTAACAACAGCAAAATTTGATGTTTAAACCCGCGAAAAAGGGTTTATATAACTTATGTAGGGCAAAATCACAGGGCCCGCAAAATAAGATCATTTGGAGGAGGTAAAACATGAGGGTTTTATCTAAAGCATTCAGCATGATGGACACATTCACGCAGGACAGGTTTTTCGGCATTCTTTCCGGCTGGCTCAAGGGAGACAGCAGCACCAGGGAGCTCGGAGAGGCCTTGGAAGGAGAGAACAGGGCAGAGCTTAAGGCAGATGCGGAAAGCGGCAGCGGCATAGAGACATTCTGCGTGGATTATGACGGAAAGAAATACACGGCTTTCCGCTGCACGAAGGGCGGCAGGGCCGTATGGACTATAGCCGCCATCCTGGAACAGTCCGGCGGCGCGGCAAAGGTGTATCTGCAGACAAACAGCTCCGCTGGCGCAGGAGCTCTGGACGTGCAGGAATGCAGGCAGGAGCTTGCGAAGCTTTTCGCAGGTTCCAGATATGCGGAAAAGGGGCCGGTGCCGTACGCGGCGGGAAAGCCTTTCATGGATCCGGAGCAGGAAGAGAGCTGGCTTTTGCCGGCAATATCCGGGCATGATACGGAAGGAACGGCAGTGGTGATCTTATCCACATTCTTCAAGAGGCCCGGCTATGACGCGGACGAGAATCTTCTCGCAAGCGTTCTGGACGGCGTGGCATGCGTTGTGTGCGAGGACGGGGATTACTCCAGGAAGATGCTGGAGAGAGGATATCATTTCCCGTACAACGGCGCGGCGGCGATATACGTGAACGGGGAGAGGTACCGTTCATACCAGAGGAGGAACAGCGACAACGGGGATTCCCTCACGGGCCAGCTCATGCAGGACACTCTGCAGGCCGTCTCCTCATGCGCGGACGGACCTTCATGGGACTCTCTCATGACGGAGCACACGAAGGCCCGCTGGAGCGACAGGGACGAGCTCCTGGAAGAGGCGTTCAGCGCCAACACCAGCCTGGAGCAGGAAGTCCGCGAGCTTAAGGAAAAGGTCTCGGCCCTTTCCGCAGAAAACACCAAGCTTCTTTCCAGGTCCCTGCGCCGCAAGGGCTCAGGAGATGAGACGGACGGAGACTGCATCATACGCAAGGGGGACGTTCCCGAGTTTTATGACGAGGAGCAGTATGACATGATAATTTCCATCCTGCAGAGCGCCCTTTCCGGGTGCGCCGCGGAATCCAGACAGAAGGAGCTTTTGGAGAGAATCCTGGCCCGCAATCCCATCCGCGGGAATGGAAAGGAGATTTTCGACACCGTCAAGCGCATCTTCACGGACGGCAGCAACCTCACTGTCAAGGACGCCGCGGACCTCCGCCGCGTGGGCATACGCATAGTCTCGGATAACAAGCATTACAAGCTTGTATTCAAGGACAACTCCAAGTACATGTTCATCCTCCCCAAGACTTCCGGGGACCGCTGCAGCAGCGGCAAGAACATGGCTTCCGAGATCATCTCCAAGCTCTCCGTCTACAGGAAGGCATGATGCCCTTCCCAGGTCCAGGGTGCCCTGTGCCTTCCGGCACCAGAATATAACCATGAATTCCCACAGCAAAGGAGTTCGCAAATAATGCCAAAATGGCGTGTCTAGCCCCCGCCGGGACATGACAAACCGCTCCGGGCGGCAATGCGGCGAAATGCATGAATATTGACACCGGCAATCCCCGGTGTTAAAATATCCTTGCCGGAAACAGATCTTCACAGGACATTCCAAGCTCCTGCAAACAGTCTGCCGAATCCCGTATTGCTGCCGTGCAGAGCATCTATGCGTGCACATATGAAATGCACAATACGGGAGAATATGAACAAGGCATTCAAAAAATTATCATCAGATAACAATAGCAGCAGCAGCAACAATAACGACATCGCTGGTGACTTCAACAATAACGATAACGACAGCGATATTGATGACGACGGCATTTTTTGCCAGGATAATCCTGATTCGGAGTTCGATTCCGAGTCTGAAAAGTATGACGAAAATCGTATTGGAGATGTGGTAAGGGGTGCTCCCATGTCCTTTGAAGAGGCGGATTCCGGAAACTGCAATCCGAATTTTGGCAATGGGTATGAGTATGGATTAAATTGCCAGGCTTGTGTTGCGGCTTTTATTGCAAGATTGAACGGTTTTGATGTAATAGCCAAGCCCTTTGATTTGGATAATTTAAATCCAGCAATGTGCAAGTTATCTAAAAACACTTCACTTGCATTTTTAACAGAAGACGGGAAACATCCGCACCATGATGAATTGAATGGCAACAACTATTTTGAAAAAATAGATGCGGCAATGGAAGACGGAGAAATCTATAGTATCGAGTTTGACTATTCAGAGGAAGAATTTGGACATATTTTTATTGCTATAAAAGAGGATGGCAAGGTTTTCTATTATGATCCGCAGGATGGAACGATAATGCGTGACACTGAGAGTATGACGGCATATATGGCTCCGGCAAATAAGAAGACTATCACGACTATGAATCTTACTTATGTAGTAATGGATACATCTTTCTGTAGATTTATATTTGATGCGGCAAAGCATCAGGAGGCAGATAATGACAGCTGAAATTCAGGAAAAAGTAGAACATTTTATGCATCTTCTTAGTGCGGACAACTACAGGTTCGGTCTTGAGTGGAATGGGTATGATGTATATGAACCCGTATTCTACCAGCACACATGCATTGGCGGACCATGGTTTGTTCTCGTGAACGGGAACGATGTCAGATTTTGCACGCGTGAAGAGGGACTTGAGTATTTGAATTACAAGATAGCTTTGAAGAATGATTCCAAGAAGGTTGGCTAATCAGAGCTGAGCCAAACAGCCTATAATCAACATAGCAAAAACAGTAGCCTGTATGGTCATGCAAAA
>JAJPZA010000190.1 GCA_021204625.1 Clostridia bacterium | reverse complement strand
TTTCCGTGAGGCGTCAAAAAACCTCTGATAGTTCATTTAAACTGGAAATACAGGTGTATTGTTTTGCAGGCCAAAACAATGCCGGCTGGACCGCTGCGATATGCGCAACATGCAGCCGGCTTTTGTACAAACCTACTAAGATATGCTTGAATGAAGGGATTCCAGCAGAGTCATGGATCCGCTTCTAAAGCCTGTTACCAGATGGCGATGTCTCCATCTTCATCATAATGCAGTAATTGCCATCCTCTGTGGATACCCTTGTACAACAGGAGCCATTATGCCATATGCTGCTCTTAGTCATCTTTGCCTATATGTCCACACGGGAAAGATGTAAACTCTATATAACGCATAAGACGGCCGTCTGGCCGTCCTGGATGGAATAGAGGTCAATATGAAAAATCTCCCCTGGGTCACATCCACTTGCGTGAGGTGTGTGGGGAGGCTCTATGTCTGTATGATACATCATATCCGGTGTGGAAATCAAGAGGGAAAATACCGTTTGGCGTGCAGTAACCGGCTGACGGGTATGCCATTTTGCATGAAGCGGGCATATAAGGGCCGTATATAAAAATGTCTCCCCTGGGACACTTCAACCTGCAGCCGGACCCGGTTGGGTCAGATCTGTTCTGCTGTTCCTGCCTAGGATTGAACAGCTCCATCCAGATGGTTTTGCCCTGCTGCAATTGGTGATAGGTGCGGGGAGCTCTGTTCTGTATTGCACACCAGACTGGCATGAACCAGTCTGATGCGGTGAGCTGTAATCCTGCCCACAAAGGAAAACGTCCCCATTGTTTTGCACTTCCCCAGCCGAATCTATGACGATTCAGATCCTTTCGGCCTTATTAACGCGCGAGGCTTAATTGGCGGGCTGCTGCCCTGCTGTTGAATGGAATCGTGTATGGGGTCCTATCGGCTATTATGTTAGCAGGAATGAAGAAGGCTGTCAACGAGCTTTTTACCTTTTGGCGTCTTATTTCACCCCATACTATATGCCATTTTGTATGAGACGGGCTTAGGGCCGTATATAAAAACGCCCTCCCCTTGGGCACATCAACTGGCAACCGTATCTCTATGGATACAGATCCGTTCTGCAATGCACAGCTAGCGTTGCATAGCTTCATCCGGATGGTCTTGCCTGCTGCCTGGTGAGAGGTGTGGGAGGTTCTGTTGGCTGTATTGTACTCAATTTCCACAGGGGAAGTCAATAGCCTCAAGACCGTTTGGCGTCCTATTTCACCCCATACTATATGCCATTCTGCATGAACGGATATCCGGAAAGCCATGTATGAAAGAAGCCCGGTTCTAAAGGCCGGGTTTCCTGTGGTATTTTTATGCATTTGAATTATGGGAGGCTTGGGCGGCTGTGAAGGCTCTGTCCATCCCTTACCTTTATGTTATTTTGCTGCGGCATCTGCTGCTTCCAGCAGGTTCTCGTTGAGAATCACATCGAAAAACCCTTCTATCATCCTCTTGTTTTCTGCGAGGGTGCTGCTGAACGGATACTGGATAGATTCCGTATCGCTCTCTGCATATGATTCATAGGTTGGAAACTTTGGTCCTCTCATCACTCTGTCCGTCGTTACGGATATGATGGAGCGGATCACAAGCTCCTTGGTGGATGAAAGTACTTCCATCCTGGTCTTAAACTTTTCTTTAACGGCGCATATAACGGATATAATATCTTCTGTGCCGTACTTTTGCGTTCCCCTTGAGGCAATTATATCGTCCACTATCATGTGGTACCCACAAAGGCATTCCACGTACTGGCCGTTGTACCATTCTATATATACGTTCAACGGCTCCACTGCGTTTACCGTGATGAGGCTCCTGGCCTCTTCAACTACTTCAAACTTAGACATGTCATGTCCTCCATTCTCGGTTAAATTTTCTAATATTCTGTTCAATGTTACAACCCCTTTAGGATTTCCAAAGCCTTCATGCCGGTACCTCCATAAATAATTGCATAAAAATTTGTTGGATAGTCTCCAAGACTTTCCAACTTATCATTATAGCACTTTGCTTAAATTTTGTCCAGCGTTTTTAGTGCCAAATTCCATTAACCCCTGTGCATTCTTCATTTTTTCTTGCGTACAGGCCCAGACTGTGGTACAATGCCTGCAGAGGTTAGAAAGGCATGGACAAGAAAGGCAGGAACATTATAGGCGGGGTTACGCTGAGCGTGTATGCGCTTATCATCATAGACTTCATTCTCTCCCTTGTGAGGGCTTTCATGCTAGGCGCTGGGGAAGGAGGAATTATGGCCTCGTATGTCTTTGTGCCCTTCATTGTCTTCGTGGTTTTAACCTTAGTCCAGGCCGTGTGCCTGTACGGGGTTAAGATGAAGCATGTAACGATTGCAATCATTGCCCTTGCCAAATGCATCATTGTGCTCCTGTGCACTTTGCTGCTGGGATTTACTGTTCTACGTTCTTCCTTTTACAATATAGACGGCGTAACGGCCTGGGGTTCCCTCTCCTGCCCTGTATATGCCACCATTCTGGTCTCCCTGTTTGTTGCCTTCATCTTCATCTGCGCTGCCTGCGAAATCATATACATCATGAGGCTCAATATGGAGGAGAACATGGCTGCCAGGATGGCGCAGCTGGATAATCATAATCCGGATGCCGATGCAGGTCCGGATGAGGTGTTTGTGGAAGGCATCACGCCGGAAGATTTGGAGGATAATCCAAAGGCCTCCTCTTCCTCCCCAGAGGAAGACACAGATCCGGAAGATAATAATTGATATCCACGCAAGGGAACTGTATGAATTCCAGACCGTATGGTACGGCTAAGAAAAACCCGTTGGAAAAGGGATATGCATGAGCATATCCCTTTTATGTTGCTTGTTTGGATTAGAGCTTGGTATGAGCCGTGGATTATGCCTTTGCCGGGATGGCGGCGAGGAAGTCCAGGGCGGCGCGGATGGTGTCATCCATGTCCAGGTACTTGTACTGGCCGAGGCGTCCTCCGAAGATAACCTTGGAATCCTGGGAGGCAAGAGCCTGGTATTTTGCATACAGGGCGTTGTTCTTGTCATCGTTCACGGGATAGTATGGCTCGTCCCCGGGTTTCCAGACTGTGGAATATTCCTTGGAGATTACCGTCTTGGGCTGTTTGCCGAACTCGAAGTGCTTGTGCTCTATAACCCTTGTATACGGCTTCTCACGACCGGTGTAGTTAATTACGGCGTTGCCCTGGTAGTTGTCCGTGTCCAAGACTTCCGTCTCAAAGTATACCGTACGGTATTCCAGGTTGCCGAAGCGGTAGCCGTAATATGCGTCTATGGCCCCGGTGTAGATGACGTGGTCTGCTATAGCGAGCCATTTGTCCTTTTCATCGTTGAAGTCCACGGAAGTGCGGACCTCAATGCCGGAAAGCATCTTCTCAATGATAGCCGTGTAGCCACCTTCCGGGATGCCCTGATAACGGTCATTGAAGTAGTTGTTGTCGAAGGTGAAACGGACGGGAAGGCGCTTAATGATAAAAGGCGGCAAATCCTTGCAGTCCCTGCCCCACTGCTTCTCCGTGTAGCCCTTTACAAGCTTCTGGTACAGGGTGCGGCCAACGAGGTTTATGGCCTGCTCCTCGAGGTTCTTGGGCTCTGCGGTGTACTCGGAGCCTATCTCGGACTCTATGCGCGCTTTTGCCTCCTGCGGGGTGAAGACGTCCGGCCAGACCTTTGTGAAGGTGTTCATGTTGAACGGCATGTTGTAGCACTCGTTCTGGTATCTGGCCACAGGGGCGTTTATATAGTTGTTGAAGGTTGCGAACCCGTTTATGTAATCCCAGACCTCCTTGTCCGAGGTATGGAAGATGTGGGCTCCGTACTTGTGCACGTTAATGCCCTCTATGCTCTCCGTATAGATGTTTCCCCCGATATGGTCCCTCTTCTCCAGCACAAGGCACTTGTATCCTTTCTTCGTGAGCTCGTACGCGCATACTGCGCCGTACAGCCCGCTGCCAGCTATGATGTAATCATATTCAGCCATTTCTCTTTCCTCCGGTCCAGGATATAATAACACATCCAAAATGGCAAAATCAACCCTCTAAGCGTCAATGCTGCCCGTATAACTCATATCTTTCCGGCATGGAGACATGGATAGGCAGGTATATGGCGAATAACAGCACAGTGACAGCAGAAAGGCCATATGGCCTTTTACAGCGGGTCTTGCGCTGTTTGCCGGTGACAAAGGAAAAGCCCCAATGGGGCTTTTACTCTGCATATGGATCTTTGGTCCCAATAGGCTGAACCGGCGCCCTTGTCAAGTACATAACCCCTTTTCTGACCAAAAATTTTTG
>JAJPZA010000105.1 GCA_021204625.1 Clostridia bacterium | reverse complement strand
CTCCCAAAAGCGAGAAGTACATAATATTCATAATACTCGGAAGTCAAATTTGACGTAGCTAAGGTAGGTAGAAAAGGGTAAGGAAAGAGAAAAAAGTAAACCGTTATATTATGGTAATCAATGTCGTACAAATCCATCTCTTGGTAAGAGATGCGCGCAGTTGGCAAAGATACTAATTATTTATATAGACCTTGTTAAAGCCACCTAAAAATTTTTTATTTCTTTTAAATCGTTGCTTTTCAAAATATATTGTAGCGTAAGCAATTAAAACAGGAAACAGTAGGATTTACAATCCCTCTCTTACCAAGAGAGAGGAAAAATGTAAGCGTAAGATGGAATAAACCTTATTATTTCTTGTACAACTTGCTTATGAAATTTTACAAAATCGGACGTAGTGCATCCAACGACATTGTACTGAACGATCCAACTATCTCGGGGCAACATGCCATTCTGTACATTGAAGATAATGGACAGTACCGCATCAAAGACTTGAATTCTACCAACGGCACCTTTGTCGACGGGAAGAAGGTCACGGAAACAGTGCTCAAGGGCACGGAGGTGATCAAATTCGGAAGTTACAGCGTGGAAGTGTCGAGATTGGTATCTATGAAGAAATCATCGACATCTTCAGTAAACATCCCGACGGAAAGCGGCACTCTGAGAAAGACGGTCGGCCGTCTGCCGGGGAACGACATCGTCATCTCGCAGCCGGATGTTTCCGGGACCCACGCTTTCCTGATCCGGAGGAAGGACGGGACCGTGATGATATTCGACAATAATTCCACAAACGGCACATACGTGAATGGCCGCAAAGTCACTTCCGCCATGCTGCAGAAAGGGGACAGGGTGACACTTGCGAACAAGTATCCGCTCAATTGGGAGGCGGTCTACCCTCCGAAGAAATCGTCCAGAACGGTCTGGCCGTACGTGGTGGGCGCAATCGCCGTCGCGGCCGTTGTAGTCGGGCTTCTGATCTGGGCGCCATGGGGGGCCTGGCATCCGGGCAAGAAGGGAAAGCCGGAGGACATATACTCCTATTACAACAAGGCTGTTGTACTGATTTACCAGTCATATTATTATAAGGTCCTCGTCAACGGAGAGACCTTCGGCATATACTCTTTTGACAGAAACGGCGAACTCGTGGACCTGGAAGACGGAGGCTCTCCGAACGCTGGCATGGGCACCGGGTTTTTCGTATCCGAAGACGGCAAGATCATGACAAACCGACATGTGGTGAACCCTTACATGACCGAACAGGACCACATACAGAAATTGAAGCATACGTTCGAGATGATGTTCGAGCAGTACGCATCCACTCTTCAGTATAAGCAGCCGTCCCAGGCGGCATATTATCGTAATGCGGCGAACAACATCGAGGTGACGATAGAAATCTACCAGACTGCGGCCGCTCTAAACGACACATACGTTACCTCCATCAATGACTTCTCCCCGTGCAGTGTACTTGGCGACACCGGATCGGATGAGGTGGATCTTGGACTTATCCAGTTGAATTCCAAGTCGCTGCCGGCAGGGGCCAGGTATGTAGACCTCACTTCCGTTGATACGGAAATCATGGAGGGAAAGCACATTTACTCCATCGGATACCCGTGGGCGCTGGAAATAGGAACGACAGCTCAGGGAGTCGAGGCGCAGAAGCAGGCCGGCGAGATTTCCCAGGTGAGGGGAGGCGTTGAGTTCGGCCATAACCTGAACATAGATCACGGGTCGAGCGGTTCCCCGATCTTCTCGGACAAGGGACGGCTCATCGGAGTCGTCAACGCAGGATTCCTGGGGTCGGCCGGCAACTTCAACATCGGCATACAGGCAAAACACGCCGTGGAATTTTTGAACAAATACAATTAAAATCATAATATTATGGCTACAAGAAGATGTATCAACGGACACATTTATGATCCGAACGTTTACGGGGACAAATGTCCTTTCTGCCCTCCGAGCGGCGGTACCGTGGTAAATGACGACCTTGACGGCCGCACACATGTTAATATCGATGACTATTCCGGCAAGACGATAGGCGGAACGGCACCGACAAGGCCCGTCCAGCAAGACGTGGAAGAAGGCGGCACAGTGATCAGACATCTCGGAGGCCCCACCGGAGAGACCTCCGGAGGCTCCGGCAACCGCAAACTTGTAGGACTGCTTGTGTGCTTCGACTTAAACCCCCTCGGAGAGGTTTACAAGATATACGAGGGACGCAACATGGTGGGACGCAAGCAGTCGGCGAATATATGTCTTGCGGGCGACAGCCAGATTTCGTCCGAACACCTCGTAATACTATACAGGGAAGCGGAAGGCGTATACTGGGCCATCGACAACAATTCCAGCAACGGCACCTTCGTGAACGGTAATTTTGAGAACAAGGTGCAGCTCAACTCCAACGATATCATCACGCTTGGAAACACAAGACTGATTTTCATCGCAATTCCACGCCTGCCAAAACTATAGCGCTATGAAGAATGAAAATACGGCCGAATACAATTACTGTATAACTGTAGGCCAGACTGACGTCGGCAAACGGCGCAGGGCTAACGAGGACCACGGAGCGCATTTTGTCTCCTGCAACGGCCTCGTTTCCGTTGTGTGTGACGGAATGGGAGGACATGTTGGCGGGGCGGTCGCGTCAGAAGTGGCGATCAACGCCATCAGGGAATTTCTCGACAGCAACTATTACGAAGATCCTCGCGAAGCCATCGGCCTGGCCATAGAGACTGCCAACAAGGCGATCTTGCGAAAGGTTGCCGAGGAGCCTCAGTTG
Organism: Clostridia bacterium; assembly: GCA_021204625.1. Lineage (GTDB taxonomy): Bacteria > Bacillota > Clostridia > Christensenellales > Borkfalkiaceae > Coproplasma. Next base: position 14,578 of record JAJPZA010000105.1, on the reverse strand, counting down.
ACCGGAATGGGCTCCACCTGTGTGCTTCTGATAGTCAGGGACGCGAAGGTCTACATAGGCCATGTGGGGGACAGCCGCATTTACCTGATTCGAGAGAGGAGAATAACCCAACTGACCAAGGATCAGTCTTTCGTACAGATGCTTGTAGACATGGGGGAGCTCACTCCCGAAGAAGCGGCGCATCATCCGCGCAAGAACGAGATCACCAACGCGCTCGGACTTCCGAATTCCTCACCGGCCATTGTGAAGGAGGATGCCGTCACTCCTCAGGCCGGGGACTGTTTCGTTCTTTGCTCGGACGGCATGTCGGGGATGGTTCCTGACAGAGACATTGAGAGGATAGTGAGCAAACAGCGGGAGCTTTCCACTCAGGCAAGGGCGGATTTGCTCGTGAAGACAGCCAACGACAACGGCGGCCCGGACAACATAACTGTCGAACTGGTGGAGTTTACCGTGACGCCGGAAGCGGTTGTCGGGGGAGGCAAGGCAATCGGGAAGAAGAAGGCGGCATGGATCGCGGGGGCAGCGGCCCTGGTATGTGTTGCTGCCGCCGTTGCAGTGTGGATGCTGTGCGGCAGGGCCACCTCGGAGACCGCGTCGATGGGCGAAGTGGAATTTGAAAGCGGGCAGCCGGTGTTCATTGTGAGCGCGAATCCTGCGGACAAGACCACGATTGTCCAAAGCGGGGATTCAGTGAAAGTCATTAACAGACAGCTGACAGAGAAGGTGGTTGTTTCCACTAACTTAGAGACCAAGAAAACCGGCAGCACCTATACTTTGACTTTCGGCGAAGGCATTTCCGGAGGAGAAGACGCGTATGTCACCATACAGTTCGGCAAGCATTCCTACAGCTATTCAGTTTCCGTCAAGGGACCGGAAAAGCCCCTTCCTTTGGTTGAATTGGAGCCAAACACTCTTAAGGGAAAAGTCAACTACGCCAAAAACAAAGTGTTCGCTTCAATAACATTTGTTCCGGTGGCCGGCGAGGTTGTCCTGTCAGTGGTTGATGCGGATCCTATAAAGAATTCAGGAAAGCTGGATACAGAAAGCGTAGAGGTCGAGGGGGCTGAAACAGTATATTCCCGCTCCGGAGCCACTGAAAAATGGTCTCTGAAATTCACATCAGACGTTCCGAAGTCCGTGACAGTGTCGTTCATTTGTGAGGACGAAAACTCTAGAACCCGGTACACATACGTTATACCTGTAACCAAAAGCAGGGGAATCACAAATGTGCCTAAGTCTGAGGAGCCGAAGCCCGAAAGCCAGACTTCCCCTGAGGCGAATGCCGTAGCTGCACCGGACCAGACTCCGGCCGAACAACCTTCGGAGAACACGGAACCTAAGAAAACGGATAATCCTGATGTCGAGATTCTTGACATTGATAGCGATGATGTTGAATGAATTGGAGGGCGGGCTAATCTATGAATATCGGCAGGTTTAATGACGTAACCGAACTCGGCCGCGGCGGAATGGGCACGGTCTACGCGGGTTATCTTGACGGCAGAAAAGTGACCATCAAGAAATTCCGGAGCGACTTCATGTCCGAAACTGAACTCATCAACCGCTTCCAGCGGGAGGGGCAGACCCTTCAGAAACTGGACCATCCCTCTATCGTCAAGGTCATCGAGCCTCCATACGATCCGTACAATAAATTCTATCCGGCCTTTGTTGAGGGTGGAGATCTTTACATTGCGATGGAGTTCGTGGAAGGTGTCACTCTTGACAAATATGTACGGAACAACGGAGGTCCCCTTACCGAAGACAAGGCCGTGCGTATCATGTGCAATATCCTTGACGCGATGGAGTATGTGCGCAAGATGGGAATCGTCCATAGGGATATTAAACCGAACAACATTATCGTGCGCCCCGATGGGGAGAATGTGTGCATTCTTGACTTCGGTATCGTCAAGGACTTGAATTCCAATGGATTCACAAGTGGGCATATTGTTCTTGGCACGGATGGATACATGTCTCCCGAGCAGGCCAAAGGTCTTACGGTGGACTACAGGACAGACATATATTCTTTAGGATGCGTGCTGTTCTACATGCTCACGGGCACCAACGCCATCTCCCAGCGCGGCTCCGATTACGAAACGAGGGCGGCTATCCTCGAGAGCGAATTTCCGAGAGCCAAGGACCGCAATCCTGCCATCTCGGACAGGGTGCAGGCCATCATAGACAAGGCCGTGGACAAAAACATGCTGCTCCGCTTCCAGTCTCCCGCCGAATTCAGGATGGCTCTGATCGACGACGACGCGACAAAACCGCATAACAGTCCGGCGGACGGACCCAAAAGAATCTCTGTGGGAAGGGGCCAGACGTGCGATGTCCAGATTTACGATCCGACCGGGCGAGTGAGCCGGCTGCATTTGGACATAGAATATCAGTTCACGAGCGAAGGGGACCTGTATGTCATCCACGACCGGAGCACAAACGGCACTCAGGTGAACGGGGTGCTGGTGCATAACGGCAGCGTGAACATATTTCCGTTTTTTCGCGGAAGGAGGTGCGCCGACTATCCGCCGGAAATCATTCTCGGGGGCAGCGTAACCCTTGACTGGTCCCAGGTAACGGCATTGCTGCCGGGCATGGAAGTGGGCGATGGTGGAGAGAATAATGGACCGATGACCCATGAAAAGAAGAAGGGATGGCTTGCGCGGCTCTTCGGCGGCAGAACGAAATAATAAACAGATCAGATATGATAGGTAAAGAAATTCTCAATTACATCGTGACGGCGGAGTTAGGGTCCGGCGGCATGGGAAGCGTTTTTCTCGCTGAACACAAGTTTATCAAGCAGCAGAAAGTTGCCATCAAGGTGATCAAGGGCGAGGTTTTCAATGAGTTTGCCAAGAACAGGCTCAAGGAAGAGGCCGAAAGGCTCGCGAGCCTCGACCATCCGAATATTGTCAAGTTCCTTAACTATGACATTGATGCGCAGGGAAACGTCTATTTGATAATGGAATATGCTGAAGGGGTCACTCTCGACAAGTACATCAGTCGGAAGACGGGACTGATCGTCGAAGAAAAGATACTGCCGCTGTTTGAACCGATTCTCGACGCTTTCGATTACGCGCACAAAAAGAAGGTGGTGCATAGGGACATCAAACCGTCCAATATAATCATCACGAATGAGGGAGTGCCGAAAATCCTCGATTTCGGAATCTCCACGATAATGGACGGGTCCACGGGCGGGTCTGGCCAGGAAGGAGTCATCATGGGCACGCCATCCTACATGAGCCCGGAACAGGTAAAAGGCAGCGGAATAGACACAAGGTCCGACATCTATTCTCTCGGAGTGATGCTGCACCAGATGCTGACCGGCAATGCCCCGTACGACACGACCACGCTTTCCGAACATGACATTAACGACAAGGTGGTGAAGGAGCCTCTTCCGAGGATGAAGACTTATTACCACTATGTCTCTGACAAGATGCAGGCAATCGTGGACAAGGCCACGGCCAAGGATCCGAAGGACAGGTACCAGACTTGCGCGGACTTCAAGAAGGCCCTGCGCAAAGCCCTTGTTAAGGAGCCGGTGTCCAAGCCGGTAATTGCCGTCATCGTAGTGCTGGCCGTGCTTTTGGTAGGCGGCGGTTTCTTCCTCTGGGACTACAATCACACCAAGGTCCGCTATTACAAGGACTATGTGGAGCAGTGGGGAGTGCCGCAGGGCATTGGAAGGCTGTCGGCCGGTTCATGGAAGCATGCCAACAGGATGTACAGGATGGAATACAGAAAATTCAAGCTCCAGCGCATCTCGCATGTGAACAGTTTCGGATCCATTATCAATGACGGCGAGTCCGAGAGGTACGAAAGGCCGGTGGACATGAGGCTATACTACGCCGACAATGGCATGATAAACACGGCCAAGGTCTACAATCAGGCCGGAAAGGTGTTGTATGTCAAGGCATACAACGACAAGCTCAATACCGTCATCTTCCAGTATGACGACCAGTACGGGACGGAAATGAACCTCGGCTCGGAGACGGTCGGCTATGTCAACGCCCTGTCCGACAGCCAGGACAAGGGAAAGATCTCCCGTTGGCTGATCGAATACGATGAGAACGGTTATGTGGCTCAAATTCAGTATGCCGGATTCCAGAATGTACGCGTGTGTGATGCGCAGAACATCTACGGCCGCAGTTATGTGAGGGATGCCAAAGGGAGGACCATTGAGGAGCATTACCTGGGATATGACGGCTCTCCGAAGGCCACCAAGTGGGGACTCGGGATCAAGAAGTTCTACTACGACGACAAGGACAACTGGGTCAGGTCGGAATATCTGACCGTGGATGGGGAGCCGGCGCTCGATGCTTCCGACGGCGTGTGCGTCTATGCCATGGAATACGACCAATACGGAAATCTTGTAAGGGCTGATAACCGCAACAGCGACGGCACTCCGATGCTGCCGGGAATGAGCGGCCTTGCTTCTGTATCTCAGACTTTTGACAGCCGTGGCCTGATTACGGAGACCACCTATTACGGCCTCGACGGCGAGCCGTGCTTCAATAACGATAATCTGTGCCGTATTGAGGAGGAATACGATGAGAGAGGATATAGAAACAAGATGGTCTTCTATGACCCTGACGGGAAGGTGAGCCTTTCCAAATACGGTTATTCTTCCGCCACGTATGTCAACAACGAATACGGATATGTGACCGAACAGTGGTATTACGGCCTCAACGGCGAACTTACCCTTTCCTCGGACGGTTACGCCGGCGTAAAGGCAAGGTATGACGAGGTCGGGAACATGACGGGATTCATCAGTTTCGGCATAGACGGAAATCCCTGCATTGGAACTGACGGTACGGTTGGCTACAAGGCGGAATTCAACGACATGAACCAGCTCTCCAAGATTACATATCTGGGCGAGGACTACCAGCCGGCCTGCGGATATGACAACATTGGAGTCATGACTTTAGAGTACGACATTCGCGGAAACGTAATCAAGAGGAGTTTTTACGACCCGTCAGGCGAAAATCTCACGCTCAGCATTGAGGGAATATCCGGATGGAATTCTACATACGATGACAACGGCCGCGAGACCGAGCGCACTTTTTTCAATGAAAAGGGCGAGTCGAGCGCATGTGCGAAAGGCTATGCCAAGAGGGTGTGGACCTACGACGAAGCCGGGAACGAGACTTCCTACCGCTATTTCAATCTCAGCGGAGATCCGGTGTTGGTCGACGAGGAGGCAGGCCGCCTTTACGAATATGACAACAGAGGCAATATTCTCCAGGAAATTGCCATAGGAGTTGACGGCAAGCTTGCGAGCGGGAAGCTCCTCGTTCGGTATAAATACGACAACAACGACAACGAGATTGAGTTCGCCGTGTACGACCGCAATGAGAAGCCCGTGAAGAATTCTCTGAACTATCATAGGTACACCAATGCCTACAACAGCCGCAATCAGTGCATAGAGACCCGCTATTACGGCACTGACGGAAAACTGGCCGTCTACTCCGACGACAAATACGCCGTTGAGAAGTCCGACTATGACAACAGAGGCAACAGGGTCGAACTGAGCTATTACGGGACGGACGAAAAGCCGGTTTGCTGCAAGCAGGGATGGGCGAAGGTCCTGAGCGAGTTTGACGCATTCGGCAATATAACGAGGCAGCTTTATTACGGGACGGACGGGCAGCCGACCGATCCGAAGGTCATGGTGCCGGAAGGTATCGCCGGATACGACAAATGGGGCAATATAAATTATATAGCCGGTGCTGACGGTAACGGAAATCTGATCTACAATCCTCTGAACGGCTGCAGTGTGACAAGACGCGAATATGACTCAAGGGGTAATCTCCTGACGCAGTCATATTACGACGAGAATGACAAGCCGATGATAAACAAGTTGAACGGTTACCACAAGGAGGTGCATGAGTACACGAATTCGGGCGAAGAGAAGCAGACTGCCTATTTCGGCATTAACGGCGAGGCGGTTCTGTGTACGGATGGCTATCACAAAGAAGTGTACGAATATGACGAGCAGGGGCAGGCGACGAGCGTCGCCTACTACGGTACATCGGACAACAAGGTCGACTGCAAATACGGCTATCAGAGAATTGAGGTGAAATACAATGATTCGGGCATTGCGACTTCCCGCAAATACTACAACAGGAACAACAGCGTTATCTACACCGAGGTGTGGAACGGCTCATCATGGGAGGAAGTTGTGGACTGGAGGCAGGATGTGAGGGATTTGGATGACGAGTGTCCTTTTGATCTCGATGATGACGGCGACATGGTACTTGTCAGCGTGAGGGCCACCGGGTCAAGCACATGCACTGCCACCATGAAGTTGAATTATTCGAAATACGAGCTGAGCGACGAGAACGTCAAGTATTATTCGAGTGTCACGGACGAGATGGTCAATTTCATCAAAAGCGAGTATGTGCCGAAGAATGTCCGTGTGACTGGAGTCCTCAACGACAAGACCGGCAGAGAACTTTACCGCGTAACTAAGTGATATGAAAGGAATTATAACATTTTTAATGGCCTTACTCCTGCTGGCGTTTCCGGCTGGAGGGGCGCAGGAGACTATTCCGTCCGAGGCACGCATTGCCTTTGACGTGAAGACCGCCCTTGAAAAGGACGGGATTGAGGCGAAGCTGACAGGAGACGGCGGGATTGTGTTCACGTACAAGGGCGGGTCGTTCTCAATTGATTTTGCGAAAGACGGGGACGAACTCTACTACGTAAGGCTCTCCCAGTCCTACAAGTACGGTTCGACTGTGACAAGGGAGGTCTTGGATCTGTTCAACAAGGAGATAAACTACAAGATAGTCAAGGTAATCTGCTCGAAGACAGGTTACAGTCTCAGGGTTGAGCTCCTTATGAAGGACGCCAACTATTTCAAACAGATTTACCCGAGACTGCTTGAGCTGATTGACGGGGCCGGCAGTACGATCAGAGCCAAGGCTCCGGAATTGAGCGAGCGAATCGAGAAGGAAAAAGTCGAGAAGCAGAGAGCCGACAGCCTCCGGATAGCGGCGGAGGTGGCAGACATAATTGCCGCGAGGGAACTCAAGGATAGCGTCAATATTATGGAGCGGAGTGACAGCACGCTCATCATGGAACCGAAGGACAGCATCGTCGACCCGATGAAAGACACAGATGAAGTAAATGGAGAAGAATCGACAGAGGATGATTCTGACACTGTTGAGAGGCTGTCTGTCTGACATGCGTAATATTGCCAAAGACAGAAAATAGAAGTGGATATGAAAAAGATACTGATTTTGCTGGCTTTTGCCACGACGCTCATCGCGTCAGGATGCGGCGCTGCCCGGCACTCAGCCTCCACTGACGGGGGCCAGACGGCTTCAACCGACAATTTCACTCTCAGCTACGCCGGAGTCGGAGCCGATGAGAGCATTTTGCTGAAGGTCGGCTGCACAGTCTCAAGCACGGACGAAGCCGAGGGTGCCGTGTCGAAATACGCCGTGATAGGCCTGATGTACAAGGGATGTCCCGCGACGCTCACATCCCCTGAAGTCTCTCCGCTCATCGCGGTCGGAACCGATCTCAGTTCTGAGCAGTCCGGATGGCTTTCAGATTTCTTCAGAAACGGCGGCTACAATTCGTTCGTCCTGTCGGTGGCCAGGAACAATATGACAATCACCAAGGGGAAGAAGCAGTATTCAGTTGAGGCCGTTGTCGCCGTAGACAGGCGGCATCTGAGGAAAGCCCTTGAGGATAAAGGGATAATAAGGCGACTTGACTCCGTCTTCGACAGATAAGGTCCGGACACATCATGAATTAATCAAAACATTATATGAAACGTACAGTTCTCATTCTCTGCGCCTACCTTTTCACTGCGGCGGCGCTGTCTGCCCAGGTGAGGCGCCCTACGATCATGGTCGTGCCGAGCGACGTGTGGTGCAACACCAACGGCTATGTCACGGAATATGACAATCAGGGCGTCAGGCAGATCCTTCCGGACTACCGTCTCGCCCTCCAGAGCGATCCGGTGCTGGTCGCGTCCATCGCCAGAATCAATATGCTCATGTCCGACAGGGGATTTCCGCTGAAGGATCTCGAGTCCACTCTCAAGACCATGGAGAGGGATGCCGCCGAGAACAGCCTTATTCAGGGCAAAACCACCGGCGCGTCCATCAGCGAAAGCCCCATCGATATTCTGAGGCGCACCGCCCGCGCGGACATCATCCTGTCTCTCACTTGGTCCGTCAATACTGTCGGGCCGAAGAAGTCCGTGACCTATACCCTGCAGGGGCTCGACGCCTACACGGACGTGCAGATCGCCGGAGCTCAGGGCACCGGCACACAGTCCTTCTCCTCCGAGGTTCCTGTCCTGCTCGAAGAGGCCATCAACACCCACATGGACACTTTCACGGAGCAGCTCCAAAGCTATTTCGATGACCTTGAAAGCCACGGCCGCGCCATCAGCGTCGCCGTCATGGTGTTCGATAATGGCTCGGACATAGACCTTGAGACCGAGTACAACGGCAGCGAGCTGTCCGAGATCCTCGACAACTGGATGTACGAGAATACAGTCGGCCACGAGTACATCAAGACCAACGAAACCGAGACCCGCGCCGAGTACGAGGACGTGCGCATCCCTCTTGCCCGCTCCAACGGCATGAGCATGGACGCCGAATATTTCATCCGCGAGCTGAGGCGCTATCTCGGGGAAGCCCCGTTTAATCTTCCGTGCAAGCTCATTCCACGAGGGCTCGGCCGCGCGCTTCTGGTCATTGGCGACAAATAATCCCAAAACTCGCGAATCATGAAAAAATACATTACAATCCTTTCAATATTCATGGCACTCGCCTTTACCGGCCGCGCGCAGACCACGGACATCCCTCTGAGAGTGGTCGTTTCCGAGGACTCCGGAGTCCCGGCCGAAGCCGCCGAATACCTTCAGAACAAGCTCATGTATCTTGTCACAGGCTACAACACCGGAGCCACCGGCTCCGAAGCCTCGCAGTTCTGTATCAGCGCCAGAACCCTCGTGGAGTCCAAGGAGGTCGTGGGGTCGGCCCCGGCCGTGTACACTCTCAGCCTCAACATCATCCTCTACGTCGCCGACTGGGTCAACGACAAGCTCTTCACGAGAGTCTCGTTCAGCGTCAAGGGAGCCGGGCAGAGCGAGGCCAAGGCCTACATCAATGCCTTCAAGCGCATCAATCCTTCTGACAAGGAAATACAGTCGTTCCTCGAGGAAGCCCGCAGCAGCATTATCAGCTACTACAACTCCGAGGGGCCGGCCATAATCCAGAGCGCCCGCACGCTTGCTGTGGCCGGCCAGTACGAAAAGGCCCTGTTCACCCTAGCCTCCATCCCGTCCGCCTGCACTTCGCTCTACAGTCAGGCCAATGGCGACATCCTGGAGATCTACGGCTCATACGCTGACTACGACGGCGGCGCGAAACTCACTGAGGCTCGCGACATCTGGTCCGGCAGCAAGAATCATGAGGGTGCCGTCAGAGCCTGCGCCCTGCTCTCTCAGATAGCTCCGTGCTCCACTTCGTACGCGGATGCCTCAAACCTTTCGGCCGAGATCCAGAATCAGGAAGGACAGATTTCCGAGATGAGGGTCTACAGTGACACCTCCGACATTGGGGAGCAGAAATTGGAGGCCGCCCGCCAGATCGGCTTCGCCTTCGGCAACCGCCAGCAGCCTTCCATCTCAGCCGCCACCCGGAGGGCAGGCTCGGAATACGGGAAAGTCGGAGACAGCATCTTCGACCGCTGAGAAAGAGGATGAGATGCAGTTAATTTGAACATTCAATTTTAATAAGAACATATGTTATGAAAAAATTAGCATTATTATTTATTGCCCTTGTCACCACAGGATTTGCTCTAAGGGCCCAATATGCGCCGGGAGACATGATCGAGAAGGACGGACTTCAGGCGATAGTGATCTCCGTGAATGAGGACGGCAGCCACGGGCTGTGCCTTTATTCAGCTGGAAGAGTAGGTCCAACAGCGACGAAAACTTATAGCAAAAGCCAGCGAAAGATGCAAGAAAACCACATGAAAAAATTTGCGAAAACACATTCAACTTTAGTTGAAAAGATGGAAAATGAGTCGACAATGTCTCAGGAACTAGGTTCTATAAATTGGGCTCTTTTCACAAACGAGAAATATGCGGATGACGTATACAATAGGCTGACGACTTCCGGGAAGAACAATATGACCGCTATAGAGGAATATTGCAGCGCGAATGACTTGGACATGGCCTCCGCCTTTCCCCAGTTTGCATGGGCCAAGTCTCTCGGCGACTCATGGTTCCTGCCCTCAGAGGATGAGTCAACCTTGTATTCGGTGATTCTCGGAAAAAGCGAAAAAGTCACGGGAATATTTAAATCGCGGGATTACGCATATAATACAGATCTTTATGAGCGTCTGACCGCGCAGGGTTACGAAGGCTCGGTGCCGGACTTGATCATGTCTTCCAAATGGCAGCTTGCTAAAAAGAAGTCTCCTAAATATGAAATTGAATGCTATGGACTTAACATGCAGACGAAAGGACAATTTGTTACGCAATCAAGTTGGGGAATTTATTTAAAGGACTGGATTCAATATAAATGCAAAAAGAACGGGGAACTGACATGGGGCTCCAAATATTCGTTTGAAAGCAGCTTCAATCTCGTTGCCGTGTCTGAGTTCTGATTTTAAATTTATTGTCTTACAATGATGAAACGTTTATTCACTTTCTGCTGCCTGGTAGCTCTGCTTTCACTGAATGTCTTCGGACAGACGCTCAGTGAAGTGCGCGACGATTCGGGCCTTTACGGCTTTGCCGATGCCGGCGGCGCCATTACCATTCAACCGAAGTATGACGGGATATGCTTCAGCTTTTTCGAGGGAGTGGCGGGTGTTGTCAAGGACGGCATGTACGTACTTATCGACGAGTCCGGCAACGAGATCTCAAAGTTCTATTCATGGATGGATTCATTCGACTCCCGGAATCTCTGCCTTGTCAATCTCGGCGGGAAGGAGAACGAGATGGGCGAAATAGAAGGAGGCAAGTTCGGATATGTGGATCTAGCGGGGAATGAGGTGATCCCGGTTCAATACGATTACATCGGCCCATTCAATGTGGCCGATGTCGCTCTTGTCAACAAAGGCGGCGGAATCGATGTGGACGGAAACTTTACCGGAGGCAAATACGGCTTTGTCAATTCGGCCGGCAAGGTTCTCACAGAGCCTGTGTATTCCTTTGCGGGCGATTTTGACGATAACGGATTCTGCTGGGTTAACAAGGGCGGAAATATCTATGTCTCAGACAAGAAAACGGAAGAGGAAATTTCCGAGAAAGTGAAGAAGGCAACCATAGGCGTCAGCGACAAAGGCAAGATATTCGCAAAACAGGCGGAGATTGAGGATGAGGTGCTCGGGACGAAATATGATATTTTCGGGAACAGAATCGTGGGCGGGAAATTCGGCTTCGTCAACCTCTCAGGCAGGGAAATCGTTCCGGTAAAATACACTCGGACCTCGGACACCTTCGTCGAAGGACGCGCCTGGGTGGCCGCAAAGAAATACGGTTATGTCGACGAAACCGGCCGTGAGCTGACGGGACTTCGATACGACGGCGCCTCCGATTTCCACAACGGCGTTGCGCAAGTAATGATGGAGGACAAGAAGCGTGGGCCTCTGTACGGACTTGTCGACATTTCGGGAAGGGAGTTAACACTTCAGGAATATGCCGAAATCGGCAGGATGGATGACGGGTTCGCATACGTCAAGAGTTTCCCCGCCCAGGACAAGGATCATAGGAAAGTGCCCGCCAAATACGGTTTTATCGATGATTCGGGCACATTACTTACAGAATTGAAGTACGACGGGGTGGGAGCCATATCGGACGGAGTCGCAATCTGCAGGATCAAGAGCGATTTGGGCTATGTCAACTGTCACGGCCGTGAGATAACCCCGTTCGGTCTTCTTGAGGCAAGGTCTTTTGAAAACGGTGTGGCCTGGGTGAAGGTCGGGGATGAGGATGCCCCGGCAAACAGCAAAGGATCTGCCGTGGTGTCCACCGGCCATACGAAAGGGGGCGGCTCGGACGGAAAATACGGCCTGATAGACGCGAAAGGCATTGCGCTTACCGATTTCATTTTCTCGAAGGCGGAAAATCAGTCGGAGGGCCTGATGGCTGTCGCCGTGCCGGAGGCAGGCTGCGGCTGGATTGACTTAAACGGGAATTTCGTCATTTCCACTCAATATCAGGATGTCGGGTCATTCCACGGAGGTGTCGCCACCGCCGAGACTGACGGCAAATGGGGCCTTGTGGACAAAGACAACAATGTGTTGGTGGATTTCACGTATGATGAGTTGTTCAACCATTTCGATGGGGATGTCGTCGGAGTCAGACTTGATTCTAAATGGGGAGGCGTCGACTTCTCCGGCAATGTCGTGGTCCCGTTCAAGTGCGACAAAAAGGAGGAAGTCGGCGGCATTTCAAGAGACATGTATGTTCCAGGCGGCTACGTCCCTTTGAACGAGATGGATGTGGCCAGATACAAGATTCTGGAGATGAATCGGTTCAAACGCTTCGGCATTCAGGACACGATCCCGGATGAATACTGGGACTTTTGATTTCGGACGGATATGGGAAACTTTAAGCTGACGGACATGAGAAAAATTATAGTTTTTATCATATTGACGGGCCTCTGCACGACCCTCTTCGCTCAGGAGACGGGGCAGGAGGAACAGAAATACCGCAGAAACGCATTGTATTCTATTCTATTGAGCCATAGTGATTCGCGATATGCCAAAGAGATTGAGGAAGTGTTCAATGAAATTCCGATTCCGGACAGGTTTGACAACCACGACCTGAGCGTGAAGATCCTGACCGTTGACTCGAACAAGGCGGGGGAAAGCGATATCTCGTCATTTTTCAGGCGGAACAACGTCGCGCGCCGCATGGTGGCCCATTGGTTTGAGAGGGACCCGAAGACAGGGCAGTGCAGCATGGATCTCATAATGAACCGAGGGCTTTACGACGCCAGTTTCTTCGATGTTGAGATCGCGAAAATGTCCCAGAGGGGGATAGGCATTCTGGCAGATGCGGGGGAGGATCTGATCAACAACACCTTTGTGGTTGTGAATGACATTCGGTATAAAGACAAAAGCAAATCAGCTAATGTTTTAGGAAAAGTTATGCTTTTTATACCGTATTTAAATGAACTGAGTTATGTGATTTCAGACATCAAGGGATTCGGCGTGACCGTAACGAGCTATCTATACCGGTTGGAATGGAATGACGACATCGCCGAGAACTTCTACTCGAACTGTTACATTGAGCGGGGGAAGTATGATCCGCAAAAGAAGGCCTCATTTGACTATTCACAGGCTTTCCGTCTGAAGTACATTGGCAAGCAGACCGTCTCTTCCGGACAGACGTCGGTGAAGGGGGTGTTGGACTATGATCCGATCGCGATGATAAGGAAGGTGTGCACGAGGGCCATAGACAGGTCTTTGGCGGAGCTGCAGCACAGTTATGAGGAGTTCAGGATCAAGACCCCAATCTATTCCGTCACGCCGGCCATAACGGCCAAGATTGGTCTGAAAGAGGGGGTTACGGAGAAGAGCAAGTACGAGGTCCTGGAGAGGGTCGTGGACAATAACGGCCGGACCTCCTACAAACGTGTCGGCATTGTCCAGCCGGTTGCAGGACGCATCTGGGACAACCGCTACATGGCGGTGGAAGAGGGCGCGGCCAATTCCCGGCTTGAGGCGACCACTTTCCGCAAATTGAGCGGCGGCGATTTCTATCCCGGCATGCTTATTCGTGAAATTAAATAATTTAGAAAATATGAAAAAATTTATTCTGCTTTTATTGGTTCAGGTTTGCATGGTTTCCGTCGCAATGGCCGACGGACTGACTTCGGCACAACTGAAACTCAGGGATGATGTGTTTATGTTCCTCAAAGAGGAAGGCTATGTCCCGGAGATTGATTCGGACGGGGATATCAAATTCAAGAAGGAGGGGATCGTCTATTATGTCAGCATTAACGAGAAAAATGAAACCCCGATGTATCTGGTATTGGAAGCCGTATTCCCTTACACGGCCACAAATACCCATGCGAAGGTCGTCGGGGCGCTGGAGGAAATGAATATGTATAAGGCGGTCAAGATTTTGTGTTTTGATAAATCATACTCATGCCGGGCCGAGATGTTTCTTACGAATGCCGAACATTTCAAATACACGTTCTACAAGCATATCGATCAGATAATGGCGATGAAGGATGAGCTTGATGAGATTTGTGCCAACTGATTAAATTCGGTGTAATACTCTAACCATGGCGGTCTCGAGACGGGGCCGCTGTTTGCGTGTGTGCGCAAAATAATTATGTACCTCCCAAAAGCGAGAAGTACATAATATTCATAATACTCGGAAGTCAAATTTGACGAGGCTAAGGTATGGAGAAAAGGGCAATTGGGGGCGGTGTAGGGGTGTGTTTTATCAACAAGTTTTCAACAGACACTCCAAAGAATTGTCTTTTCGGGGCTTATTCCACTATAATTATTCCGCTGAAAATCGAAAATATGGGTGGAGGGTGACTAAAAAGTCTCAGACTGATTAGTCGACCCTTTTTATTTTGAGGTC
>JAJPZA010000158.1 GCA_021204625.1 Clostridia bacterium | reverse complement strand
GACAGAGCGCAACGGCAACGGCAATACAGCCTATCGCAATTTTGCTTTTTTTCATTTTTCCCTCCTGATTTCAATAACATAAAATTGCAGATATCTGCATTGAGCCGCAGATATCTGCAAGACATTAACTTATATCTTAGTCAAAGTGGCTGCGCCGGTGCAGTCTGTCAGCGTGAAAACTCCGTCTTCCTTTGAACCGCCGTAATACCCGGCATTTTCTATAGAATGATCACTTCCTCCATACACGCAGTCTTCATTGTAGTATTCGACAGTTATATCTGAAATAGAACAATTTTCTATTGTCATATCAAAATTAGACTGTCCGACAGTGGCACCCACAAATGTTTGATCACCATATACATCATCATACAAAGCCTTTTTAGTAATGGATACAGTACAACTTGTTACCGTTGTTGTGCCAGAATCTGATGTGGTCAATGTCAGAGGATTATCGTCAGTACCCATAACGTCCGTACTTCCCAGGATGCCGCCTACCTTTGCTATCCCGGATATTTTGACATAGCTGACATTAAGATTGTATATCCTTGAAATAAGTCCAGTATTCTGTGTTACACCAAGGAAGCCAATAATTCCGCCAACATTATCGCCAATACGATTATCGTCTTCCCAAACGCCCTCGATGTAACCTTCCGAACCCTCTGTTGCAGTGACTGAGCAGTCCGTAACAGTTGATCTTTCACCACATCCAAGGATACCGCCAACGCTGTAATACCCGGTTATTGCTACGGTTCCTGTAACATTGCAATTTGAGATGGTTGATTCTGTTGCAATACTCGGATAATCAGCCCACCCGACAATAGTGCCTACGCCCTGTGATCCTTTGAGTTTTACATTTTCAACATTGATATTCTCAATCGTTGCACCCTGGACGAATCCGAACAATCCAAGAGTATCATCTCCACTAGTATTAGTCAAATTGGATATTGTATAATTTCCTCCGTCAAAGGTACCCTCAAAAGGATAACCGGTATTTTCGGTTATCGTTTCGGATTCATCATCAATATCAGCTTTGCCAATAGTTGTCCATGTATAGCCTCCAAGGTCAACATTGACAGTAAGATTAACAATATCTCCAGAAAGAGAGTTCCCTCCATTGACATACTCCGCAAGATATGCAAGCTGTGCCGCAGAAGAAATCTCATATGTGGTGACATCTTCTTCGGTAGTGCCAGCAGTTACCCAGGAATCATCCGTGGAAGAACCATCCCATGTGCTGACTGTTGCCGTTGTTGTAACTTTACCATCGTCAGCATACATGTCATCATCTGCAAAAGCAGGGAATGTAGATGCTGTCCACGCAGATAAAGCAAAGACCAAGCCCAGACAGAGCATTAAGCCCATAGTAATTATGGCCGCAGAAATTTTCATTTTCTTCATATAAACTGAATCCTCTATTTGCTTTTTATAAAATTATAATTACCCACAACATACTTTAAAAAGCAATATTGAATTGTAACTAAAAGTATTTTTATGAACTTTTGATTTTTTTTTTTTTTGAATTTTAAACACTTTTTGTTATTTTTTAACATTTTCGCCAAAAGCAGGAAAGGAAAAACCGTTCCGGAAAGGGAACGGCTTTGGATTCAGATTAGTTGCGGATACGCTTTCTTGCAGCTTCTGCCTTCTTGCGGCGCTTTACTGCAGGAGACTCGTAGAACTCCTTCTTGCGCATGTCAGCGAGGATTCCGTCACGGGATACCTTTCTCTTGAAACGGCGGAGAGCGTTCTCTACGGACTCGTTGTCACCCACTTTAATGGATGTCGGCATATTTATTCACCTCCCTGCTGTGCCAAGCTCTTTATTTGCTCCTGAAAGCTTTTAAAGTATATCAAACCGGAATTTTAAAGTCAAACGATTCTGCCCCTCAAATTTTGCAAAATCAGCCCGTGAAAATCCATAAAATCCGTCTGGTCCGGATCAATATTCAAATGAAAAGGGGAAAGTCTGCAACGCCTCGGCGCTGCCCGGCTTTCCTCTTGAATAACTGGTTTTTCTGCTGCCCGCCAGCGTTCAGTTCCTTCCGGCACAAGGCCGTTCTGCTGCAGTCATTTCGAGTTTTAGGTGCCAGTCTCACCAGCAGGATGCCGCCCGCCTGCCATGGCTGTTATATTGAATGACCCCTGGCGCTGTCAATCCGTTCGCAGAATTCATCATACCGTTTGGCGTATGGTTTTCAAGGATTTTTACGTCAAATCAGGATTGCTGCTCTGCGGGCTCCTTTTTCTCAGAGCCGTCCGGAACGGGAAACTGGTCCGTGTGCTTTCTGGAAAGCACTTTGGTTATGTAACCCACAATCACGGCTGCCACTACGAATGTGAGCCCGTCCGCTATGGGCATGAAATAGAAGACTGCCGCAAGGCCTAAGTTCATGGGGAATGCGAGAAGCAGGACGCCGCCTACGCCGAAGAGTATCTCACGTACAAGGGATACTATTGTGGAAAGCCATGAGCGGCCGAGGGCCTGCAGGTATATGATTATGCCCTTGTTCACGCAGGCGAGGATTGTGAAGGCCATGAACCAGCGTATGCAGTTTATGCCGAATGACCTGTACTGTGCCTGGTAATCCGCAAGGTCTGTGACGGCAGGGTCCAGAGTGGTTCCCGCGCCGAAGACAGCCAGAAGCTGCGATGGCAGCAACTCAAAGAGCAGCGTGAATATTGCTCCCACTACCGCCTCTGCGGCTATCATCATGAAGAGAAGCTTTTTGGCCCTGTCCTTACGCCCGGCGCCTATGTTGTAGCCTACGATCGGGATGCACCCGGCTGATATGCCGACGGCTATGGAAATGACTATCTGGAAGTACTTCATGACTATTCCCACGACAGCCTGCGGGATGTCAGTGTATCCGGCCTGGCCGTACACTTCATCCGCCTGCCCGCAGATGTTGCAGACCTGAAGGACCGCCATCATGGAGAAAACTATGGAAATCTGCACAAGGAAGCTGGGAATGCCCATTACAAGGGAATGTCTCAAGGTCCCCAGCGCAGGCTTGAAGCTGTTTCCATGAAGCTTCACGGCCTTCATGCGGAAGAGATAGACAAGGGCCAGAATGGCGGCCACTATCTGTCCTATGATGGTTGCCAGGGCTGCGCCGGTCATGCCCATCTGAAGTGGATATATGAAGACATAGTCTAAGACAACGTTGATGACCGCGCCGGAAACGAGGGTTACCATGGCATATGTAGGGCTGCCGTCTGAACGGATGATGGGGTTCATGGCCTGGCCGAACATGTAGAACGGTATGCCTATGGCTATCCAGAAAAGATACTCCTGCGCAAGGGGGTATGACTCCGCATCCGGGTTTGCGCCGAACAGGCTCAGAAGGGCGTTGGGAATCAGCAGATACAGGGCCATCAATATGATGCCTATGATGACCACAAGAATTACTGAGTTGGCTATGTTCTTATGCGCATCCTCCGGCTTGTTGCTGCCCAAGCTTATGCTCACAAACGTGCAGCAGCCGTCCCCTATCATGGTGGCTAAGGCGAGGGCAACAACGGTAAGCGGGAAAACAAGCGAATTGGCCGTGTTTCCTGCCGTGCCGAGATAGTCCGCATTGCCAATGAAAATCTGGTCCACAATGTTGTACAGGGCGCCTACAAGCAGCGATATTATGCACGGAATGGCGAACTTGACCATGAGCTTTCCAAGCTTCTCCGTGGCCATGAAGCTGTTTGCGTTCCCCTGGAGTTCTGCCGCCGGTTCCTCCGGCATGGCGGGCGTTTCTTCCTTCATCTCGTCTTCCATAATGCTGTACCTCTTTCCCAAAGAATGATCTGCGCCCGTCAAAAAAAAAGAGCGCGGCGGCGCTCTTTTCTTCCAATATTAAAGGGCGCTGCATGTAGTGTATTGTAACCGCAGGCAGTACCCTGTTTGTATCGTACGTATTCAAGTTTTAACAGCCTATATTTTAGCTTTCCGGGCGGAAAAAGTCAAACGAATGAACCCGCCGAAAATATTGTCATTCTGCACAAAAGCCCGCTATGCGTTCCATGTCCTGTACGTTTTGAACCACTCCGTATCCTTGAGCTTCGTGTAATTGTTGGAGCAGTACAGCTTGAAGACTCCGTTCTCCATATAGAAGATCATGTTGCCGTTCAGAAGCTCGTATCCGCCAAAGGACTGGGATGCGAATTTGTCCGTTGAGGCATCATAATCCGAGAGCCCTGTGGCTATGGTTGGAATGAAGATATTGTCCGTATACGGGGCTATATGGTCTATGGCAGCCTGCGTGGGGAATGTGTTGAGATTGTTTACCGTGTACTCCGTAGTCCCGCAGCAGCAGTAGACGGCCACGTTCTTTGGCTGTACGGCATCCATGAGGGCCTGCGTTGAAGACGTCTTGCTTCCGTGATGCCCTGCCTTGTACAGGTCCACTCCCTGCGGAAGAATGTTATACTCCGTCCGGTACTCGTCCGGCACGTTCTGGTAATACTCCACCATCTTCTCCTCGCCATCTTCCTCCAGGTCTCCGGTGAACAGGAAATTCCTGCTGCCGGAATCCGTTTCCTCTGTGAAAAGCGTTACCACAGAGCAGTTGTTTTCATCCGAAGGCTTGTTGAAGTAATAATAGTTGTACAGGATGTTCATGGAGATGGTCTCAGCGTCATTCAGGTAATACTGCCGCTTAGCTCCGTCTGTCTCCTCATAGCACTGGTCTGCAGTGTATACAGCAGTGCCCTCTGCCTCCACTCTCTCAACGCCTGCCATGAAATTGGAATAGAGGGTTGTGGTCTTGGTGGTCTGGCCGGGGATTATCATGGTGCCTATCTGGAAGGCATCGTCATACAGAAGGCCGTTATATGAGCCGCCGCTCTTGCTGCCCACAAAAGCCTCTATGTGGTCCTGGTCCCCGTGTGTGGCAATCACGTAATCCAGCACCCCGTCCGTGCAGTACTGGCCTATGTACGCCTCAATCGTGCTCACGCAGGCCGCCCTGGCTCCCGCGTCTATGAGCACTTCCGTATTTCCGCATTTAACGAGGATGCAGTCTCCGGTGTACTTTGTGCCGAGGTCAAAGAAATGGAACGAGATGTCCGCCGAGGACACATCTTCCACGTCCCCTTCGTACAGGTCATGGCCAAGGGAAACGGCCGCGCTGGCGTTTGAATCATATCCGCATATGATGCATATGCCGTCTTCGCCGAACTCATGCTCTCCGGTAGCCGGAATGACATCAGATTCCGTCTGCCCGCATACGGAACATGTGCGGGTCTTGGATCCGTCTGCTCCGCATGTGGCCTCTGCGGTCACCGTCCAGTCCGTCCATGTGTGGTTTCCGGTGGCGTTCAGGGTCTGGGTCTCAGTCTGCCCGCATACAGAGCATGTGCGTGTCTCGCTGCCGTCTTTGCCGCAGCTGTTCTGCTCCGTGATTTCCCAGTCTGTCCAGTTGTGGCCTGTTGCCCGGATGGTCTCTGTCTCGGTCTTTCCGCAGACGGTGCATGTACGCATCTCGCTGCCGTCTGCCGTGCATGTGGCCTCTGCGGTTACAGTCCAGTCCGTCCAGGTGTGGCTTCCCGTGCCCAGATACTTGTGGAAGACATTGGGGTCCAGATAGTACAGGACGGCCACTGCGGCTATTATGATGACTATGATGATAATAATTACGGCAAGAAGAACCTTGCTTCCCCTTGCCGATTTTTTGTTCTTTGCCATATATTCCTGATGCAATTAAAGTTCTGGTATGGTTTTGGATATGGTTTTGGATATGGTTTTGGATTGGGTTGATGCCGGGATATGCGGGATCAGAGCTTTTCCAGGGAGTGAATCTGGGAGAGAATCTTCTCGCGCATGGCGATGTATTTGTCCAGCTTCTCCCGCTCCGCGTCCACAAGCTTCTTGGGAGCCTTGTTCATGAAGCCCTGGTTGTTGAGTTTTCCGTCCGCGCGGGCTATCTCGGAGGTCACTTTGTCCAGCTCGCCGTTGAGGCGCTCAAGCTCGGAGTCCTTGTCCACGAGGTCCCCCATGGGGATGTATACCGTGCCTATGTGGAGCACTTTGGTGACGCAGTTCTCGGGAGCGGCTTCGGCTGAAGGGATGTAGATTATCTCCTTTGCTCCGGCCAGCTTTAAAATGCTGTCCGTGTTTGCGGTGATAAGGCGCTTGCTCTCTGTCACCACGTACATGGAGACCTTCCTCGAAGGAGGGCATCCGCAGTCCGTCTTCACGGCCCTCACGGATGTTATGATGTCCATTATCCCGCGGAAATTCTCGGCGTCCTTGCGGTACGTGAGCCTGGAGTTGTATCTCGGATACTCCTTGGTCATTATGGAGCCTTCCGTGTTCGGAAGACTGCGGTATATCTCGTCTGTGATGAACGGAATGAAGGGATGCATGAGCCGGAGGGCGTTGTCCAGGACGTATACGAGGACGGATGCCTGCTCGGACTGGCGGTCCGTCCTGAGGACGGGCTTGGCGAGCTCTATGTACCAGTCGCAGAAATCGGACCACATGAAGTCATAGAGGATCTGGCAGGCGACGCCCAGCTCGTACTTGTTGAGGGCAAGGGTAACGTCGCGGATCACGGACTGCAGACGGGATATTATCCACTTGTCCGCGGAGGCCAGGCGGAATGATGAGATGGGCTTTATCTCAACTCCCTCGCAGTTCATAATGACGAACCTGCTGGCGTTCCAGATCTTGTTCATGAAGTTGCGGCATGACTCAACTTTAGCGTCCGTGTATCTTGTATCGTTTCCGGGGGAGACTCCCATCATGAGGGAGAACCTTAAAGAGTCCGCGCCGTACTTGTCTATTACCTGCAGAGGGTCCACTCCGTTTCCGAGGCTCTTGGACATCTTGCGGCCCTTTTCGTCTCTCACGAGCCCGTGCAGAAGCACGTCCCTGAAGGGAACCTTGCGCATGTGCTCCAGGCCGGAGAAGATCATCCTGGCAACCCAGAAGAAGATGATGTCGTATCCCGTGACCAGAACGTCCGTGGGATAGAAGTATTCGAGGTCTGACGTGTCATCCGGATATCCGAGCGTGGAGAAAGGCCACAGCGCGGATGAGAACCATGTGTCCAGGACGTCCTCGTCCTGCTTTATGTTTTTGGATCCGCACTCCGGGCATTCCGCGGGATCCTGCTTGGAACAGATTTCGGCCCCGCAGTCCTGGCAGTACCAGACGGGGATTCTGTGGCCCCACCAGAGCTGCCTGGAGATGCACCAGTCCTTGACGTTCTCCATCCAGTTGTAATAAATCTTGGCGAAACGCTCCGGAATGAAGGACACCTTCCTGTACGTCACGGCATGAATGGCCGGGCCTGCTAGAGGCTCCATCTTCACGAACCACTGGCGGGAGACCATGGGCTCCACTGTGGAGTGGCATCTGTAGCAATGGCCGACGTTGTGCTTGTGGGGTTCAACGGAAGCGAGATATCCTCCCTCTTCCAGATCCTTCACAAGATTCTTCCTGCACACGTACCGGTCCTGGCCCGCATATTTGCCTGCGTTCCCGTTCATGGTGCCGTCATTGTTCATGACGCATACCTGGGGAAGATTGTGGCGCAGGCCGACCTCGAAGTCGTTGGGGTCATGAGCGGGCGTGATCTTCACGCATCCGGTCCCGAACTCCATGTCCGCATGCTCGTCCGCAACGACGGGAATGGGCTTGTTGACTATGGGAAGGATCACGTTCTTTCCTATGTACTGCTGGTATCTGGGATCATTGGGGTTCACGGCCACGGCCGTGTCCCCGAACATCGTCTCGGGCCTTGTGGTGGCAACCTCAAGGTATGCCCCGGAGCCGTCCTCAAGGAAATAGCGGATATGCCAGAAATGCCCGTCCTCTTCCTCGTACTCCACTTCGGCGTCCGAGATGGCGGTCTGGCAGGTGGGGCACCAGTTTATAATTCTGTTTCCCCTGTATATGAGGCCCTTGTTGTAGAGGTTCACGAAAACTTCGCGCACGGCCTTGGAGCGCTTCTCGTCCATTGTGAACGCAAGGCGGGACCAGTCGCATGAGCAGCCCAGCTTCCTTATCTGGCTGCAGATCCTGCTCTCGTACTTGTCCTTCCACTCCCACGCGCGCTCGAGGAATTTCTCCCGGCCGAGCATCTCCTTCGTGAGGCCCTCGCTCTTGAGCATCTCAACCACCTTCACTTCGGTGGCTATGGAAGCATGGTCCGTGCCGGGAAGCCAGAGGGTGCAGTACCCCTGCATTCTCTTGAAACGCACAATGGTGTCCTGCAGGGTGTCATCCATCGCATGGCCCATGTGCAGCTGCCCCGTAACGTTCGGGGGCGGCATAATAACCGTGAAGGGAACCTTGCTGTCATCCCTCACGGCCGTGAAATATCCGTTTTCCTCCCAGTCCTTGTAGAGCCTGTCCTCAAAGTCCTTGGGTGAATAAGTTTTTTCCATCATGATCCGTCTTCTCTCTCTCGCCTTGCCCGGCCTTTTCCGGCCGTCCAGTCCAGTATCTTCCCAAAAACAACTTGACTCCAATTATATTCATTCGCTGCTAATATGTCAAATGCAAACGGCAATGCGAGGGGGGCCAATTGTGCCAAAAAATCCGCCTCCTGGGATGCCTTCCATCCGGCCTCAACAGGCTTTTCCGGCATTAAAAAACCGCCCCGGCGGAGCGGTCTGAATGCTGCAAATTTGCCTGCATATGTGCTTTTTGCGGGCGTATACGGGCTTGCAGGTCATATGAGCGAGACGGCTATCGCCCGTCTTCCCTCGTACAGGTTTATGTGCGTCATGCCGTGGGATATGAGGAAGTCCTCGGCGGCCTGCGCGCCCCTCTGGAAGTCCTGCGCCCTGTGCGCGTCGCTGCCGTATGTGAAGTCCTCACCGCCCAGCTCTATGTACCTCTCCAGTATGGAGACATCTGTTACGAACGGGCCCTCAAGGCCCTTGCATGACGTGTTGATCTCCAGGCTTATGCGGCGCTCTATGAGGGCATTAAGAATTTTGTCTATTCTGTCCGGGAACTCCTGGTACGTGAGCCTCTTGTCCTCATACGGGGCATATCTTGCGACGTATCCGAGATGCCCGAGGATATGGAATTCCACGCCGCAGGTCACGCTCTCATACACGGCGTCCAGATACATGGAGTACGCCTGCTCTTTGGTGAGCCCCTTGTAGAACTGCGGGAAATAGCAGTCCCCTCTTCCCTTGAGTGTGTGGACGCTCATGATGATGAAGTCCAGGGGGAGCTTCTCTATCTCCTTGTACCTCTTGACGGCTTTCTTCCTGTATCCCAGCTCCACGCCCTTGAAAATCTTGACCGGGGAATTGACCAGCATCCTGTCTATCTCCGCCATGAACCCTTCCAGGTCCGCCAGCTGGCCCTTCTCTCCGTCCAGATAGGCGTCATAATCATAATGCTCTGCGAATCCCAGAGACACTTCCCTGCAGGCCACAGCCGCACGGATGTAGCTGGCCGGCTCTTCCTCGCTGTCAAACGAGTACCTCGTATGAATGTGCATGTCTGTCATAGCTCTCTCCCTTCATGCGGCTTCAGATGTATGTTCCGAGTATAACATACGTCTGCCATATAAAGCAACAGCCACATGCCTTTGAGCATGTCATGAATTTATATGACTAAAGCCGGCCATTGTCATACGCCTGCTCTTGCTGAAGCCCCCGGAGAATGCTTTCCGCCCACGGGCACTCATATCCGGGAATCATGGTCATGTCGTTCAAGACCACGCCGTTTTCAATCACGCCCACACATCTGAGATATTGTGAATTGTCATACAGGAAGACACGATTGCAATAAGGGATGATCTTGTTCAGATTTTCCGCGGATAAGAGATACCGTCTCTCTATCGTATCCGCAGGCACTCCGTGCCCGCCATGGCCGTACGGGATGCAACTCTGCTTATTGCGATATCCGGAGAATCCACACCAACATACAATACATTAACGATATAACCCAGGCTTTTGGTCCTTCGGATGCAATTCATGACAGCAGCCCCGCAGAGCGTGGTCTCCTGGTTGCAGGAACCTCCTTCAGCAAAGCATACGTTCAAACGCCTTAAGACTTCCCTGCCTGCCTTTATCTGCGATGCGTCATCCCGCCAGTCCAGACCCATGACCCGCACAGTATCATCCGCATTCAGCCTCACTCCAAAGCGGGATTCTTCCCATCTGGCATTGGATGCATAATACAGTGTGGTTTTGCCCGCGCCGTTCACTCCTGCGATTATGGTATATTGCTTGTCAGTACACACCTTTTTTCACCAGCTCCCTCTGTATCTGCCCCATGATGCAGTTGTATATGGCCGTATAAATCTCTTTCTCCTCATTATTCCTGGCCGTCTTGATGAGCTCTGAAAGCTCAAAAGGGGACAACGGGGCGTCATATACCGTTTCTACGGCCTGCCGCAGCATCTCAGCTTTCGTCATAAAACCGCTCCTTTCCGCGGCCGCATACGGGCCGCGTCAGTCTGTCTGCAACAAGATTGCACCCTGGCAGGGGATGATGTCAAGAGGGGCGGAAACCGAATGGCACCTTTTAAAGTTTGTGCAGTATGCCAAAAACACCCGGGATATTGCAACTACGCTTGTTTTGCACCTGCGTTCCGCTGTTTGGCAGCATAGTTATTGACACCTGCGGCCGAAATTTGCTAAAATGACTTCAATTATGGAAAATGAAAACGAACAGCAGCCTGTGCAGGAGCAGCCTGTAAAGAAAGAGCATCATGCATTAATCGCGACCCTTACGGCAGTCCTGTCCGTAGTGCTGGCGGTCATAATATTCCTGGTCATGTGGTACTGGGCGGACACCTATCCGGATATGGACGACTTCAAGCAGTCCGTGTCCATCCCCGGACTGGATGAAGGGGCCACGCCTGCCGGCATTGAGGTGTTTTCGCCCACAACGGGTACTTATTCCGGAACGGAGTACTGCTTCATTGCGGCCAACATGAAAGACGGATCTTCCAGAATTTACGTCACAACGAGCGCCGGGGAATACTGCGGATACGTCACGCTCTCCCTGGACGGGGAGCCTTTTGAGGAAGGCATAAACGGAATAGCTCTGGACAACTACACAATGTGGGTTGCATCCGGCACGACCATTTACGTGGACCACTCCTCCACCAACAACTCCGTGATAAACGACATCATCACGAAGGCCCTGGAAAACGAGGAGCATCTCAATCCCTCTGCCGCAGAGGAGTCTGACGGCGAAGACGGGGTTGAAGAGCCGAACGCGGACTACACGGACGAAGTGGCCACGGTTGCGGATGAGCCTACTGCATCCGACGTCGTTGAAGACATAGACGGCGTGATTGTGGACGGCGAAGATGTTGAAGCGGAAGACGGCACGGAGGACGGGCAGTCTTCGGATGATGAGGATGAAGAGGAATACGAATTCCAGTCCGTTGAGTTCACCGGCTCCTTTGACGCCAACTGCAACGCGGACTTCATCTTCTTCTATTACGGCTCCAGCAACAATTACCTGTATATCGGCGAGACCCGCGCGTCCAATGACAGCACAAGAAAGGCTGTAACGGCAAACGGAGACACGAATTACGGGCTGCTCTACGAATACCAGGAAAACAATTCCGCCACATATGGCCTTTACAACCTCTCCAATTCATATGACAAAGACGGCAACTCCGTAACCGTTCCTAAGATCAACAGGATATTCAGCATACCGGCCAATATCACGGGCATGGCCCGCACGGATTACGGCACTACGAACGAGATAGCCCTGGTCCAGGACAACGGATACGTCTCCTCCACTCTCAGCGTGTATGACTTCTCCAGCTCCGGCGTGACCAAGAGCAGCGGCAGAAGCACGTACGCCAGCCTGTTCGGAAGCAATTTCAGCTACGCAGGCGTATACCAGACGGCCGGCACGTCATTCACGGACTCCCTCTACGTGTACCCTGTGGACAGCGCCAGCCTGGATTACACATACACCATCCCTGCTCTTGCGAACGACCTTGCCCACAGCAACAACACATACGGAAATGACAGCATCTACGTGCTCTTCAGATCCGCAGCTTCCGGAAGCAAAGCCCTCGTGCGCCAGGCAACGAAGAACGTGTACACGCTTAAAATCCGCGAGGCATAATCCTGCGGCATAATGAAAGGCAATTCAAAAGGACTCCTCCACGGAGTCCTTTTTCATTGCGCCCGTACGGGCTTATATGCGATTTTAACGGCTTTAAGCCGGCTTTGAGGGATTCTCCTGCCAAGAGAGAATCACTTGCAGAAGGCCACGCAGGCCTCATACAGCGAGTATACGTCCGCCTTGGAAATGAGTTCGTAAGGAGCGTGCATGGAAAGAACGGGAACGCCTATGTCCACGGTGTCTATTCCGAGGTTCGCTATATACATGGCAACCGTTCCGCCGCCTCCCATGTCTATGGCTCCCAGCTCTCCCGTCTGCCAGATCACGCCGCTTGCATCCAGCGTGTCCCGGATGAATCCCATGTATTCCGCAGGGGCGTCGTTTGTGGAGGACTTGCCGCGGGCTCCGGTATACTTGGAGATGGCTGCGCCGCAGGAGATATATGCTGAGTTGCGGCTCTCAAAGGCCTGGGAATATGTGGGGTCATAGCCTGCCGTGACGTCCGCGGAGATGCACTTGGAATGATAGCGGACCTCTATGGGGTTTGCGCCGAAAGAGGCTGCAATGGTGTCTATGACGTCGTTTATGACCTTGCTCTGCATGCCGGTCGTGCCCTCGCTTCCCGTCTCCTCCTTGTCCGCGAAAACAGCCATCACGGTATGAGGGGAATCATAGTCCAGGACGGCGCGCATCTCGGGGTATGCGCAGACCTTGTCATCATGTCCGTATGCGAATATGAGCGCCCTGTCAAAGCCGATGTCCCTGGCCTTTCCTGCCGGCACGAGGCAGAGTTCCGAGCACTGGAAGTCTATCTCCGTCATCCCGTACTTCTCATTGAGAAGCTTTAAAACGGCGTCCTTCACCTTGCCCTTCTTTTCCTTCTCTTTGTCATCCGCCCCTTCATCCGCCGCCTTGTCTTCCTTGAGGGGCAAAGCTCCTATGACTGCGTTGAGGCTCTCGCCCTCTATGGCCTTTGCCGTGGGCTTGGAATTCTGCTCTCCGGAAAGATGGGGCAGCAGGTCCGTTATATAGAACACGGGGTCTCCCTCTTCATCTCCT
This sequence comes from Clostridia bacterium, assembly GCA_021204625.1. Classification (GTDB taxonomy): domain Bacteria; phylum Bacillota; class Clostridia; order Christensenellales; family Borkfalkiaceae; genus Coproplasma. The sequence goes on along the minus strand of JAJPZA010000158.1, from coordinate 4,512 downwards.
ATATTGATCTCCTTCTTCTCTCCGCCGGGAAGCATAACGACGCCCTGCAGGGCCATGGGAATCGTGGTCCACTGGTACTTCTTTATTCCGCCATAGTAATGGGTCTTGAAATAGCACAGCCCGTCCTTTTCATACATGGGATTTGGCTTGAGATCCAGCCTGGGAGAGTCCACGTGCGCAACCATTATGCGTATTCCGTCCCTGGCCACGTCCTCCGTTCCCACACGGATCAGGAAGATGTTCTTGCCGCGGTTTATGAAATACCTCTTGTCCCCGGCCTTAAGCTTCTCGGAAAAAGAGAACGGCTTGAATCCGGCTGCCTCTGCCTGCCTGGCGGCCTCCGCGCTAGCCCCGCGCTCTGTCTTGGAGACGTTGAGGAAAGCCTTGTAATCCTCTGCAAACGCATATATTGCGTCCAGTTTGGCCTGGTCCGCCTCTTCGTATATGTTCTTTCTCTTGTACTTTAAATCCATGCCAGCCTCCGAATGGAACCCGTCCGGGCCCCTGTCTTACGTGGACAATTATAGTTTTATGCGGCTTGAAAGTCAAGAGACGCAATGGCCTTGCAGGCCTGTGCCTCCGGTCCCCGGAACGGCTATTCCGGAGCAGGGAAACGCCTGCGGCGGGAAGACCGCAGGCGCGCAACCAAAGGAACTGCATGCATTTGCACACATGCATGTAAGCGATTTAAGCAGGCCCTTTAGGACCGTGCCAGGTGAAGGCCACCGGGGTCTTGGATCACATCATGACCATGAGCAGGATGCTTGCGAACTGCAGCACCGTGCCTGCGATGTCAAAGAGATGCCATACGGAATGGAAGTACTTCACCTTCTTCCCGAGGGCGTAGAAGACAATGCCTCCGGAGTATGCCACGCCTCCGGATATGAGGAGAATGAGACATGGGATTGAAAGGGTCTGCACCATGGGCACCACGGCGATGAGAATGAGCCAGCCCATCACGAAGTACAGGATCATTGAAATGACCTTCACGGCCTTGTTGCGCATAGCTATGGCGTTCATCGTTATCCCGGCTATGGCGCACACCCATTCCGTGATTAAAACTGGAAGTCCGAACGGCGTGCCCCAGAGGGCTATCATGCAGTACGGGGTGTACGTTCCCGCAATGAGCAGGAATATCGTGCAGTGGTCAAATGTCCTGAAGACGTACTTCGCTTTCCCTTCGTGCAGGAAATGGTACAGCGAACTCATCGTGTACAGCACGACTATGCTGAGCCCGAACACTGATACTGCCACAACGGACTTTACGTCCGGCACGGCAAGATATGCAAGCACTGCCCACATGGCAAGGCCTATGGCTCCTCCCGCGATATGGGAGACAGCGTTGAATATCTCCTCCCCCTTCGTGTAGAAGGAGCAGAGCTTCTCATTGGATCTCCAGTCCGCAGACTTTCCGGCATCTGTATATGCAGCTTTCTTTATAACTTTCTCCATAACGTTCCTCTCCGTATTCTCTCTAAGTTCCGGCGCTTTTCCGCGCCTTCATGCCTTATGCCACTGTGTGACTAAGGCTTTTGAACGGATTCTGCTGTGTACCGGTGCGCTTTGCACTTTCGATTATACCCGGCCGCAAACGGATGTAAACCTACTTGAAAGCTTTCCTCGCTACACCCGCAAAGCCCTCTTCTACCGCTCCCAAAGGCATGTTCTACAAGCTTGCCCAGACACTCTACCGGCAGTAGAAACAGACCTGATATATCATATATCGCTATTTTTGAATGGATTTGAGTAGAAACATATGTTTCTGCTTTCTGGCGTTCCAAGATACCTCTTTGGGCAGGAAAAAGCCCTGCGCCGGAACTGGTGCAAGGCTTTGCAGTTAAATTCGCAGGCTTGAAAATGCTGCAAGGTCATCCGTGCATGCAAGGCAGACTGAACCTTGCCTGTCTCCGGAACTCACACCTTGTGGTCTTCTATGGTGTATGCGTCCCCATCCCAGTGATACTCTCTTTCAAGGGCATATTCAAAGGCCGGCTTGCCCTCATTGTCATAGGCTATTACCCTGCTTTTATCCGGTGAAATCTTGTATGAATACTTATGCGGAATCCGGTTTATATACTCATCCTCAGTCAAGTCATCATTGGCATCAGTATAGGGGAAAATGTCTACCTCCCGCACTGCATACAGAGTGTCCCAGGATTCATCACATCCCTTCGGGATTTTCGCTATTCGCTTATAAACCCGGGTTCCATGCAGGGCTTGCACATCAACCTCAGTCACCCGCTTGCACTTTGTACAGTACCAGTAAAATGCTTCCGGATGGTGCATATACTGCTTCATGCACTGCTGCTTCTCATCCCAGCCCTGCAGCAAATGAAACCAGAGAAGATCCGGATTGTACTTTAACGCATCCTCAATCTCGCTGCCAGTATATACTTCAAGCACATACTCACTGGGATCATCAGTGTCATGCATAATGTGCCCACACTTGCATTGATATCTTGCCATTATATTTCTCATGAATCACATTTCATCTAATATGGAAGAATAACTTCCCCATCTTTGTATGAAACTAGATTAAAAATTGTTCCATCCCTTAAACAGACATCAATATCTGTTTTAATATCTCTCTGCGATGCCATTATACCATCATAAAGTTTGCATCTAACCTCTATCTAATCAGTTATAGTTGAAATGTATAGCTGATTAATGTCAATCGTAATTACCTAGACATCGTACACGACTTCAGTACAGTTGTCTCCATCCCAATGATACTCCTTTTCAAGAGCGTAGGCAAAAACAGGCTTGCCTTCACTATAGCAAATGACTCTCCGTCTGTCTGCAGATATCATGCAGCGCTTATCATATAGTTTATGATATATCAATTCTTCCAAAGTGATATATTCGTTCTCCTCAGTATATGGAAAAACATCAATCTCCAGAAAGGCTACATAGACTCCATATCAACAATCTCGCTATCCTTTGGAATATCCTGCATTCTTTTGTATAAACGAAGGAAGTTGCCTGTATGAGCATCCACTTCATAAACACGCTTGCACTCCTGGCAATACCAATACTCCACTTCCGTCGGACGTAACATCCACAGACGCTTACAATGCCGGAGAGCATCACGATTCAATATAAAATCGAACCATCTGATATCGGGATTGTACGCAATAGCTGCCTGTATTTCCTTTTCTGTGTATACAAACAGCTCACTGTCAGAGGGGCAATCCGTACCATATATCACATTACCGCACTTACATAACAAACTGGACATTGCCTTCCTCCTCACACGTCATACTCATCTACAGTATACTTTTCTCCGTTCCAGTGGAACTCCTTTTCCAGGACATGTGCATATACCGGTTTGCCCTCCTGATATGTTATGACACACCTTTCATCCGGGGTCATCTTGTGGATGTACTTATGCGGCATATGGAGCAGGAATTCCTCCGCGGACAGATAGTTCTTACCTTGATAACAATCTTCCGCGTATGTTTCCGTGAACGCATAAATTGTTTCAAGCCCATCCTCCGGAATTTCAGGAATACTGCAGGTCCTTTTGTATATGCGCAGGAAATTGCCTGTATGATGCCCTACTTCATATACACGGCCGCACTCAGGACAGTACCAGTATTCCACATTTTCATTCCGCAGCATAAAAGGCAAGGGTTTCTCATCTCTCTGCGGACCTAGAAAAGTCAGGAGGATCCAATCTATATCAGGTCGGTATTCCAGAGCCTCCCTTAATTCCTTTTCTGTATATATATCCAGGAAGTATGGGGATGGACTTATTGTGCCGCTAAGTTCATTCCCGCACTTGCATAATAAACTAGACATGTCTTACCTCCTATCAAAAGCCAAGGTAAGCATTCTGCTTAACCCTTAGCCTAATATAACCATGGGATATTATACTTTTAATAATTTGCTTGTTCCCATTAAGTAATCCTTGTGGGTTCCGTCCGATAACCATACTCTAATTGATCCTTTTATAAAAGGTTCACTCTTACGATTATTCTCCCTTAGTGCATAGTCAATTCCTGCTTGAACAATGCGTAAATCTGCTTGATTGTTTTTCAATCTGGGGAAATACAGGTCAACGGACCCTGTATATCCTCCCGTAAACTTAGCACCCCCCTTCTCAATATCATCAGATATCCTTGAAGGACTAGTACTTGTCACCTGCTTAACCTCAATTCTATCAAGAATCTCCGTGTCATCATAATCTTTGATTGCTAAATCATATTTCTTTACATTGTTTTCTTTGCTCTGCTGCTTGATAAAAACTACACAGTATCCTGCTTCGATATAACTCTCACCTACACATATAGCACCATTATCCTTCACTTTATGATTAGCTGTATCTCTGTAAAGATTATTCTTCTCTACATAGCCACCATGCCCTCTTCCCATGATGCTACTTCCCCCACTTCATATCACAATAGGACTTGCAGACAGTAATGGGTACGGGAAGAAGTTCCCTCCAGGCTTCAGGAAAACGCCCATATACGAAAAGCGCTGCGGGCTGCTTAACTTTTACAAGCCTTTTCA
>JAJPZA010000205.1 GCA_021204625.1 Clostridia bacterium | reverse complement strand
CAAATTTCCGGACCGCCGGCGGTCCGGGGGCATACAAAAAGAGAGCCGGTGCGGCTCCCTCGTTTGTAATTTGTTGTAGGTATACTCTGCTGTTCTAGCCGGAGATCATCCGCACGGCCTCCGCAAGCTCCGCATCTCCGCCCGTGACTACCCACGGGGTTGAAATCGTGTTGCATCCGTCCGCTTTTGTTATACCTACGTCATGTATGCAGTTGCCGTTGGGCCAGTATATCTTTGCCACTGTGAGCTTCAGCGCCTCGCCAGTGAGGCTGTTCACGAACGTGGACTGCATTATCCCCTTGCCGTACGTGCGGGCGGTCTTCGCTGAACCTGCGAAACTTAAGTATGTATCCCCATAATCTGAAAGGTATACATGGCTGTAATCCGTGAGGCCGTAGCTTATGAGAACGCCCATGAGAGCTTCGGACGCGCTTGCCGTTCCTGAGTTTGCCAGGACGTATATCTCCACGCCGTCCCTTAAGGTGTTTTCATTGGATGAGCCGAGGTAATAGTTCTGCCTGCTGCCGTCCTTGTACTCTGCCGTCATGGACACGTTGGACTCTGCGTCGTCCGGGACGAAGCAGCCCGCGATGCTGTCCATAATTGAGACGCTTCCGCCGCCGTCGCTTCTGAGGTCCAGGATGAGGGAAGTGCAGTCTTCCATCTCATTGACTACGCCAATGAGGATGTCCATCTCCTGGTCCGCCGTGCCGTAGAACTGCTGCAGCTTGATGTAGGCGTATCCGTCCGGCAGAATCTCCATGCCAGCCGTGTCATCCTCTGTGAGATACAGGGTTGACTTGTCATCGCCCTGTGTCTCGAACGAGTACCTTGCCGCTGACGTGTACATCAAAGTGTATGAGGCCTGATATTTCTCACGGGCCAAAACGTACTCCGTGCCGTCCGAGGATGTGAGGGTGAAGTCTTCGCCCTCTGCCTGCGAGCTTACAAATGTTGAAAAGTCCGAAGAGGATGTGAATGACGTTGTCTGGCCGCCTGCCGTGCCGGACACGATTACGTCTCCTGCCTGGATGCCTTCATGAAAGGCAGGCGAGTTGCCGAGAACGGAAACAATGAGGCAGCCGGTCTCTCCGTATGTGGAGTCTGTGACGAACTGGTATGTGACGCCGATGCCGCTCTTGCTCCCGGCGTTGTCCTCAAGGAGAGCCCGGTACTCTTCCGCGGAATAGTACTCGGAGTACTGGTCCAGGACGGCCGCCAAGGCGTATGCGGAATTTTCGGAGACAGAAGTGTCATAGTCCCCGTAGTAGTAATCCTCTATAAGTCCGAGCGCCCACTGGTACGAGCGGAACTGGGAATTGCCCCAGTAGAGCCCGCCGAACCATCCGGCACAGAAAACAGCTGCCACGATAACGAGGCAGCCAATGACAATCAATACTCTCTTCAAAGTCTTGTTGGATTTTTGTTCCATGTCCGGTTTCCCTTCCACGACCACACCGGAAACAGCAAAAAATCAGCTTCTCTCGTAGAGAAGATGCAGAACCTCAAAAGTCAATGCCATGTCAAAGTTGTGAAGATCAAGCCCTGTAGCTTTCTTTATGGAGTTAAGCCTGTACATGAGAGTGTTCCTGTGCATGAACAGTTCCTTGGAGGCCCGCGTCACATTCATGCCGTTGTCCAAAAAAGCCTTGGCCGTTCTCATAAGCTCGGCGTCCTCGAAGATCGGCATGAACTTCCGGAAGCTCATGTTCTCTGTAAGCTTTGCCCTCTGTTCCTTTGTCAGACTATTGACTATAGTGGAAAGCGAAATGCTCTCCGCGGGCGTTTTGCCGCCTTTCTCTCTCTTGTCGTCAGTCATGGTGGTTTCTCCGTTGGCACTACTATAGCATGCCACAATAAAATTTGCAATGTTTTTGCTGAAAGATTGTGGAATTTTAGGTGCCGTACAGCCCTTTTTGCACCATTTGCCCAAATTTAAACCCTTTCTGCCCAAACTTTATTGCAAAACATTTTGTAGCGTTTTGTCTATCAGTTTGTGAAAAGTATGTGAAAGACCCTATAATATGTGCTGGTTTTGTTTGAGTGTCTATTTTTTTCCGTTGCATTTCTTGACACATAATGCATTTTGTATTAGAATGTCTTTAAAGAATGGGTAATTGGCGCATAGTATGCGTTCAACCCTTGAAATAACTTATTATTATTCGCTTGGAGATAACACAAATGGCAAAAGCAAGCAAAAAAGCAAGCAAGAAGGGCCAGAAGATTGGAGTACTGATTCTCTATGTCATCATTCTCCTTGGACTTCTGGTGGGCTTCTTTATTCCTCTGAATCTGAAGTTCGACAACTATTTGGAAAACACCCTTATGTACCAGATTCCGGCTGCTCTTGAAAATGTTCTGGGCACCCTGGGCATTCATTTTGATGCATTAACCAATGCGCTTGCAGCAAACGGCGGCTCTCTTCCCGCTCTTGCTATTTCCGCAGAGCTGAGCTTAGGTTCATCAATAACAGTAGACTTCAACGCATGGCTTACAGTCATATATGCAGTTGTCACTGTGCTCGCAGTCATCTGCATAATTCCCGCAATAGTTGGCTGCGTTACAAAGAAAGACAAGGCCACAAGGAAGGCTGAGAAGGAAGCCAAGAAGCAGGCTAAAGCAGCCAAGAAGGCTGGCAATGAAGTTGCAGATGCTGCTGCAGACCAGGCTTCAGATCCTTTCAACGCAGATTCATCAGTTGCCCCTGCGGCCGGCACAGCCGTGCAGGACACAGCCGTGCAGGCACAGGACACCGCTGCAGCAGATGACACTGCAACAAAAAAGAAGAAAAAGAAGACCAAGGAGACAACCTATCATACGGCATTCACCCTCGAGGTTATTGCCGCCGTCGTTCTCCTTATTATGAACTTCTTCATTATGCTTAATATGGCATATGAAGTTGAGGGTGCAACATACTGCGCTCCTCTTGTCATTGCGTTCGGCGTCCTTGTAATCGCAGGATTCGTACAGAGATGCATCGCAAGCAAAGGGTCCGGAGTGGTAAAATTCATTCTGTTCCTGCTCTCCCTTATCGCAGTTGTATTTGCATTCTTTGACATTGCAAAACTTAGCCCCTCAACAGGCGAGTGGATTAGCGGCGGCCTGCCGGAAGCACTGGCAACCGGCGTATTCGGCGGAAATAGTGCTGCCGGCCTTGAGAATTTCAGCTACTTCATCTTCGCTTCAGGTGAATATACTCTGTTTGGTAATGGATTATCCGCAGCAATGTGGGCATTTGAGATAGCCGGAATCATCCTTGCCATCATGATTCTTCTCAACTGCCTGCTTGACCTGCTTGGAATCTACAAGAGCACCAACAAGTTCATGCTTGTAGCAAACCAGGTAAGATATCTCATTGAGATAGCAGCCATCATCGTTTGCGTGATTATCCCGTTCGTAGTCGGCTTGGATGAACTCAAGTTCGGCATCATGTTCATAGTCCTCGTCGTAATGGCTGTGGCGGCTTACATCATCAACCTTGTAAGGCTCATCCGTTACAACAGGGCAAAGAAAGCGGCAGCCGCAGAGGCAGAAGCCGCAGCAGCCGCTGAAGAAGAAGCAAGAAAGAACACGTCTCCTGATGCCCCCGAGCCCGCTCACATCGCTGCTGACACAAATTTCTACGGAAGCGTTGAAACAGTCGCACCCGAGGCTCCTGTAGAAACACCCGCAGCCGAGACGTACGTTCCCGCACCCGCAGCTCCCGCAGAAGTTCCTGTGGCCGCACCTGTTCAGCCTATCGTGAACAGCAACGTAATATACAACGTCCACACCATCTACAACGGACCTACGGACAAGTTCATCGCCAAGCTCACCAACGACGAGAAGGTTGAGTTCGCGAGAGTATTTCTTGAGAGACTGAACGGAGCCCTTGAGACCATACCTGAGTACAAGGTAGGCGGAGACAACGCGAAGTTCTTCTCCAACGTCATCATCTATTACGCCAGAGTCCGCGACCTGATCTCTGACGGTCTCATGAACAAGCTGTACGAAGAAGCCAAAGTGATGTAATCCATCCAGCTATCTCGAAGCATTAATGATACAAAAGCCATCCCCTTCCGGGATGGCTTTTATAATCCCTGCCGCACATAGTTCCTGCCGCTCATGGTCTTTCCGGAACAGCCGTTGCACGAACCAGCCGTCCAGCCGGGGTCTTGCATAATCACTGGCCTTCCTTTTGATTGCCTTACGGATCATACGGTTCTGTGCAGAATGCTGCCTGTTCCATGGCTGCCTGCATTTACTGCGGCTGCCTGCATTTACTGCGGCCCAAAACGGACATATTCATTGGATTTCCGGTGCATGGCTGAGGGATGAAAAGAATATTTGTTACTATTCACAGGTTTCAAAAATAAGCTAGAGTCGTAGAATTCAGGCGTTATC
>JAJPZA010000033.1 GCA_021204625.1 Clostridia bacterium | reverse complement strand
GTCATTGTCTCATGCCTTCATCCCGTAGAGGTCCGCGAAAAGGTCTATGAACCTCGCCGTGAACGTCCTCGCTATCTCGGCGGTCCGGAACGGGAACGCCATCGTCCCCGTCACAAGACCGTCGGCCGCATAGTCCTTGTCGTTCCCGTTCGCGGTCAGCCGACCGTCCGTGAATACGAACGAGGGCTGGAACACAGCCACCTCTCCGCGATGGATCTCGTTCACGCTCGGCGTGAACCCGTCTGCCATCGTCCATGCCGTGTGCAGGGTGCACAGCCGCAGCCATGCCCTGAACTGCGGCTCGCTCACCGTGTAGTAGTCTCCCTCATGCTCGATGCAGAGGTATTTCAGCGCGGACTCGTAGTCCGGTATCCTCCTCGCGAGGTCGGCACCCGTCAGCTCATCCACCTCCTCTATCCTCACGCCTTGGAGGCAGTTGTATCGGGCGATCAGCGCGTCCACCGCGTCCTTCTGGTCGTGGTAGAACCCGCTCACCACCTGCCCGTTCTCCACTATCCTGTACCGCTTCATGACAGCACCTCCCGCGCGACGCCCTTCTTCCCGCGCTTCCTCGGACACCTCTGCGGAGTCCCGTTAAGCTTCCGCTTCCACGCGTCCAACACGCTCCTCTCAAAGAGACGCGCCCCTCTGACTCCAGTATCCGCCACCGCGAGATCGCCGCAGTGGGCCGCGCTCTGTATCGTGCTCTCCGCGTAGCCCGTGTACTCGGCCGCCTCCCTCGCAGTCAGCAGGTCACGCCTCACCGCCTCGACGCTCTCCGTCATCCTCACGCCGGACGCTCTCGCGAACTCGGCGGTCATGTCGCCGGAGGAGATCTCCTTGCGCTCTATCCTGCCACGCAGGACAACGGCCGGATTGTAGGCGTCGGTCGAGGTCACGAAGTCGCGGAAGAACACGTCAAGCGTCTCCACGTCACAGCCACGCTCCAACAGCCACGCGTACACGGCCCCGATGGAGCACGGCGTCATGTCCAAGTTCGGGGCGACCTTCCTTATGCTGAAGTTGCTCGCCAAGTGCACCACCGCACAGCCCTTCTCGACGCTACGCTCATGCTCCCTTATGACTGCCACGATGTGGTCTCGGTCCTAGTCCAAGGCCTTGTGCCCGTACAGAAACGAAGTGTCGCCGTCGCAGAGGCTCTCCAGCCTCGCCGCCACGCCGGCCTTGACGTTCCCGTTCTTGATGCCGTAGGCACGCCAGTTCACGCGCCCCTTCGCGTCCTTCGTCTCGACCTCCACGGCCTCCTCCTCGATCGGCTCCACCGGCTCCAACTGAGCGAACAGGTCGGGCGTGATCTCCTGTTCCTCAACCTGCCTCGTCTCATCCGCCTCCTTCGGCTGCGGGTCAGGCTCCGTCCTCGCGAACCTGTCGCTCAGCACGGCCGCCACGCCCCTCACCAGCTTCGTCCTCTGCTCGGTCAGCTCACCGTGCAGCCACTCCTTGAAGGCCTCAAGCCTCTCGTCCTCCCGACGCTTCTCGTCGTCGGTCCTCTTAGTGAATATCATCTTCATGACTCACCTCCTCCTTAGAACGGCAGATCGTCTTCATCGCTGTCGAGGTTGACCGCCGCCGTCTGCTGCTGCACCGGCCTCTGCGTCTGCTGCGCACCCACGGTCTGCATCCCGACAGCAGACTGCTGCCCCTTCTGCATCACCGGGGCCATGTTGCCCACAATCGGTATGTTCCTCCGCTCCTCGTCGCTCATCGCGTCGAACGTCTCCTTCCCCAGCCTCGGCTTGAGGAAGTGCGTGTCGCCGTTGTCGGCCACCGTGTTCCGCTCCCACGCCGTGAGAGCCAAGTGCCACGTCCCGTTCCGCCACTTCGACACGGCGGGACTGGCGTCCAAGTCCATGAAGAGCACGTTGTGCCCGCTCGTCCTGCTCACCTGAAACTTCACCTCCGGCAAAAGTCCCAAGTCGAGCGTCACGTTGAAATTGTTCTTTGCCATAATAATCAGTCATTTGTCTGTTTAACTTTCTTCTCCCCGCCGAACACCTTCTCGTCGACGATGTTCGCTCTGTTGGCCTCAAGCCATCCGATGAAGCTGCCGAGCATCCCCCGCAGACGGTCCTGCGCGTAGGCGTGGTCGTACGTGTACTCCTCTCGGTACATACGCCCGTTTATCACCGGCTCGTCCGCCGTGCCCCCGTACAGCACGATCGGCAGATAGGTGAACGAGGCTATCTGCGGCACGTCCCCGCTCTCCACAAGGCAGTACGGGTAGACCAGCCTCTGCCAGCCCCTCTCGTACTTGCCGAACTGGTAGCTCGTCGTGGTCTTCAGGTCGTACACCTTGTCGAGCACGATCTCGTCCGCGTACCCGTACAGCTCCACCTTCCCCCACTCCGTGTCTATCGTCCCCTTGCAGAGATACTGCGGCACCGCGTACGGACCGAACTCCCTCGCCACGCTCTCGCAGAACTCCGCGTCGAACGTGAACTCAAAGCCGTTCATCCTCGCCACGTACACCTCACGCTGTCTCAAGGGCTCCTCCCCCGGCTCGAACTCCCATGAGTTCTCGCACAGCGTGGACCACACGCCCCTGCTTATCTCCACGTCCTTCCGTCCGCTCTCGCCGCCCGAAAGGATGTAGTCGACGATCTCGTTGAAGCACGTGCCCCGATCGGCATACACCTTCGGTCCCTGCTCCACTCTGTTCACCGCGTCCAGCAGCTCCCGCTCGATCTTCTCCTCCTCATCCGTGCCCGGCTCCGCGTCCAGCAGCCTCTGGTACTTGTCGAGCAGCGAGGGATAGATCTTGTAGTCAACCTTAGCCATCATACCTCCCGCTCACCGCGTCGGCCTTGAGACCGAGCTCCCTGCCTCTCTTCTCAACCTTCTTCTTCCCGACCATGGCCGAGTTGTACACCTGCTCCTTCTCCAAGGAATCGAGGATGGCGTTCAGATCCGCACCCGTCTGCGCGGCCGCGCACGCCGTGTCGATCGCGTCCATCATCCTGTCGAACTTGGCGGTCTCCTCCTGCGTCGACTGCTGGTTCTTCTTGTACGTCGCGAGCACCCTGCGGACGAAGTTGTTGTCCCCCGTCGCCTTGCCCTCGTCGTCGACCACCAGCGGTATGTTTATCACCGGCGCGAGGTTGCACGTGTTCTTCGCGTAGAACCACTCCGTCGGGTTGAAGCTGATCGTCCTCTGCTTGCCGACCATCTGAACGTACCCGACAAGGTCGAGCTCCTTCAGCAGATCGTTCGCGGACGAGCCGCCGACCTCCGGACGCTTGACCGTCGTCTCTCCGTCGGCTCCCTTCGTCTCCTTCTCATGCGCGATGAAGATGACGTTCTTCCCGATCACCCCAGTCTGTCGGATGAACTCGATGAACATATTCTTCCTCAGCCCGTAGCCCTGCAACGACATCGTCCCGTCGTTCTTCCTCATCCTCGTGTTCGTCCTCATGATGTACTCGCTCATGTAGTCGAGCATCTTCCCCACCGTGTCAATCACGATGGTCTGCACCTGCGGATAGCTCGCGGCTATCTCGTCCAAGGCCTTCTGCGTGTCCTCCCACGAGCGGACCTGCACCGTCAGCCCCCTGTGCGCACCGTGCATCCTGCTCACTCCGTTGTCGTAGTCGAACATCACGGCCTCCGGTGCGCTCATGCCGAGCGTGGACTTCCCCACGCCGGGCTGGCCGTAGATAAGCATTGAAATCGTGGACTTGGTCTCCAACTCGGAGGCCTTTCTAATCAATCCCATAATTCAAAAAGTATTACGCGCGGGTCTTACGGCTTTCCCGCCATTGCCATGTTCAATATGCCTCGCCGCTCTGTCTGCGGCGACCTGAATAATCTCGTTCTTGGAATACCTTCTCCTGCCCGCGAGGTAGGCGTTGAGGTCTTCCTCGCTTATCCTCACCGACCGCCCTATCACGTGCACGGCGATCTCCCTCGCGGCCACGATGTGGTACATCCTGCTCCTGCTCACGTTGCACACACGCGCCGCCTCCTCGACGGTGAGAAGGGCGGTCAGCATGACGCGTCCTCCCTCTCGAACCACTCCTCCATCATCCTCTCCTCCTCACGCGCCTCGATCTCCATCTCCCTCGCCATCTCCTCGGCCTCGTGCGGGTCTATCCACCCCTCTCCGTTGCAGTGTTCGCAGCTGTCCTCCCAGAACTGACACCATACCCCCGCAGGAGCGTCGTACGGATCGGGGCAGGCATCATAGGTGGCCTTGTCAACCTCCTTCTGCGTGTCCTCGTCGCACTCACCGTCGCCCGTCGAAAGGGCGATGAAGTAGCTCAGCCCCGTGCCGTGGCAGTGCGGGCACTCGTCCATGTACCCCTTCGCCCTGCACTCCTCGTCGTAGTCGTAATAGTCAGATGTTCCGTACATAATCAAATCCTCCATTGTCTAAATTGTTGTAC
>JAJPZA010000171.1 GCA_021204625.1 Clostridia bacterium | reverse complement strand
ATTGTTTTATTCATTAGTCTATCTCTCCCCAAGCTGCCCGCAAAGGCATTTTTTAGTATATATACAATTTTACAATAATACCCCCCCCCCGATGTCAAGCGATTTATGCATATATTTTAATAATTTTTGATATTTTTTATGCATGTCGCATAGTGTGAAAATTTCTGCATATATGCATAAAATTTACATAACTGTCTCATTGCTTTTGGGAGAACATGGTATGACATGACACGACAGTCCAGACCAGGAGTAGACCTGTCTTGCGAGATAAGAGAAAAGGCCTCATGCCGGATGCATGAAGCCTTGCGTATTGCGTTGTATTTGTATTGGCGCCGCCGCATATGCGGCGGGATGAATTATCTTCTGTACCCCTTTATCTCTGCCTTCAGGGCGCGGAGCTTGCGCTTCGTGGGGAAGCAGAGGAATATGGATACCACCCACATGAGAAGATAGCAGATGCCGGTTATGATTCCGGAGCCGCCTATGACTATGGATATTGTGGAGAAGATGCCCTCAATCCCCCAGACCCCGGGCATGACTGCAAGAAGAACGCAGGGCAGGATGAACCATATGATGCAGGGCCAGATGCAGACGAGCTTGGTGTACCACATGCCTACCTTCTTGTTCTTTCTGAACAGGTGCGTGAAGGCAGCGATGGCCATGATTGCCCACAGCGCTGCGGGGAATGCGCAGAAGACCACGAAGAGGATTATCATGACGGCGTCAAAGCTCATGCCCCATTCCTCAATCTGCGCCTCAATGCCGGTGTCCGCAAGCATGTCCTTGAACCATGTCGCCATGTATTCGCTGGGGTCCGTGAGGAATGACGTTATGGCGGCCGTAAGCTCGGCGCTGGGCGCTATGTAAGTGGAGCTGAAGAATCCGGATATTGCCCTCTCCATTGAGAATGTGCTGTCATCCCCGTCCGCTTCTCCTGCCTCAAGGATCTGATCAAAGACGTCCGTGAAGTCATATTCCGCCAGGAACGCCTCAACCTGCGCCGTCTCTTCCTCCGTGGGCTCCGCAGCTAAAAGCGTGTCGAAAATGGCATCGTAATCCACATCGGAGTCATCCGTGTCCTCGTCAGCGCTGCGGTCTGCGGGAACGCCGAAAAGCCACAGGCGTCCAATCTTGAAGATGTATGAATTGTAGTCCGCTCTTGCCTGCTTGGGGTCTCCGTTCACAAGGTCCGTGAAGACCTTGATGATGTCCTCCTCCGTCCGCTCGTAAATCTTCTCAAACTTGGTGTTGATCTTGTTGCCGGTCACCATGAGAATGATTTCAGTGTTCACAAGACCGCCTATCATGGGGCTGAACACATCCTCGGCGAGCTCTTTCATCTCATCCCCTGTGGGGAACAGCCCTGCAAACCATTCCGCAAAGGCGTCTATGTCATCCTTGGGAGAGGTCACAAGGGACAGCGGGCTGAAAGACACTTCCATCGAGAACTCCGGCATATAGCCGAAGTATGAGTCCAGCTTGTCCAAAATATCCGCCTCTTCCGAAGGCCGGGCTTCCGCATCATCCGCGTCATCCGCGCTATCTGGCCCGTCCTCTTCCTCCTGGGCCTCTACCAAGGTCCTTATCACTTCCGTGACGCTCCCCTCCGGGAGGTCTATCTTAACCGTAAAAAGCGGCATGAGAATCTGTGCAAGGCATGCCACGACGGCCAGTATCAGAAGGATGATGTTGGCCGGTATGAGTTTTCTGTTAAGTTTCCTGTATTCCGATTTGTATAAGTTAGGGATCTTCATGATTTTCACCCCCTTTAGCTCTGCATATCTCCTGTTTAATGCGCCGTCTGCGCTTCATGTCCCGCCGTATATGAAACGGGCCTTGGCATCTTCTTTGCGGGGCCGTGATGTCTCCCTTCACTACTATTATAAACCTTTTATGAGACGTTTAAACGCAATGTGCCGATTTTTTTATAAAACTTTCTCACTGCCGCAATATCCGGGGAGCAAAGTACAAAAAACGCGTGCGGACTGTCAAAGCCCGGCTTATCCGCCCCTCTCTTCCCTGACTTCCCCGCGCCGCTGGATATATCCTAGGCATACCCATCGGGGCATGCCTCCATTGAAGTTTTAAGGGAAAAGTCCGGCTGTTGGCGGAGCAAAAAGGTGTGGGCTGCTTTTCATTTGCGTGTCAGAATTTTCATGCAGTCATCTGCCGCGGAAAGCCGGAGAATATTGCCTGTTTGCCATAAAAGAACTCACCCTTTTGCGGGGTGAGCTTTTTTGGCTTTATGTCTTTTTGCCTTCATCCGGCGGACCCTCAGGTGAGGAAATCTCCGGCGATGCCGGCTCCTCTTTCTCCGGTGCAGACGCATCTGTCCCTTCTGCGGGCTCTGTCCCTTCTGCGGGCGCGGATGCGGTTTCCGCTTCCGCAGACTGCTCCGCTGCAGGAGCTTCGGGGCCGGGAATGTGGACGCTGTGCCCGGCGTATGCGGCAGGACCCAAGGCCAGCTCTATGACGTCTTCCGGATGGTCTCCGGCAAGCTCTGCCAGATACTGCAGGAAGGAGTGCTCGTCGTTCGTCTCGGACTCGACGTCTATGACGTCACCGGCATTGAGGACAGTCTCGCCGTCCGGAACCATGGATGTTCCGTCCGGGAAACGGAGGGCCGTTACAAGGGAGT
Source organism: Clostridia bacterium (assembly GCA_021204625.1). Taxonomy (GTDB): domain Bacteria; phylum Bacillota; class Clostridia; order Christensenellales; family Borkfalkiaceae; genus Coproplasma. The sequence goes on along the minus strand of JAJPZA010000171.1, from coordinate 15,131 downwards.
TCGTGGGCCATATGATGGAGCGGACGGTGCTGCCGTCTATTACGGATCCCGGCATTACCTTGAGCGTGAATCTGTACTTCTGCTGCTTCTCGTACAGATGCTCCTCTTCTATGAACTGGTCCAGGAGCTTCTCGTAGATGGGATTCATGTGGAATGCCTTGCCCAGATAGTACGCAATGACAATGGCAATGACTGCCGGCAGCAGATTGGTGAACTGCCCCGTGAGCTCAAAAATCATCACGACGCCCGTGATGGGAGCGCGGACGCATGTCGTGAAGAACACGGACATGCAGACAATGACGATAAAATCACAGAACGAGGGATCCATTCCCCAGCTCTTGAACAGGACTGACATTATCGCCCCCAGGCCGGCGCCTATCGTCAGCATGGGGATGAAGGCTCCGCAGGGCACGCCGCAGCTCATGTTGAGGGCGCAGGCTATGAAGCGGATTATGACTATTATGACAAGGCTTCCGGCAAGGCCTATGCCGAACACCAGCTCCACGTTGTCGTAATTTCCGGTGCCGCCCGTGCCGAGCGACATGAGGAATGAATGGCCTCCGCCGATGGCGTATGCGGTGATGAGTCCGAAGGCCCCGGCAACCAGGAACGGGATAAGGAACTTGCCCGCGCCCTTAAGGAAGGTCACCTTCTTCATGAGCCTCTTCAGATAAAACATGAGGTAATAGAACCCCACGCCTATGAGAGAGACTACGACGGCAGCCACAAGCACCCATACGCAGAGCATCCAGTCAAAGGACACGAACGTGTACGTCGAAAGGCTGAAGCCTGTGGAAAGGCCGAAAAGAGGCCTTATGGCGTTGTGCACCAGAAGGGAGAATATGACGCTTATCGCGGCGCATATGAAGACTCTTGAGGAGAATGAATGGAAGGCCTCCTCCATCGCGAAAACGATGCCCGTGACGGGCGCGTTGAAGGCTACGGCCAGTCCTGCGCTGCCGCCTGCCGCAATCTGGAGCCTTGTGACCATCTGACGGCGCTTCAGCATGACGGAAGACGCGCTTCCGCAGCATGCGCCTATCTCAAGCGAAGGGCCCTCGGATCCTGCGGAAAGCCCGCAGCACATGCAGGCCAGCGAGGCTGCGAACATCGTAATAAGGGTCACGTACCACTTGAATTTTATGATGCCCCTTGCGGCTCCCTCTGTCTGCGGTATTCCGCTGCCCTTGACCATGGGCACGAACCTTACCACCGTGCCTATGATTATGGCCGCGCATGCGAGCCCTAAGAAAAGAAGCGGGATGGACCAGGGATTCTCCAGAATGAGAGCGTACAGTTCACCCGCCCAATCCTCTGACATGTTTGTAAGAATGTTGTAGAAAGTGACCACAACCCCGACAAACACACCCGTGATTATGCTCAGGACTATTATATTCAGCCCGTCCTCGACAAGCCAGTTTTTTAAACCCTTAAGCTTCTTGCCACTCATTTCACTGCACTCACTTTGCTATAAAGTATACCCGTCCGAATGTGAAATGTCAAAGCATATTGCGGCGCGAAACGCCTTATTTGCAACGCATGACGCAGGATCGCGCCATATGTAATTTGCTTTCACAGCCTGCGCATAACATGCACGGCAGACATTGGACAGGGCACCGGACAAGGCATATGCCTTGTTTTCTGCGCATTCCTCTCAGAGAAAAATCTGGCGCACGGAGACGCCAGATTTTTCAAGTATCTATGAGAGAGCAAGTGTAAACGATATATGTTTGGCGGGCTTTCTGCCCGGGCTGCCGGGGCAGCCTGCCGGGCTTAGCCTTCGGCGGTGCCGTTCTCGTTGGTGAGGGCGTCCGCGCCAGTCTCCGCTGTGCGCACTCGCATTACGTCCTCTACGCCTGAGATGAAGATCTTGCCTGCGCCAACCTGTCCGTCGTTAAGGACTTTCTGTGCAACGGCGACAACCAAGCCGGGGTCTACGGTGGATACCACCACGTCCACCTGCATCTTCGGGATAAGGTGCATTGTGGTCTTTACGCCTCTGTACTGTCCCGTCTTGCCGCTCTGGGCTCCGCAGCCCATTACGTTGGACACGGTCATGCCGGTGACGCCGATCTGAGCCAGGGCATCCTTGAGGGTGAGGAACTTGTCCTGTCCGGTTATGATGGAGATGCGTGTGTACTTCACTTTGTCGGAAGGAGCGAGGTCAAGGGACGCGGGCTCAACGCCGGTGATGTCCACGGGGTTGCCTTCGCCGTCATAAGAGGGAACTGTGGGAAGGAAGTCTGCATATGCGGACACGAGGCCGTGCTCGGAAATGTCAAGTCCGGAGATTTCGTCCTCTGCGGGAGCGCGGAGTCCGTTCCATCCCTGCTCGCGGGCAACGGATACGGCCTTTATGGGGTTGCAGCGGAATTTTATCATCACGGGGATGTACTTCATGCCCCAGAATACGATGAGCATGAGAACAGTTGTCCAGGCAATGATGGCGATGATGCCTATGAGCTGTGTCGCAAGGCATGCGCCGGATCCGCCAAAGAATACGCCGGCATGAAGCTTGTCAAGGGAATATGCGAGCCCGTCATCTCCCCAGCCTGTGCAGGCGAAGAATCCGCATGCTATGATTCCCCAGATTCCGTTCGCGCAGTGAACCGCAACCGCTCCTACGGGATCGTCTATGTGGAGAATCTTCTCAAGAAGGTTGGCAACGCCGACAACTAAGAAGCCTGATACGATTCCTACGAATACCGCGCCGACAGCGTTCATGCAGGAGCATCCTGCCGTGATGCCGACCAGGCCTGCGAGGGCTGCGTTGAGCGTCATGGAAATGTCGGGCTTTTTGTGCATGATCCATGTGAAGATCATGGTCACGCAGCTTGCAACCGCGGGTGCGATTGTGGTGTTTACGAATATGGCAGCCAGCTCTTCAGCGCTCTGTGCGGCAGCGCCGTTGAATCCGTACCAGCCGAACCAGAGGATGAACACGCCGAGGGCGCCGAGGGTGAGTGAATGGCCCTGGATGGCGTTGACCTTCGTGACCTTGCCGTTCTTGTCCCTCTCGTACTTTCCGATACGGGGGCCCAGGAAGCAGGCGCCGATGAGTGCGGCAACGCCGCCTACGGTGTGGATGCAGCCGGAACCTGCATAGTCTATGAATGCGGGAAGAGCACCGTTCGTGAGCTCCTCAAGGCTTGCAAGCCAGCCGCCGCCCCATACCCATCCTGCTTCGATGGGATATACAACGAGTGAAATGAGAGCTGAGTATATGCAATATGAGACGAACCTTGTGCGCTCTGCCATTGCGCCGGACACGATTGTTGCGGCCGTTGCGCAGAACACGAGATTGAATACGAAGTTCGCAGCGTCTGCGGAGGTAAAATCATTCCAGTTGGAGAAGATTCCAAGGTTGGGAGCTCCGCAGAAGTAGCTTACCGCATCCTGGCCCATCATGAGACCGAATCCGAGAAGCATGAACACTACAGTGCCAATGCAGAAGTCCATCAGATTCTTCATTATGATGTTGCCTGCGCTCTTGGCACGAGTGAATCCGGTCTCTACCATGGCGAAGCCGCATTGCATGAAGAATACCAAAGCCGCGCCGATCAAAAACCAAATCGCTATTGATACTGATGAATCGTCCATAAAAAAACGCCTCCGGAATTTTGAAAATACAGGACTATCAAGGACACTCTTATATCAGCTCCGCCATGCGGTCCTCAATGTCCCAATTCCTTAACTGTCAAATTTCCAAAAAAGGCCTTTTTCAGAGCACCCTCCTGCCCTGCCCGGGCTTTCGGATGATACCGCCAGGGGAGTTTCACCCCGGGCACCGGCGGCTTTAGGGCGGCCGCCACGCCGAAATGCATGTCTGGATATGTCTTCGGCCCTGCCCCGCTTCTGCGGGGCAGCGGTCTTGAATTCGTTATATGCGCCTTCCAACGTTCCCCGCAGCGCCCTTGAGGGATGCTCCGGATTCACGCGGCCCGGACCTGCGGCACCGGATTGCATGACATCCGCCAGTGCGGAGTGCATGACATCCGCCGGTGCGGATTGCGTGACGCCTTTGGGCGAGGATTACATGACGTCGTAGAGAAGGTCGAAGTATGTGGGATACGGCCAGAAGTCTGATGAGGTCAGCTTCTCCATCTCGTCCACGGAAGCCCTGAGGGACTCCATGTCCGGAATGATCACATGGGCCATGGCCTGTGAGGAAGCCTTGACGTCCGACCTGTCCACAGCGGCCAGGTCCGCCTCGAGTTTGGCGACGGCTGCGCTGGACGCATCGTTGAGGGCTGAGAGCTTCCTGATGACGGACGTCTCGCTCTCGCAGGGGATGTCCTCGCATACGGACTTCTTGGAGGCCACGTTCTGGCAGAGGTCTGCGATGAAATCGGATACGGCGGGGATTATGTCCCTCTTGGCCATCTCAGCCATCGTGAGGGCCTCTATGTTTATAAGCTTCGTGTAGTTCTCAAGGAACACGTCCGCGCGGGCAATTGCCTCGGCCTTCGTGTATACGCCCTGGCGCACGTACACGTCTATGTTCTTCTGCTCATACAGCACGGGAACGGCGTCCGCGGTGTTCTTGTTGTTGAGAAGCCCGCGCTTCTCTGCCTCAGCCTCCCAGCCGGGGCCGTAGCCGTCCATGTTGAATATGATGCGGTAATGGTCTGTGAGCTCGCGCTTTACGATAGCCTCTGCCGCCGCAGTCACGTCTGAGGCCTTCTCAAGCTCGTCCGCGAACTGCTCGAAGGAATCGGCTATGATTGTGTTGAGGCATATGTTGGCGTCCGAGATGTTGGACTGTGAGCCCAGCATTCTGAACTCGAACTTGTTGCCTGTGAATGCGAACGGGGATGTCCTGTTTCTGTCGGATGCGTCCTTCGGGAATATAGGGGACTCGGGAACTCCTATGCTGCCTTCGGTGGCCACCGGAGCCACATACTTGTCTCCCTTCACTATGCTGTCCACGAGAGCGCCCAGCTGGTCTCCGAGGTATATGGAGATGATTGCCGGAGGGGCTTCGTCCGCGCCGAGACGGTGGTCGTTTCCGGCCGTCGCAACGGACGCGCGCAGGATTCCCTGGTAATCGTCCACAGCCTTCACTACGGCTGCAAGCATGAGCTTGAAGAATGTGTTGTTCTCGGGCTCCGGGCCGGGCTTGAAGAGGTTGAATCCTGTGTCCGTGGAAATTGACCAGTTGTTGTGCTTGCCGGATCCGTTGATTCCCCTGAAGGGCTTCTCATGAAGGAGGCACACAAGGCCGTGCTTCTTGGCAACCGTTCTCATGAGCTCCATGGAAAGCATGTTGGTGTCCACGGCGACGTTGGTTGTGGAGTACACGGGAGCCATCTCGTGCTGGGCCGGTGCGACCTCGTTGTGCTTTGTCTTGGAAGTGATGCCGTATGACCAGAGCGTCTCGTCCAGGTCTCTCATGTACTCCGTGACAATCGGCTTGATCTTTCCGAAGTAATGGTCCTCAAGCTCCTGGCCTCTTGATACCGGCGCTCCGAACAGCGTCCTGCCCGTGAGCCTTAAGTCCTTGCGCTTTGCGTAATCCTCTTCGGTTATAAGGAAGTACTCCTGCTCCGGGCCCACGGTCGTGGTGACCTTCTTGCAGTCTATTCCGAAGAGCTTCAGAACTCTCTTGGCCTGTCTGTCTATAGCCGCCATGGAACGGAGGAGCGGTGCCTTCTTGTCCAGGGTCTCTCCTGTGAAGGATACGAATATCGTGGGGATGTAAAGTGTTCCGTCCTTTACAAATGCGGGTGATGTGGGGTCCCAGGCCGTGTATCCTCTGGCCATGTATGTGGCGCGGGATCCGCCGGAGGGGAAGCTGGATGCGTCCGGCTCGCCGACAATCAGGCTCTTGCCTGTGAGCTGCATTATGACCTTGTCTCCGTCCAGCTCTATGAAGCTGTCATGCTTCTCTGCGGTCAGCCCTGTGAGAGGCTGGAACCAGTGTGTGTAATGTGTTGCACCCTTGGATACCGCCCAGTCCTTCATAGCGGCCGCAACCGCGCCGGCTATGGACACGTCCAGGCGATGGCCTGCCTCTATCGTTGCCCTCAGCGCCTTGTACACTTCCTTGGGCAGCATCTCTTTCTGCACGGTGTCATTGAATACGTTCTCTCCGAACAGCTCCGGAACATTCATAATCGTTAACTCCTTCTGTTTTGTATTTAAGCGGCTCTCTCATGCCCGCCAATTCATTTACGTCTAAGATTATATGCGAAAGGTTTCCAATAGTCAATTGAAATGAAATATCCTTGTATTTGCACATTTTTATGCTTGCTATAAGCACAGCTTATAGCAAAACTCATATACGATTGTACTGAACAAACCTTTTGAACAAAATTAACATTCTCACATCCCTCCCCCGCATGAAGCCACTTCCGGCGTCAAAAAAGACGCCCCAAAGGGCGCCTTCTCTCACATTTTATGCTTTTATGCATTCTGCACAAACCGGCCGTGAGGCCTTTATTCATGGCGGGATTCACTTCCTTCCGAATCCCCGTCCCAAGCCGCTGCCGCCGCCGGAAGATATGCTCCTGGAGGAGCCAACAATTGTTATAATGCCGGAAACGGTGAAGGAGCACAGGGACGTGCCGTCTCCATATATATAATATGTATTGCCGTCCTCCAGCTCCGGGGCCGAGATTATCACGGACTGGCACTTCTTGGGCACGGTGAAATACATTATGGTGTTCTTGTCCGAATCCGTGAGGTACAGGGTCTTGCCGGCCTCAATTGTGCCGGAGCTTGCGTATGAGACCACGTTCTGCCCGGAGTTGGACGCAGGTGTCTCAACCATTCCCAGAGCCCCGCAGGCGAACAAGTACCCTCCGTCCACGATTATGCTCCCGTCTGCGTCCAGGGCGGCGTCATTGCCGGACGTGGAGCCGGAAACGTACAGGGATCCTCCGGAGATTGTCATGCTTCCGTTGGAGTCCACGCCGTCTCCGCCGGCGTCCACATAGACGTTCCCGCCGGAGATAATTATGTGGCAGTTGTTGTTTGCGCTGCCCATCCTGCTGGCTGTGCCGTCCGCCCCGTTTATGCCGTCATCCGAAGAAGTGACGGAAATGTCCCCGCCGGAAATCTCCACCTTCGCGGACTCTATGCCCTCATAGCATCTCTCTATGTCTATGTCCCCGCCGGAGATCTTCATGAGATTGTCCGCGTGCATGCCGTCATCCCCGGTTGTGACGTCCAGGGTGCCTGCCGTCATGATTATCTGCCCGTTGCTGTGCACGGCGTCATCATTGGAATCCACGGAAATATTCCCGCCGGTAATGAGAATGAGGTAATCCTCTTCCTCGTCTCCTGAGAGGGTGAGGTCATTGTCCGCCTCGCCCCAGTCTATGAGCCCGGCCTTTATGCCCTTGCCGGAAACCTTGTCCGAGGACGAGTCCGTTATCTGCGAGAGGGAAGACGGAGCCCCGCCGTTTGTCTTGACGTCTATGTCCGAATTCCCGGCTATATACACGAAGGTGTCCGCCTGGATGCCGTCATCCGCCGCATTCACGGAAACGGCCGCATCCTGGATGTACACGAACCCGCCTTTATCATATGAGAATGCAGGGGCCTTGCCGGCGTCATCGTATTCAGCTATCTCGGCGTGCAGCCCGTCCTGGTCCGCCTCTGTCTCCACGGAAGCATCGCGGATCTTTATGCTCCCGGCCTTTATGCCGTTCTTCGTGGACGAGATGGAAAGGCTGCCGGGGCCGTTGATTACAAGCTCCTGCTCTATGTCCACGGCGTTCTTGGCATCCCCTGAATTGGTTATGGTGCTGGAGCCGATGAGCGTGAGCGTGAGCCCGTACTCCTCGCTCTCTATGCACTTGCCGTCATTGGACAGTTCCGCATTTATGAGATACAGCGTGACGTCCTCCGCCTCCACGCTTATCTTCTTTCCCGCAAGGGAATCATCATCCAGATAATACGAACCGGATGATGAGATGGTCTTCTTTGTGAGCTTGGAGCAATTGGCCTTTACGCTGTCCGCATCCGTATACGCTGCCTCCGCAATATCACCGGCCGCCTCCTCTGCTGCCTCCTGCAGAGCCGTCTCAGTCTCTTCCGGGAAATATGTGGCCGTGCCGCCTCCGCCAAGATAATCCCCCGGATTCGTCCATCCGCCGCATCCTGCGGCTACTATGCAGATTGCCGCAGCCACAGCCACGGACAGAGCGCACGCCGCCGCCTTCCTCTTTTTCATATCCGTACCCCATATATGCGTGCTTCTATATGCGTGCTTCCATGCACGTGCTTCTATACGGCAGTATACGTCTTTTTGAATGATACCGCAAGAAGCATGCGCAAAGCTTAACCCAACTTTTTACGGATGTTCACAATGCGAGCCCTGCGTGGAGCTTATTTGTCTATGCGGATTACAGTGCGCCCGGAGTATTTCCCTGCGTAAAGGGCTGACACCATGCAAAAAGCCCGGACATGCATCCGGACCATCTGAGTTTCTTATGCAACGCGAGAAAAGTCATTCCCAATGCTGACAGGCATTTTGAAGATTCTTACGACACTATTCAATTGCCACACTGACTTCATCTGCATTGAAGGCAATGCCCACAAGAATGATATCTGTGATTCCCCGTGAAAGGAGATCTCTGCCGTATCCTTTGGCTTTGATCTGTTCAAGGCCGGCCTGCGCGCGTTTTTCAAGCGGACCTGCATTCTGAGACTTGCTCTTAGTGACGCTCTCCACTTCAATTATTATTCCCGGCATACCCTTCTCCCTAGGCTCCAGCCCTATGTCATATCTGCCCAACCCGGATGGTGTCTGGGTATGGATAAGATAACTGCCCCATTTGTATGCGCATACCGAGAGCATGAACCCTTGATAAAAGGCCTCATATGCAGTGTCAAAGTATCTTGCGGTACTGCTGAGAAAACTATGCAGACATGTTTCCATGGTTTCTGCATCACGGGACATTATAGCATCCCATATGGCTATGAATAATTTACCAGCCGGTTCTTTTGCACAGAATGATTTTATGATGTTTTTTATTATTTTGTGAAATTCACTGCTTATTTCCTTATTTGGGATTTCAAGACAGTGATTGAACCTCTGAGATATGCCCTTTGTTATCTCTTCCGGTATTGAACAACACTGTACATCCGTTGTCGTAAGATAGCCATACATCAAAAGGAGAGTATAGACATTGGAAGCATCACTCTTGAGCTCCGGATAGGTAAGATTCTCATCTATCATTGCCACAACAGTACCGCCCTGCAAAAGGGCAATAAGATTGTTCAGCACTTCTGGCGTGGCACTCTTCAGAATGTCATAAATGATATCGTTGCTTGACGTGTTGTCCCAGTAATTTCCGGGTTTGGAAGAAGCCCCATCTTGTATGTAGTTTAATATGGACCAGGGACTGAAAATTTCAGTTTTGCCGAACATGTAACCATCATACCATTCACAAGCAATGTCAAACCTGTCACTGTATCCATAGTAAGCGAACATCTCCTTAACTTCATCTCTTGTGAGACCGAAATATTGGCTGTATATATCATCCAGTATGGAATAAGGTTTCAGATTATTCAGCCCTGTGCCTGCACTTTCTTTCAAAAAACGGTTAATTCCTGTAAGGACAGCAAAGTCCAGATACTTATTGTCTTTAAGCGCCTTTGAAAACAGAGGGATGATGAAATTCATTACTTTATCGTAATAGCCATGCAGATATCCGGATTGAATAGGATTATCGTACTCGTCAATCAATATGATCGGACATTTCCTGTATATTGATTGTATCAGCTCAGTAAGCCACATCAACGAATCCTTGAAATCGCTTTCTTGAGCCAATCCCTCCTTTATAGCAATGAATTTTTTTCTGTCAGACGCATCCAGCTTCGGATTATCTGCAATCTTTATCCACTTTTTATATTCAGCAGATAATACTTTTGTGATTTCGTCATAACACTCTTCCCAGTTATTTCCGCGCGCATCCTTGAAGCTTATGCTGATGACAGGATATGTTCCCATCTTGTCAGTATACTCCGGTCCGCACTGCCAGATATTCTTGTCCCTGAAATATACAGACTTGTCCTCGCCTGTATTCTCAAAGAAAGTCTGCAGCATGCTCATATTAAGTGACTTTCCGAATCTTCTGGGTCTTGTGATAAGCGACACATTGGTTTTTATATCAAGGATATCCCGAATAAAAAGAGTCTTGTCTGCATAGTAGTAGTCAGTAACAACTTTCTCGTAGTCTGATACTCCAACAGGCATAGGCTTTTTTTTAGACACAACTCCGCTCATAGTGTACCCCTTCTTAGATGCTGCCCACTTGATATATTTAAGTGTATCATATGCAAACGGTAAAAACAAGTCAGAAACAAACACCATGCAAAGCTTAACCCAACTTTTTCCGGATGTTCACAATGCGAAACCTGCGTGGAGTTAACGGGCGGTGCGGATCACTTCCCGCTTCCGTCCTTCCTTGCTATGATTGCCTCCATGATATCCACGAATTTGCTTTCCGGAGCCTCATGAAAGGAATCATACATTCCTATTATATCCTTCATGCTGATGCAGATGAGTATGTCCCTGTACGGACGCCCGGTCTCCCACTGGTAATACACAAGAATACTCCCTGCCCAGTATACGGCTTTGATTTCTCCGTCCAAGGCTGGCGGAAACTCTGTCATGCCTTTCATCCTTCTGAGAATTTCCATAGCGTTCTCTGTGCCGGACCTGTAGCTGACGCTGACGCAATCCCTGCCCTCAAACAGGCTTGCAAAGCCGCTGTTTATGAAAAGAGTCATGAACTCGTCCGGATCCAGGCCGCATGCATTCACGGCATACTCCAGCGCCTCTCCGAGATTTTCCCTTGCCAGGAACAAAGTGAATTCATTGTACGTATGCACAATATCTTACCCTCCCGTCCGGCATTGCACTTGCCGTGCGGTATTGCATGACTCCGTGAATGCCCTTGAATGTATACTGAATTTTATAGCCGTCCGGGGAGAGGATGTCAATCTTTAATTGCCACAAGCTGAAAATCCGCATCCAGAAATTTCTAAATGCCGCTCATGATGCGGCTGAGAGCATCCATTGATTCCATGTCCGCTACGGCGAGGCAGGAATCATGCATGCCGAACAGTCTTTCCCTCTTTCTGCCCGTGCCGGCCGTCTCCGGGTCCCGGACCTTGAGATACCCGTACAGCAACAGAAGAGTGCAGATGCCGTCAATGTCTGTGAAATCCGTATAAGGGGTACCTTCATCCGTTCCGGCAAAAACAGCTTCACCCCGCAGCAGGGCGGAGACGGCTTCAAGGACATCCGGAGCGGGCTTCCGCAGAGCGGCATATATGATCTCGTTGCCGGGAGATTCCAGCAAGTAATCCTTGGGCTCCGCAGGAGCGCCGTCTGCAAGATACCGGTTCACGGACGCCGGACTGAAGATTTCCGTTCCGCCGCACCTATGCCCGCCATACCATTTACATACAGCGTCATACCTGTCTCCGCAGCCGTAATAATCCAGCATATCTTTCACTTCATCTGCCATGAATCCGAAATAAGAGCTGAGGCCTTTATCCAGCACAGTGTATGTTTTGATGCAGTTGAAATCGGTGAAAAGACTGGATATGCCGTCCGGGCAGACACCCTCCAGCACGGCAAACTCCATATTAAAGTTGTCTTTTAAAGAGGATCCATACAGGGTCCTTAAGAATTCCTTGGCTTCCTCGTAATATCCGTGCAGGCTTCCGGACCGCAGAGGGGCGTCAAAATCATCTACGAGAATTATGGGCTTTTTGCTGCAGCACTTGCAGACACACTCGGAGAGTGTCTGCAAGGAATGGCTGTAATCCAATGTGCCGGCAAATCCATCCTCTATGGAACAGAAAACCTTTCTCTCATACGGGGTAAGTTTGGGATGGTCTGCAAGAGCGGCCCACCTGCGGAACTCTTTCGCTATGGCTTTCTTTATAGCATGAAGGCATATGCCCCAGAGGGGCCCTTTGGCTGTTTCCAGGCTGATATATATGACCGGATATGTGCCCATGCGTGATATGTATCTCTCCCCGCACTGCCAGATTTTAGTGCCCTTGAAATATGCTGACTTGTCTTCGCCGGTGTCTTCCAGGAAAGTCATGAGCATGCTCATGTTGAGCGATTTGCCGAAGCCCTCCGGCCTTGTGATTGCAACCGCATTGAAACGCTTGTCCAGGATGTCCCGGATAAAAAGAGTCTTGTCCACGCAGTAATATCCCGTGACAGCCTCTTCATAATCTGTGATGCTCACAGGCAAAGGCTTCAGACTGCCCGCAGCCGGATTCATGCTCATACCCGTTCCTCCCATTATAATACATGTCTGTTAATGCATGTCTGTGCAAGCTTAAGTGTATCATCCGCGGACAGGGAAAACAAGCCGGACGGAGTCTTGCGCCAACCGAATGGCGTACCTGCCTGCAAGGATAATACGCCAAACGGGCATAGTCATAGGTTTGCTTTCCAGCTGTTGCAGGGATTACTGCAATCCCCTCTGCTCTGCAATACGGCACTCTGCCCGGAAGACCTTACCTATTAATATAATGCAGCCTCCTTAGTGTGTTTTCATATGCCGCCGGCAGGGACGGGCAATGCCGTTCCTGCTGTTCTTACGGCAGGGACGGGCAATGCCGTTCCCGCTGCTCTTAAACATATCCGGCGTGCCTGCGTCCGCAGGACAAGAGGCCGCTCCAGGGTTGCCGGAATCCCGTAATGTGTACAATTGCACACGTAACCGTAAAAGGCCATACTGCCCCCTCCGTGGCCGCCCGGGCCGGGCGGAAAAGCGTGAAAGCGACACATATAACTGCATTTTGCTCCGGGGCAAAAATGTGTGCTGAAATCGTTTTTTACGTGTACTTAAATGTGCGCGGAGCGGCGGGCCCCTTTCCTCCCCCTATGCGGACGGCGCCGCAAAACACAAGATGTTGGGGCTTGGAAAGATGAGATATGCAACAGAGTGTGGTGCAATTGTCTGTAAATGTTATCGTTTGATAAGTTCGTGAAATATTGGTGAAATAATAGACAGACGCCCGCAAAGTGTTTGACATTATAATTATCGTATGATAATAATATGTGCTGTAATTATTATCAAAGGATAAGTTTTTGGACTGCATGCGGATGAAGGGCACGGGAATGAGGTAAGGAATATGGCGAGTGAGAAGGATATAAAGCATTTCGCGAACACCTTCATGGACATCACCGAAAACATACAGAAAGTTGTGCCGGTGAAAGAGTCGGAGCTGAGAAAGTACAGGCTTCTGAAGGGCATCCGGGATTATGAGAAGAAATACAGGAAACACATAACGCTGTCGGACATAGCACACCAGTCCGGGATGGCGCTGCCGAACGTGAGCAGGTATCTGAAGCCGTTCGAGGAGGCCGGATATATTGAAAGGCAGAAGTCAGGAAGGACGGTGTTCCTGTGCATAACGGCGAAGGGCAACAGCGTGATTGCCGGGCATCTGATGGACATCGTGAGGCACATAACGCTGCTTCTGAACTCGTTCCCCGAAGACGAGCTGCCCGACTTTTTGGAAAAATGCGACAAGTTCTCTGAAACGATACACAATGTAGCGGAGAAAAAGAATACAGGAGACAAGAATGCTCAAGATTTACAGAAATCTGCGGCCGATTGACTGGCTGCTCATCGTGGTCATCGTCGGGTTTACGATCGGGCAGGTATGGTGCACGATGTCAATCGTTGATTATCTGCAGAACTGCATCAACGCCATCACGAACGCCATGCAGACGGGGTCAGTCAGCGAGATCTGGTACAACGGCGGCATCATGCTGGCCTTTGCGGTCGGATGCGCCCTGTTCCAGGTGGGCTGCACCTTCGTTGCCGCATATGTCGCGGGCGACATGTCCGCAAGGATCAGGACAAAGCTGTTCAACAAGGTTGAGAGCTTCTCAATCGCCGAGGTCAACAAGTTCTCCACGGCTTCCCTCATCACGAGAAGCACCAACGACGTCCAGCAGGTCCAGATGGCCAACGTCATGATCTTAAGGATGCTCATCGCGGCGCCGGTAACCATCATATGGGCCATATGCAAGATAAGCGAGACGAACGCGCAGCTCACATGGGCGACGGTCATTGCAATCGTGGTTCTCATAGTGATTCTCGTGACAGTCATCATGGTGGCCCTGCCGAAGACAAGGATCATGCAGAAACTGACAGACCGTCTGAACTCGGTAACCCGTGAGAACCTCACCGGCATCCGCGTGGTCCGCGCATACAACGCCGAAGAATACCAGAACAAAAAGTTTGACAAGGCCAACAATGACTTCACTAAGACACAGATCTTCACAAACGTAGTGCTGGGCCTCTTAAGCCCCGTCATAATGCTCATAATGAACGGCGTCTCCCTTGCCATATACATCATAGGCGGCAACCTTATGAACGCCGGCGAGATAGACTACGCGACAGTGACGTCATTCATGATGCTTGCGTCCCAGGTGATCATGTCCTTCATGATGCTTCTCATGATGTTCGTCATGCTGCCCAGAGCCCAGGTCGCCGCACGCCGTATCAATGTCGTCATGGACACCCCCGCCACCATCCATGATCCGGAAACCGAGACGCAGCCCACAGAGGAAGGCACCGTGGAGTTCAGGGACGTATGCTTCAGATATCCCGATGCGGACAACGATGCCATAAAGAACGTCTCCTTCAGGATTGAGAAGGGCCAGACGCTTGCATTCATAGGCGCCACCGGCTCCGGCAAGTCCACCCTTATAAACCTCATCCCCCGCTTCTATGACGTGACCGAGGGACAGGTCCTCGTGGACGGCGTGGACGTAAGGAACATGAAACAGAAGACAATACATGAGAAAATAGGCTTCGTGCCGCAGAAGGGCATCCTGTTCTCCGGCACTGTTGCGGAGAACATAGGATATGCCGGAATCACGGACATGGACGCCATAACCCACGCGGCGAGGATTGCCGAGGCGGACGGGTTCATCAACGAGATGACGGGCGCCTATGAGAGCGAGATTGCGCAGGGCGGATCCAACGTCTCCGGCGGGCAGAAGCAGAGGCTCTGCATTGCCCGCGCGATATGCGCGAAGCCCGAGATAGCAATCTTCGATGACTCCTTCTCGGCCCTGGACTTCAAGACGGACAAGCAGGTCCGCGAGAACCTTAAAGAGGAGCTCAAGG
>JAJPZA010000222.1 GCA_021204625.1 Clostridia bacterium | reverse complement strand
TTCTAGCCCCCTCGGAGAAGGCTCTCCATCCGCACTGTGCAAAAGGGGGGCTAAAGAATAAAGGAGCATACATGCCAAAACAAGCAGTAAAATACATTGTGACTGATCCGTGGAAGGTCATCGAAGAGAATTTTCATCCGGACAGGAACAGGGTTTCAGAATCAGTCTTCTCGCTCGCCAACGAAAGGATGGGAGTGAGGGGCTACATGGAAGAAGGTGCGTCCTGCGACAGTTTGCAGGGCGCATATTATAATGGCGTTTACGAGTGGGCGCGGGACGAGAACAAGTCCGGCTATAAAGGCATCGTCTCCCGCAGCCATTACATGGTGAACGGAGCAAACTGGGTAGGTGTCCGAATCAAACTGAACGGAACAGCTCCGGACCCGGCTTCACCAAAAGTGAGCAATTTCTCGCGCATCCTCGACATGCGAAACGGAGTATACACGAGAACCTACACGTGTGATTGTGCCGGAGTGCCCGTAATGCTCACGTTCATAAGATTTCTGGACATGCGCTCCGCTGCGGGATATCAAAGAATCATCCTTGAAAGCCCCGGTCCTGTTGAAGCGGAGCTAACATTCACAACAGACTTCAACGGACAGCACTGGGGCCTGCCCTCCAGGTGGACTTCCGAGAGCAAAAAGGCATTCGACGGCGGAGCCGTTATCACGGCAAAAACCCAGTCCACAGGTCAGAGGCTTTCCGCAGCTATGGCAGTTGAAAATTCTCTCGGTAACCCGTTCGCATATGCCGACGGCACAAACGAAGTCAGCCTCAGCTGCTCATTCACCCTTAACGGCAAAGCCGTATTTACGAGATATGCCTGCATAGAGGAAGACCGGAAGGGGGAGGACCTTTCCCTTGAAGCCCATGCCGTGAGCGGCGCTGCCGGCATGCGCCATAATGGCTATGACTCTGCATTTGACCAGGCCTGCAAATACTGGGAAAAGTTCTGGGCACACTCGGACATTGAGATATGCGGGGATGAAGAGAACCAGCAGGGAATAAGGTTCTGCATATTCCAGCTTCACCAGACATACCGGGGAGCGGACCCGCATGACAACATTGGAGCCAAAGGTCTGACGGGAGAGGCGTACAGCGGGCACGCATTCTGGGACACCGAGACATACTGCCTGCCGTATTATCTCTTCAGCGACACCGATGCCGCAAAAGACCTGCTTCTGTTCCGTTATTACACCCTGCCGCAGGCGAGGGAAAGAGCAAAGATGCTGGATTGCAGCGGAGCATGCTATCCAATAGCCACGCTGAACGGCCATGAGGCATGTGACCTCTGGCAGCACGCCAGCCTTCAGTTCCAGCCTTCCACCGGAGTTGCATACGGCATATGGCATTATGTGATTCTCACAGGGGATGAAAAGTTCCTGCATGATTACGGCTGTGAGATGCTCCTAGCCGTGTCCCATTTCCTCATGGACAGAGGACAGTGGAACCATGACAGGACCAAGTTCGGCTACTACTGCGTGATGGGCCCGGACGAGTTCCAGATGATGGTCAACCATAACTGCTATACTAACTATATGGCCAAAAGGACCCTGGAATACACTCTCGAGGTCCTTGGCAAGATCAATTCGGAAGATCCGGCTCTCTGCGGCAGGCTTCTTGCCGGCGAAGGCTTTGCCAGGAAAGATCTGGAATATATGGCATTGTGCGCCGAAAAGATGTATATCCCATACAATGACAGCGCCAAGCTCTTCGAGCAGCATGAGGGGTATTTCGACCTTCCCCATGTGGATGTGAACAGCATTCCGGTGACGGATTTCCCTCTGTACAGCCACTGGAGCTATGACAGGATTTACCGCAACGATATGATAAAGCAGCCGGACGTCCTCATGTTCATGCTTCTCTACAACGGCTCTTTCACAAGGGAACAAAAGCTTGCCAACTATGAGTTCTACGAGCCCCGCTGCATCCATGAATCCTCGCTGTCCCCGTCCGTGCACTCCATACTCGCCGCTGAACTGGGCAAAACAGATGAGGCTGTGAATTTCTTCTCGTTCGCCACAAGAATGGATCTGGACGATTACAACCGCAACGCATGCGAAGGTCTGCACACCACATCCATAGCGGCGGCATGGATGAATGTAGTATACGGATTCGGAGGCTTGAGGAGCGACGGCGAAACGCTTTCCCTTTCCCCTTTAATCCCGGACATGTGGAAGAGCTACTCGTTCAAAATCACATACCATGGGGTAATCCTCAAGGTTTCCGTGACCCATTCCGGAACAGAGATAGAGTCTGAAGCCGGGGAAGCGGATCTCATTCTTGACGGTGAAAGGATTACTGTCGGCGGCTGATACATGCCTTCCAATGTTTTTACAGGAGTTTATATGGGAGCAAAGAAACTGGGGTTCGGAACGATGAGGCTTCCGGTCATGCCCGGCATGGATTACACGCACATTGATATGAATGAATTCCGCAGAATGGCGGACATGTTCATAGAGCGTGGCTTCACCTATTTCGATGCCGCCTGGATGTATCATGACGGCGAGGCTGAGAGGGCCCTCAAGAAAGTGCTTGCCGAGAGATATCCGAGGGATGCTTACACCGTAACCACAAAGATGCCTACAATGATGCTCTCCGGCCCGGATGACCAGGTAAGATACTTCGAGACCCAGCTTGAAAGGACCGGCCTGGACTATTTTGACTATTACCTTGCCCACAATCTCAACGTGGACACCTATGGCGAATGTCTCAAGTACGGCACGCTGGAATACATGAGGGATCTCAAATCTCAGGGGAGAATAAAGCATCTGGGGTTCAGTTTTCATGACAGCCCGGAGTTCCTTGAAATGCTTCTGCAGAAGTATCCAGAGATGGAATATGTCCAGCTTCAGCTCAACTATCTGGACTGGGACAATGAAAGCATACAGAGCAGAAAGTGTTACGAGACCGCCAGAAAATACGGAAAGCAAATCATAGTCATGGAGCCAGTCAAAGGAGGAACGCTCGCGAACCTTACTCCCGAGGCTGAACAGATTCTAAAGGCTATCCATCCGGACTGGAGCAAAGCCTCATGGGCCATCCGCTTTGCTGCATCCCTGCCAGGCGTCATGACCGTTCTTTCTGGCATGACCACCTTAGAGCAGATGAATGACAACACCTCTTACATGCAGGATTTCGCACCTCTAACGGAAAATGAAGTGGAGGCGGTTTTTAAGGTGAGGGACATAATAATCCAGAGCAAGGCGATTCCATGCACCAGATGCAGGTACTGTGTGGAAGCCAACTCGTGCCCCATGGACATCCCCATCCCGGACTTCTTCGCTTTGTATAATACAGAGACCATGTGCTCCCCCAACGGCTGGACACAGCAGTGGCAGTATTACAGCAACATGGTTAGCAACGGGAAGGGGAGAGCATCTGCCTGCATCTCATGCCATGGCTGTGAGAGCGTATGCCCGCAGCATATCCAAATTACAGAGTGGCTGAAGAAAGTTTCAGCCATATTTGAAGCCTAATTCAAATGCAAGGTGTGCGGATTTATACAATGGAATAGCAGTACTGCTTTTGAACAGCAACTTAGATATTGGACATCATAGAAGCCGGCAACAGGGGTGAGCGTTTCGTTTAATCCGCACACATTCGCATATAAACAATGAGCCGCTGACAGGTGTTCCCGTCAACGGCTTATTTCGTTGCTTGTATCGTAATCTTCTTCAGACATCATTGTTCATTATGCCGCACATGAATCCATAGGTTATATACAACTGCTTTTCGGTCATATTACGGAGCTTGTCAATGTACTTGCTATACGGGCTTGCATCACAATTGTAGATGACTGTAGTGTTAAGGTCATCGGTGCGGCCTATCAAATAGTCAATGGCCACGCCAAAAGTATCTGCCAGCTTAACCAGCTGAGCGCAGGTAGGATTCCCGTCCCTGTTGATCCAGGTATTGAGTGTCGTTGCCGGTATTCCGGAAGCTTCAGACAGTTTCTTCTGGCTTCCCCCGAAATGCTCCTCTATGTGATCCAGCAGTCTTTCCTTAAATTACATAATAGCTCCTCCAAAATATCTTATCGTAAAATAAAACGCACACGTGATCGGAGCAGATGTGCTATGTGGTATAATTCAGCAATGCTTTTGCAGTGAGCAGGACATTCTCTTGCATGGAGGGAGAAAGCTGCCTGAATACGGATATCATCTCATCAAGCCTGGGATTTCCTGTGGCTGACAGATTTGCAGAGTCGTATATCATGGCATTGGATGTCCTTTCCAGCAGATAATCCACTGACACGTTGAAATAGTCTGCGAGTTTAACCAATGATGCCAGGCTGGGTTCTCTCTGACCTAATTCATAATTGCCGTACGCTGATTTTGTGATGCCTAAAAACGTGGCAACATCTTCTTGTTTAAGGCCTCTTGCCTTTCTTAGGCTCTTTAATCTTTCCATTGTGAGCCTCCTGTTGCAATGATTATAATGGTATCTCTCGGTTATTACATGA
>JAJPZA010000021.1 GCA_021204625.1 Clostridia bacterium | reverse complement strand
CTCAAAAATTTTTGGTCAGAAAAGGGGTTATGTACTTGACAAGGGCGCCGGTTCATTATAATAGAAGAGGTCAAATCATGCTTAAGCGTAAGATAGAGGACAAAATTTCGGAGTGGCTTGAAAATCCCAGGACCGCTCTTATGATTACAGGTGCAAGACAGGTTGGCAAAACCTGGACAATAAAGCATGTTCTGGAGTCAAGACATAAATATTATGTTGAGTTCAACCTGCTTGACCAGCCGGGTGTGGCCGACTGCTTTTTAAAGCGCACATCTGTGGATGATCTTCTGTCGAAGCTGTCTCTGTTTGCAGAGACTGAAATGAAGCCCGGGTGTGTGATATTCATTGACGAGGCGCAGGTCTGCACCGATATTGTGACGCAGATCAAGTTTCTTGTCGATGACGGCAGATACAGCTATATTCTCAGCGGATCCCTTTTGGGAGTTGAGCTTAATGACCTGCGCTCCGCTCCAGTCGGATATCTCAGGGTTCTTGCAATGTACCCCATGGATTTTGAGGAGTTTCTTCAGATATACAAAGTGCCGCAGAGCATTATAGAGAGTCTTCAAAAGTGCTTTGATCTCAGACAGCCTGTGGATAATGCGGTGCATGACCGCCTTGTTCAGTATTTCAACATGTATATGCTGATTGGAGGCATGCCCGCCGCGGTCCAGACATATGCGGACAGCAAGAGCATTCCGAAGGTTATGGAAGTCCATTCAGAAATCTCTGAAGTCTATAAAATGGATTTCACCCGGTACGAAAGCAGCAACAAAGAAAAGAAGCTTGTGCTGAACAGGATATATGACATCATTCCGGATGAACTGGAGAGGAAAAACAAGAGGTTCGTTGTTTCCGACCTGAACAAATCCCGTGGAGAGGATGATAAATACTTGAGGTTAGACCGTAACCAGAACAGCTTTCTGTGGCTTACCCAGGCGGGAGTTGCAATTCCGGTTTTCAATGCATCGCAGCCTATGGCAACGCTCAGGGTTAACAGCAAGCAAACGCTGTTCAAACTGTTCCTGGCGGATGTCGGAATGCTGACATCAGCATACGGGCGTATTACCAAGCAGAAGATTATCAGCATGGAAAAGGACATCCGCAAGGGTGCTATGTTTGAGAATGTCGTGTCTCAGGAGCTTTTGGCACACGGTTTCGACAAACAGTTTTATTACATCAGCAAAAAGCTGGGCGAGCTGGATTTTGTCATTGAATACAATGATGAAATCCTTCCGATAGAAGTGAAGAGCGGCAAGGATTATGATGAACACACTGCGCTGGACAATGTTATGAACATGCCGGATTACGGAATCAAGGAAGCCTTTGTCTTCTCATATGAAAACGTCTCCACATCTAATGACGGCAGAACGGTATACTTACCTCTGTACATGATTATGTTCGTTAAAAAGGAAACAGAATTCCTGACAGAAGATCCCGGCGCCTGGCCGGTTCAGTGACAACAGGAAGATAAAACAATGCTGGAGAGCAACGCGGAATTCCTTGTGCCGGAGATAATGGACGTCATACGCGCGTACGGGCGCGAGCAGGATGACTTTGTGCATTATTTCTCTTATTCGGGCGGGAAAACATTCAATTCAATACAGTATGACGGCGCTTTTCATGACTTTACGGAAGAGTGCAGCGAAGAGGATCCCATCGTCGCAAAGCGCCTTGTAAAGCGGTGCACGAAGCTTGCCTTTTACTTAGTGCTTTGCGCAAAATACGGAGACCTTCCGTGGGGAGCTTTGACCGGCATCCGCCCCCTGAAGCTTGCCCGCATGGAGCAGCGCGAGGGGAGGGATTTCACCGCGCTTTTTGACAAGCTCCATGTAAGCCCCGCGAACACGGAGCTCTGCAGAAGGATAATGGCCACACAGGGGGAGACTTACAGGGCAGGCGGGCAGGACATATACGTCTCGCTTCCTTTCTGCCCCACGAAGTGCGAGTACTGCTCTTTCATTACGGCGCCGATAGAGAAGACCCGCTCGTATGTGCAGCCGTACCTTGAGTGCCTCGTAAAAGAGATATACTCCCTAAGGCCAATCCTTAGGGACGTCCGCAGCGTGTACGTAGGCGGAGGCACGCCGTTCGTTCTTTCCGCGGAAGACCTTGCCAAGGTGTATTCCGCCATACGCGAGGTCATGCCGGGGGAGTATGAGTTCACGGTGGAGGCCGGCAGGCCGGACGTCTTCACGGATGAGAAGCTGTCCGTCTCCAAAGAGTACGGCGTGAACCGCATCTGCGTGAACCCGCAGTCCTTCCTGGACGAGACCCTTGTCAAAATCGGCCGCAGGCATACGGCCGCCCAGACCGTATCCGCATACGAGATGGCGAGGAAGTATGACATGGACATCAACCTGGACCTCATCGCAGGCCTCGCAGACGAGACCCCGGAAGATTTCGCATATTCCGTGAACAAGGCCATAGAGCTCCGTCCGGAGAACATAACGGTCCACACGCTTAGCCTCAAATCCGGCTCCCGTCTAAAGGAAGAGACCAAGCGCCTTTTCATCTCCGGCATCACGGACATGATTTCATACGCCAGGCAGGCCCTCACCGCAGCCGGCTATGACCCGTATTACCTGTACCGCCAGAAATACCAGGCCGGAGGGCTGGAGAACACCGGCTGGACCCTTCCCGGGAAGGTGTGCATATACAACGTGGACACCATGGAAGAGATTGCCAGCAACATAGCCGTAGGCTCCGGAGCCATCTCCAAGAGATACTTTTCCGCGGAAGACCGCATAGAGCGCTGCGCCGCTCCCAAGGACCTGCCCACATACATAGCCAAGACAGACAAGCTGATCTTAGACCGCAACAAGCTCTTCACGGAAGAGGAGTGACAGCCAAAGGGGAAGAGGCATCCATTCCGCGGATGCCGCGGGCCATGCTTCGGACCCGCAAGACAACAGGGGAAGACAGATGAAGATTACATGGTACGGAACGGCATCCGTCCTTTTGCAGTCCGGGGAAACCGGAATCATGATAGACCCGTATCTCAAGGACCTGCCAAAGGGCGCAGAGCCGCAGGAGATGCATGACGCCCGCCTGGCCGCATACAGCTCCCAATCCAATATCCTCGTGACCCACGGCCACCTGGACCATATAGAGCATATCCCTTACATATACAGTGAGAGGGAGTGCACGGTGTACTGCAGCAAGACCCCGTACCATACTCTTTCCAGGCATAAGTTCCCGGAAGAGAAGATGACCCTCATATCCCCTGGAGATGAGTTCCAAATAGGCCCATTCTCCATACTGGTGTTCCAGGGGAAGCACGTTCATTTTGACGGCAGGCTAATCCGCTCCATCCTGTTTTCCGGCAGAACCTGGCGGCATTTCTTCCGTGCTGTGGGCATAGGGTTAAGGGCCCTGAGATATCCGGAGAAGGATGAGACGCTCTTCTACGAGATCCGGGCGGAGGGCAAAAGGATACAGGTAATGGGCAGCGCGGACCTAAGGGATGATGTCCAGTATCCTGAAGGCGCAGACGTGCTCATCATGGCCCACCAGGGAAGGAGCGACATAGACAGCCACAACGCAGCCCTTGCCGAAAGGCTTGCTCCGAAGCGCATTCTTCTGGACCATTGCGATGACGCTTTCCCGCCGATATCTTCCTATGTGCCTACGGATGATTTCTGCGCCTCAATGCAGATGCCCACGCAGAGGCTCATAGAGGGGGAGACCCTTGAAATCTAGCCCCAAAAATCCCTTTTGTGATTTTATGACACTTTTTAACATGTTGTGCGAACGCACCACAAAAGTTATAAATCTAACACATATACGCATAAAATAACAAGTGCTGAGACTGTTTGGTTTCAGCACTTTTTGTTAGAAATGTTAAAAATTAACACCCTGAAAAAAATTTTCATAATTCCGCTTTACAACCCTTTTGAGAGTGATTATTATGCGGGCTGAAGATGAGATCTGGGAAACAGGTCCGGCCATGGGGCCGTGTCTTCAAGGAGAATATGACATGACATTGCTTATCTGGACAGCCCTCTGGAAAGGCATCACGAAGCACTACACGAAGTGACCCGGAGGAGATGAACGGAGGGCAGATAACGTCAGCACCTTTGGCCAGGGTGCGGGCCGGCGCCTAAATGGCTGGCGCCATCATAGTGCAAATACTATAAGGAGGTGTTCATATGATACTCAAGATTTGGAACGCCCTTTGGAGAGGAATGAAGCAACACTACACAAAGTGATGCTCACAACACAATTAGCTTGATTTTTGCGGACAGTCTTTGGCGGCTGTCCGTTTTTTTACTGGTCCGGGCAGCAATAAAGTAGCAATAACTTGCAATATGATAGCAAAGCGGACAACCATAACGGCTGTCCGCAAAATTGATATACAGGTTAGTTAAAACTTAGTTAAAAAGTTAGGTAAAAATCCAACAGGGGCTGTTATTCATGTCACAAATTATTGTATGTTCATGTATCTTTTTCAGCATCTGGTTCTGTCTTTGTTTCAACCTCTTTCCTGGCATCGGCCTCTCTTCTTGCTGCGGCAATCTCTTCATTTATCTCGTCTAAGGTCATATCTGCATAGCCGTATTCTCTGGCCCTGGCTGCTGCATTATCTAGAGCAATGGTAGCCTTTATACCTACGATAGTCTTTTCGTCTAAAGCCGTATCAAATGGGATTTTCATCTCCTGGTTGAGCTTTGCTATGCACATTCTGAGGTAAGTCTGCAGATCCAACCCCATCGCCTCACAGATTTGGGAGGCCAGGTTTTTGGCGGAAGTGTCTACCCGGATTTGTATCAATGAACTGGACATTTTGTCATCTCCTTTATTGATATATTGTTTGCCTGTGGAAGATTATATCATTGGTCCAGCAATTTTGGAATACAAATCTTTCATATTTCATGCAGAAACATTCAAAAACATTCAATAAAAGAAAATTAGGCAGTCATAACGGCTTTCCGTTTTCGTTATGCGGATTGTAAGGCATCATGTGCCGCTCTCTTCGGCTTCAGCCTTTTTCCTTTCATCGGCCTCTCTTCTCGCAGTGGCAATCTCTTCGTTGATTTCATCCAGGGTCATGTTGTCGATGCCTAGTTCCTTGGCCCTGGCTGCACAACTGTCCAGCGCGATGCCGGCTTTCAAGGAGACGATGCTCTTCTCATCCAGCTCCATGGTGAAAGGTATCTTCATTTCCTGGTTGAGTTTTGCTATGCACATTCTCAGATAGGTAGGCAGATCTAAACCCATCGCCTCGCATATTCTGGAGGCCAGTATTCTGGATGCATCGTCCACCCTGACTTGTACTACTGAACTGGACATTTTTATCCTCCCTTGAAAGTCATTGGATGCTGTTTTGCTTTGGAACATCATAGCACATAACATAGTTATTTGCAAGATTAATCAATATAAAATCATTTTAAAACATACTAAAGTATGCATTTGTCATACTTTTTACTTGACATCACAAACATTCGTTTGTACTATAGTCCTATGATTTTCAAACAGGAGGCTGCACATCATGGGAAATGAAGAGATGGAGAATATAACGCAGGAGCAGGCAGACATAATTGCAACGGCACTGGAGATTCTGTCGGAGCATATGAAAGCCTTTAAGGAGCTGGCGTTATGATAAGGCTTTCATCATCCTGCGCGATTCTCTTGCAGGAGAATATCATAGAGAAGACAGGCAGAACTTTTGGCCTCAGAGACATAGGGCTTCTGGAGTCTGCCCTGTAGTCTCCGTTTGCATGCTTTGGAGGAGAGGATCTGTTCCCTACAGCAGAGGAGAAGGCAGCGAGGCTTGGATGCGGCCTTGTGGCAAATCATGCGTTCGTGGACGGGAACAAGAGGACAGGAGTGCAGGCAATGCTGGCCTTCGCCAGAGTTAACGGCATGGCTCTCCGGTACACGGATAGAGACATAGTTTGGCTGGGGTTCAGCATGGCGGACGGGAGCCTGGATTATGCGGCTGTCCCTGCGTGGGTGAGAGGAGCGGAGGAGCCCGGAAACGGAATATGAACAGTTGGCAGGGATGTGTTGAAATCTTCATTGCCCGGCGGATATAGCGCAAATATTTCTGCACAAAGTTAGTGGCAGATGCAAGGTCAAAATCCGGGTGTCTATTGACTATCGCCTGTTTGATTTGATATAATAATATCGAACGGAGCGCTGTTTATCCCGCATCAGGGGATGCGGGACCGCGGATGTTCGGGCACAGGACAATGGCATCATACAGGACGGTGGAGATCAAAGAGGACATCATCTCCAGAAACAACCAGGGAGCTGAAAAGATCCGCGAAGGCCTTAAGGGCAAGGGGGTCTTTTATCTCAATGTAATGTCATCTCCCGGAAGCGGAAAGACCTCGCTATTAGAGCGGGTCATCGGCCGTCTCAAGGGGGATTTTTGCATTGGCGTCATAGAGGCGGACATAGACTCGGAGGAGGACGCCCTGGCAATCTCCAGGGCTACCGGCGTGAAGACCATCCAGATGCACACCGGCGGGGCGTGCCACATCACGTGCCAGATGTCGGAGGAGGCTCTGGAGGCCCTCGGGGTCGAAGGGCTGAATTTCGTGATTCTGGAAAACATAGGGAATCTGGTGTGCCCGGCGGAGTTTGACACCGGGGCGCATGAGAACCTCGTCCTTCTCTCCGTGCCGGAAGGGGATGACAAGCCCCTGAAGTATCCGCTCATGTTCGAAGTGGCCACAATGGTGGCCATAACCAAGACGGACGTGATGCCGGTCTTTGATTTTTCCATAGAGGCGGCAAAGGATAACATCCGGATGCGCAATGAAAAGGCGCCGGTGTTCGTCACATGCGCGAAGACGGATGAGGGAGTGGATGAGCTCGCGGAATACATCCGCAAGAGGGCGAAGGATATCTGCGGGCAAGGACCGTTTTAATCAGCAGGGATTGCATAAGGCGCCGGAGGGCGGAAAGCCGGAAGGCGTGAATGTCGGATATATAAAAACCGTAACAGGAGGAATAACATGGCAGACAAGAACGAGAGAATCTGCATCATTGGCGGCGGCCCGGCAGGGATGAGCATGGCTATGTACCTTGAGAAGGCAGGCTATGAAAATTACGTCGTTTATGAGAAGACGAACCGCGTGGGCGGCAAGGCGTTCTCCCCGATGATGAAGTGCAAGAAGGCAGACGGCACCTGGGAAGACAGGACGATTGAGATGGGCGCAGTCATGGGCTGCGGAACATATTTCGCCGTTTCGGAGTGCGAGGAGTTCGGCGGAACAACGCATCTGGACGGCCCCCCCATGGGAAGAGAGTTCAAGAACACGGACGGCACCCCTGCAAAGCAGACCGTTTTCTCGCTTCTGAACAAGTACATGAAGATGAAGAAGATGGCCAGGATTCTCAAGAAGAAGTATGTCGGCTATGACGTCAACGGCCACAGGGGAGTGGCGCAGGGCAAGTATGAAGGCCCTTGCCCTTCGCCGGAGCTCAAGCTTCAGCACATAGAGGGGGACAACCCCAACCTCAAAGACCTCTGCATGCCTTTTTCCGAGTTCCTCAAGCTCAACAAGTGCGAGGATGCGGAGCTGGTCTGGAAGGGCCCCTTCACGGCGTTCGGATACGGCTATTTTGAAGAGATCCCCGCAGCGTATGTACTGAAGTACCTGGACGCTTTCACCGTTGCCCAGTTCCTCAACACCGGAAAGCTCTGGACATGGAAGGACGGCACGGAGTCCATATGGAGAGGCGTCAACGCCCACCTGAAGCATCCCGCCATTCTCAACAGCGAAGTGACGAGCGTGAAGCGCGAGAACGGAAAGGTGTTCGTTACGGTGAACGGAGTTGTGGAGGAGTTTGACAAGCTCATCATCTGCACGCCCCTTGAGATGTTCTGCCAGTACGGGGACGCAAGGGATGAGGAGAAGGAGCTGTTCTCAAAGATCCGCAGCAAGAAGTACTTCACGATGGCGGTCCGCACGGCCGAAGGCAACTGCCCGAAGATTTCCTATTATTTCTTCCACAACATGACCAAAGAGACGCTCGGCCATCTCATGGTGTTCTATCACCGCTGGCCGGCTGCAGATATCACGGACCAGCCGCTCGTGACCTTCACTCTCCGCAACCATGACGAGTGCGAGGACGTGCCTTTCGACGTCGCCCAGGAGACCACAATAGAGGACATGGCCAAGGCCCAGCTTCCCGTTGAGAAGACGGAGCGCATAGATGACTGGTACTATTTCCCTCATGTGAACTCAGAGGACTATGCCGCAGGCTGGTATGACAAAGTGGAGGCCATGCAGGGCAAGGACAACACGTACTATGCCGGCGAAGTCATGTCCTTCGGAGACATGGAGGAGACGGCGGAGTACTCCAGAGACCTGGTCCGCAGGTTCTTTGCAGACTGATCTCCATCCGGATCCGGCCATAAACGCAGATATATCTGCAAAAAAGACAGAATTCAGAGCATGCCGCGCCGCTTTCAAAGCGGCGCGGGACATGCTTTATGCAGGGCGGCTGAAATCATATGGGCACTGTACGGACAATCCTTCTCAACAAGAGCGTGTATGCGGACAATGATGCGGAAGCGGAGCTTCTGCGCTTTAAGCTAAAGGCGCAGGGGGCTTTCCTCGTGAACGTCATGTCCTCGCCGGGAGCGGGCAAGACAACCGCGCTCATATCTCTTATACGCTCATTGAAGGACGAGTTCAAAATAGGCGTCATGGAAGCGGACATAGACTCGGACAAGGACGCCGTGCAGGTGGCCGTCGAGACGGGCGTCGCGTCCGTGCAGCTTCATACGGGAGGCATGTGCCATCTGGACGCCGGCATGACAGCCCAGGGCCTTGCGGAGATTTCCAAAGGGCTGGACCTCGTGTTCCTGGAGAACGTGGGCAACCTTGTATGCCCTGCGGAATACGACACCGGCGCGCACATGAGCATGACAATCCTTTCCGTGCCGGAAGGGGATGACAAGCCCCTCAAGTACCCGCTGATATTTGAGAAGTCCTCGCTTGTTGTAATCAGCAAAATTGATGCGCTGCCGTACTTTGACTTCTCCCTTGAGAAGGTCACCCGCAACATCCGCTGCCGCAACAAGGACGCTAAAATCATACCCGTCTCCGCCAAGACGGGAGAGGGGATGGAAGAGCTCGTAAAGTTCTTCCGCGAGACTGTAACTGCTTTCAAGGCATAATCCAAGCCGGAAGGCGCAGGCAGTTTATATGGTCCTGCGGGCCGGGCAGGCCCCGGGGATCTCCAAACAGAACAAACAAAGGCCGTCCATGGCTTACATGGAACGGCGCAAACGGACGCAAGAGAACCATATACTATATAATAAGGATATAAGGAAACCAGGGAGGGAGACGGATGTCTGGACAGAGCAAAGAGGTTGTAAGCAAGTACCAGGGCGAGGAGAATCTGGACAAGCGGTACGCCAAGCTTGGCAAGAAGATAACGGACGTTGTGCTTCACAAGATCACGGGAATCAAGACCACGGACCCGGAGTACTGGGGCTTCAGGGAAGTGCTCACTCCGGAGATGGTTGAAGTGGCCAACAGGATGAAGCAGCGCAAGCCGTACTCGTTTGAGGAGATGCTCGGGATGAACCCGGGCTATGAGGCCGCGGACCTTCAGAAGATTCTGGACGAGATGTGCTGGATCGGCGTCATTTATTATGATTACGGAGACAATTACGACCATGACGGGGAGCTCAAGGACAAGCCCCGCGTCAAGCGCTACATCATGCCCTATCTCGTTCCCGGAGCGGCGGAGCTTCTCAACTCTTCCGTGGACAGGATTGAGGCCCATCCGGCCGTAACCTCCTTCTTTGACAGGATGGCTTTCCAGCCGCTTGCAGGAATCACCCAGATGATACCCCAGGGCGGAGACGGCATAGGAATGCACGTAATCCCTGTGGAGAAGGCATTAAACGCCCAGAATGAGTCCGTGGACCTGGAGCACATTTCGTACTGGCTCAAGAAATATGACGGCCACATCGCCGCGGGCATCTGCTCATGCAGGGCCTGCACGATGGTTCTGAACGAGGGCTGCGGGGATGACATCAATGACTGGTGCATACAGCTGGGAGACCTCGCGGATTACGCCGTTGAGACAAACAGGGCCCATTATATTACCAAGGAAAGGGCATTGGAGATTCTGGAGGCTGCCGAGAAGAACGGCTTCGTGCACCAGATAACCAACATAGACGGCGAGAACATGATCTTCGACATCTGCAACTGCGACGTCAAGATCTGCCACGCTCTCCGCACATCCATGTACTTCAACACACCCAACCTTTCCAGGTCCGCGTACACGGCAAAGGTCACAAAGGAGAACTGTGTGGCCTGCGGAAAGTGCGTTGAGGTATGCCCGGCAGGAGCCGTCAAGCTCGGCCAGCGCTTCTGCGACAAATCCGGCAAGGAAGTGGAGTATGAACACGCCATCCTTCCGGACAAGGTCCGCTGGGGCGAATACGCATGGGATCCGGATTACAGGGACACGCACCGCATGTCAAACACGTACGCCACAGGCTCATCCCCCTGCAAGGCGGCATGCCCCGCTCACGTGCCCGTGCAGGCGTACATAGCCCTTGCCCGCCAGGGCAAGTACAAAGAGGCCCTCGCAATGATCAAGACGGAGAACCCGTTCCCCGCCGTTTGCGGAAGAGTCTGCAACAAGCGCTGCGAGGACGCCTGCACAAGAGGGAAGATAGACGCCCCTGTGGCCATAGATGACATCAAGAAGTTCGTGGCGGAGCTGGAGAGAAACTCTTCAGACCGCTTCGTTCCGGAAAAGGTTGTTCCTTCCCTTAAGGGAGAATGGACGGACAGGATCGCAATCATAGGCGCAGGCCCGGCCGGCCTTTCATGCGCGTACTATCTCGCATGCATGGGATACAGGCCCACTGTGTTTGAAAAGGCTCCTAAGCCCGGCGGAATGCTCACGTACGGCATCCCTTCATACAAGCTGGAGAAGGATGTAATAGACAGTGAGATAGCAGTCCTTACAGAGCTCGGCGTTGAGATCAGGTGCGGAATTGAGGTTGGCAAGGACGTGACAATCGCTCAGCTCCGCGAGGAGGGATACAAGGCCTTCTACGTTGCCATCGGTTGCCAGGGCGGCAAGCTTCCCGGAGTTCCGGGAGACACCGCAAAGGGCACATCCATCGCCGTGGATTACCTTAGGGACGCCCTTGCAGACCAGACCCCTTATGAGGGAGACGTGGTTGTGGTCGGCGGCGGAAACGTGGCCGTGGACTGCGCCCGCTCCGCAGTGCGCCTTAACGCAAAGTCCGTCCGCATGGTCTGCCTGGAGAGCATGGAGGAGATGCCCGCAAGCAAGCTTGAGATAAAGGATACCCTGGAAGAGGGCATAGAAATCTGCAACAGCTGGGGGCCCAAGGAGATCAGGACGGATGCGGACGGCAGCGTGACGGCCGTGATTTTCAAGCGCTGCACGCAGGTCTATGACCCCGGGACCGGAAAGTTCAGCCCCAAGTACAATGAGGAAGACACAATGGAGCTCCCTGCGGGGCAGGTGGTCTTCGCAATAGGCCAGGACATCCGGTGGGGAAATCTCCTGGAGGGCACGAACGTAAAGTTCTGGCACGGCAACTATCCCGTTGCGGACAAGTTCACGTACCAGACGGAGGAAGAGGACATCTTCGTGGGCGGAGACGTGTACACCGGCCCGAAGTTCGTCATAGACGCAATAGCCGCCGGCCACGAGGCCGCGGAGAGCCTGCACCGTTTCGTGCGTCCGCGCGCTTCCATGACCATAGGCCGTGACAGGCGCAGCTACACGCCGCTCAACACGGATGACATTACCTTCCCGGACTATGACACCTGCGGACGCCAGGAGGCACCTTTGGCCGTACAGGAGGCAAAGCCCTCGCTTAAGGACGTCTCCGGAATCCTTTCCGAGGAGCAGGTTGCAAAGGAGGCAAAGAGATGCCTTTCCTGCGGAGCCTCGTACGTGGACCCCAACAAGTGCATAGGCTGCGGCCTCTGCACGACGAAGTGCGAGTTCGACGCCATCCATCTCTACCGCGACCATCCCAAGTGCACTACAATGCGCAGGGCGGAGGACAAGATCGGAGGTCTTCTCGGATACGAGCTCAAGCGCTGCTTCAAGATCATGTTCAACTGCGGCTCCAAGGAGGCCGCAATCATGCGCAAGCGCCGCAAGGAGTTCAAGAAGACCCAGAAGGAGCGCAAGGCAAAAGAGGCCGCCGACATGGCAGAAATCCTTGCGAAAGCCAAGGCCCTCCGCGAGGCGGACGCCGGCCAGGCCACGCCGCAGGAGTGATTCCACATGCATGAGCTTGGCATAGTGATGCACGTCGTGGACTCCGTCGAGTCCGCGGCCAAAGAGCTTGGCGTGGAGAAGGTCACAAAGCTCCGCATGGAAGTGGGGGAGGTCTCGACCGTAATCCCAGAGCTCTTCACGGACGCATTTGACTGGGCCAAAAAGCGGACGCAGTACATGCGGGAATGCGAGCTGGAGCTCATCATAATCCAGGGCATCTCGTACTGCCGCACATGCCGCAGGACATACGAGACCACAAAGTACGCCAGGCAGTGCCCTTTCTGCGGCTCATACGACACATACCTTGTAACCGGCAGCGAGATTACCATAAAGGACATCCAGGTCACAGGCGGCCCGGACGAAGGCGATGAGCCGGACCCGCCGGAACAGGCCCCTGCGGAATCCGCAGGAGGCCCGCAGCAATAACCGCACGGCAAAACAGCAGGCCGCTCCAATCCGGGGCGGTCTTTTTCTTGTTGTCACTTATACATGTGTAACGTAAGCGTGTGTAATTGACGAAATTAACATAATATACTATATATGGATTTTGCATATAATTTTTTTCTAGATATAGTAAATTGACTTGACAGAATTGACAAATTGAATATAATAAAGATTGTTGAGAGATATTGGAGGTAGTTGTCGCATGGTTGCTTTTGGAAAGAGGCTTGCCGTGGTTCTTAAAAACAATGGAATGCAGCAAAAAGAGCTTGCCGAGGCTTTAGGTGTATCGCAGGCACTCATTTCCAAGATTGTGAGGGGGGTCAGGACTCCTTCTGAGGACATTGCTTTCAGAATCGCCCAGATATTGGGAGTTTCCAAGGAATACCTGGAATCCGATTCTGTAAGTGAGGTATTGCTGGATTCCACAGCAGAATGCATTGCGCGCGCATCACATGCAAGAATGAATGCGGACAATGAGAGCGACAAATACTATAATTCACAGGTCTATGATGAGTATCATGCATATGAAAGAATATCCTATAACAGATATGAGGATATTAAAAGGATAGCTGTCGGTATGTATTGCAAATATGATATTCCATCCGTGCCTGTTAAACCTTTCAAACTTGCAGGCAACATGGGAATCGACTGTGTAAAATATTCATCACTGTCTGATAATGACCGCTCTGTTTCTATGTGGATCAGCCGGGATGGCTATTGCAGAAAAGGCAGCACAGGGAAATGGAGCATCTTCTATAATGATGAGATTGAATCTACCGGGCGCATACATTATACAATTATGCATGAGATTGGGCATATTGTCCTTCATCATAATCCAGAGTACCCCCTTGCCGAGCGGGAAGCTGATTTCTTCGCCAAATACATGCTCTGCCCGCCAGCGGTACTCTTCAGGTCCAACTACAGAACAGTTGAGGATGTCGTAAGCAATTGCGGCGTAAGTTATGAAGCGGCTTCATATGCTTTGGATTACTGCAAAAGATGGCTTGCTGCCACTGGCGGGAATTTTGCTCCATATGAAGAGCAGCTTCTTAAACAACTCAATATACTATATTGAGCCGTTCAGAATATAGGGCACATGCGGATGGCTATGTAATTAAAATGCAGGGAGGGAAAATGTAGAATCGTAGTTGTATAACAGTTTACAATGAAAAAAGCCTTATAAAGTCTCGCACACTTTATAAGGCACAGTTTCAAGATGCATGGCATCTCTGGTAACCTTTTTCATTATGCCATGCTCTTGAAAAAAAATCAATATGCTGAATCCGGTTTTTGACGAGATTCCGCACAATTTTCGTATTTTCAAGTATTGGCAGTATGAAAAATTTTAAAAAATTTAAAGTGGATGTTAGGGCCATAGTTGATGACGGCATGTCATCACGGCTCATAGAAGGCGCAGACATAGACGGTCCATGGGGATTTCCCATCATCAAGAAGCCGTCACAGTATATCATCCCTAAAAATATCGTTCCATTTTCCAGACGAAGCAAAGCCTCTCATGAAGATGCAATTTGCTTCCATGAATATGATCCTGTTTTTGCGGATGTTCTGATCCATCCAGAGAATTATGTTGATGAGTTCAAAGGAAGATTCATCCTGTCTCCGGATTTCTCTCTTTACAGAAATGCTCCGTTCGCTGCTCAGATTATCAATGTTTACAGGAATCGTGCCATCGGTGCCTATTTCCAAAATAACGGAGTTCATGTCATACCGCTGATCAGGTGGGGGAATTCCCTTACATACAGCATATCTGCCGCCGTGTCTGAAAAGGTGGCTTTTCTTGGTATTGAGAAGCACAGCATATGTGCAATCAGCACATACGGATGCATAAGATCAAAAGAGGACAGGGAGGAGTTTAAAGCCGGTCTCAAGGCAATGCTTGAGACTTTGGAGCCGGAAATTGTTCTGGTGTATGGCTCCATGCCTGATGAAGTGTTCAAGGACTTCAAAGACAGCACTATATTCATTTGCTATCCTGACTGGATTGCTAAAAACCATGGAGGCAATCACTGATGGGAAGCGGAGAAATTACTGTATATGATAATAAGACCGGATCTCAGGTTTATGCAGACAAATATCATGTAGTGCCTTCAGAGATAATGAAGGACAAGGCAGTTCCAGAAATTTATGATGCTAAAGCAGGGTATTTCCACAATCCGTCCGCCATCAATCTTGAAGATGCAATAAAAAATGACAAGGTGTATATCGAAGGAGAATGCAGGGACTACGCAATCTATGTCCTTGATACACAAGGGAATATTATCGTTGGCATACGTGACAACCCTAATAAGGAGGGAGAACGTGCCCCTCATCCAACATTGATTGGTGGGAAACATGTTCATGTTCAATGTGCAGGCATATTGCATTTTTCGAGTGGTAAAATATCCTCTTTTAATAATAAGAGCGGGCATTTCAGACCCGACGAGAAGTCACTTATAAAAGTGATAAGTGTAATGGATAAGATAAAAGCAGAACATCCAGGTGTTTTTGCTTATTCTTACGATAGATGGAGAGACAATTTATGGAGGAAATTGAACAAATAATTGATGAAATTTTTATTCCCAGAGATTATGAAGCATACTCATATGATACATTCGTCGCTGCAGAAAAGAAAGCAGCAGAATGCATAACCAAGTATGGTTGGGATGCTGTGTTTTCAGTATGGAGAGATTACCTTTACAATAAATGCGTGTCGAAGGAGGATGTGTATGGGTTTATTT
The DNA here is from genome assembly GCA_021204625.1 of Clostridia bacterium. Taxonomy (GTDB): domain Bacteria; phylum Bacillota; class Clostridia; order Christensenellales; family Borkfalkiaceae; genus Coproplasma. The sequence goes on along the minus strand of JAJPZA010000021.1, from coordinate 2,895 downwards.
GTGTGCTTGACAGTCTGACTGTTTTTGATTTTGACAAAATGACACAGTGCTTTGGTTATCAAATAGAGAATCCATATGAGTTTCTTGGTTACATATACTACAGATTGGGAACACCAATTGACGGCAAAGCTATGTGCATCATGGATGTTCTGTCTCCGGACATTCTCATTCATTCTGCTGGCAGGAAGGATCTCGATATCAAGTACAACTCCAGATATATCCCGGAAGATGATCCGCTCATCCGTGCCGAGGTAGAGAAGTGGAAGAAGAAGCTTGGCTAGTATATGTATGTACGAGGTCTCGCACACCTTGTACATAATCATTTGACATAATTAAATACAATTCAGTTTCAAGATGCATGGTATCTTAGGCAACCAGTTCAGAAGATGCCATGCAAAGATAATAACCAATAGAAGGAGAAAGCATTTTTTATGGCATCTTCAAAACGATTTCCGGACGACGGCATGCGTCCGGAGCTTGTTGCCGGAACAGATTGGGCCGGCTATTCAGGCTTTGCGACAATTCATAACCCCGATACTGTCCGGATTCCATCAGGCATAATGCCTTTTAACTACAGGCATTGCGGTTTGTCGTCAGATGAAGCAATATTGTTTCATAAGACAGCCAAAAATTTCTATGACTTTCTGCGTTCCCCGGAAAGGTATATTGATGAACTTAGTCATTATATCGTTATTTCCCCTGGATGTGCAGAGAGCCGCAACCTTAACTACATGCAGGTAATGTCGGTGATTTACCGGAACCGGCAGTATGGTTATTACCTTCAAAGCAAAGGCATATATGTAATTGCGTTCATCAACCTTGGGTTTCCGTGCGCTTTCAGACCTGGTTTGGTGCGTGAAAAGATGGCTTATCTTGGGTTGGAGGAAGGAGGCATCTATGCCATAAGCACATGCGGCTGTATTGACACCCCGGAGGACAGGAAGGAATTCAGGTTCGAACTGGAGGATACAATCAAAACTCTACATCCACAGGTTATTCTCGTGTGGGGAGATATGCCGGATGAGATATTTGAAGACTTGAAGGATGAGACGAAGTTTGTCCATTACCCTGACTGGATTACTGAATTGTACGGGAGCAAAGGGTGATGGGAAGCGGAAGATGTGATTTGTATGCCGGAGTTCCGGATTTTACTGAATTCAGCAGTACGGATAAGGGGAAAAAAATTAAACAGGAGCAAGACAATGCTAAACAACCTGCAAGGCCTGAAACAAGTCAGAATCCTGTTTTTTCTCCAACATCAGGTTCTCAAGTGTATCGCCGGTACTATTATTTGGATCCAAGGATGCTTGATGTGGATAAACAGAATCCCAATGTCTATAATCCTGCAAGCGGTTATTTCAAAAATCCGACAGCATATCCCATTGATGAATTTATGGGGAAGCATTTTAGGAACGGTGCTCTGTATTTAGATGATGAGGAGCCATTTGGAGGCTCTTTGCCTTATGTTTTGGATGTACATGACCGCATAATAATAGGACAAAGATATAATCCCATTGATGGCAGCGATAAAGCACCTCATCCAACACTGATAGGCGGTTTGAACCCGCCAGTCAGATGTGCTGGGCTCATATATTTCTATATGGGATTGATAATTGGATATGACAATGCAAGCGGCCATTATAAGCCGAACAGCAAGTCTCTTCTACAGGTTGGAAGAGCAATCAAGAAATTAATGGATTCACATCCAGAGATGTTCTCAGATGCATATAGTGGTGTATTAGGGTCTGATCAGAGCAAGATACTGATCAAGAAAATACGTAAAGCAAATAAGAGGAAAGGAAAGACTAATGCCTGAATTTAACGAAGATGTCATTAAAAATAACATAGAAAAAATTACGGAAGACATTTTTAATATTGCGGATACATATTCAGCGAAGAATAAACAGCTAGATATCAGCATAGAGAAGGCCAGAAGTTTAGTTAGTGCTTATGGGTGGGAAAACATCTTTCCAATATGGAGAGATTACATTTACAACAGGTGCACAACATTCAAGTCTGCATATGTCGCTGTCAGTATCCTGTATTTTATGCCTGGTGCAGGCCGGCTGTTTCCGTATCAGATTGACAATCCGTATGAGTTTGTTGCCTATCTGTACTGCAGGCTGAAGGACCATTGGGCAACTGCCGGAAGCATGTGGGATTCACTCACAAAGGATATCCTTTTTACTTCGGCAGGCAGGGAAGAACTGATAAGGCCATATAACGATTGGTATTACCCGGAAGATGATCCTCTTATTACTGCCGAGATAGAGAAGTGGAAGGAGAAGCTTGGCTGAGGCGGCATTATGTACAGATATTTAAGAGACCCCAAATTATATACGGAAGAGCCATCAGACTTTCCTTGCGAGAAATGCGGGGCCATGATGTACGGTTTCATCAAAGGCTCCACATGCGGCTCTGTTTGCCACAAGTGCGGATGGAAAATTGTGACAACATATATTGAGCCTGTTATAATGGATGACGGCCCGTACACTCTGCAGCTGGATGCAATCCCGGACGATATCCGTGTGGCAGCCAAACTGGTTCATTGCGGTTATATGGAAGCGAAGTCAAGGCTTCAGAAGGGGGGGATTTCAAAGACCGGACGGGCTCTTGAGACAGCCGAGGCGGCGCAGGACCTGAAGGATAAGTGGTATTCTTTCAAAATAATCCCGGACTTCCCATATCCGTATTAGAGAGGTTTCCCACGGACAGAAGGCGGGGCATCTGAATGAAGGCAAAAAAATGAGCACTTGGGCTGGATGCCCGGGTGCTCTGTTTGATTGTATTGCTATAGCGTCTGCTATGCGGCGGGCATCCTTTTGGAATGCCGCGCGAGAGGCTTATACGAGGTTTTCTATAAGCCGGGCGGTGATGGATGCGAACTGGCCTATA
>JAJPZA010000184.1 GCA_021204625.1 Clostridia bacterium | reverse complement strand
GTACGAAGTAGTCCATGCCAAGGGGGTACCCCCTTGGAAAAAACTTTAAATTTACACCGGCCCACTCCCCCTTTCGGTGGGAAACCGGCTTTCCGGCACAGGATTATCTGAGGCAAGCCGTGGTTTTAAACATTTCCTGCACTCTGTTCCGTCAATAGCCGCTTGCTAAACTGATTTTACAATATATACAGCGATACAGTCAAGATTTTATAGACAATTTAGCCAAATTTTGACGGATAAATTGACAAATAAAGTCATTGCAAAAAGAACGGCCGAGGCACACAGCCGTCATCAGTTTTCGATATCTTCAAAATATCTACTGTATATTGAAATGGTGAATGAAGCACATGCAGTAAATATTTCAGGCCATGGGCTCGTAATCATCCAGGACGGCCCCGGCCGCAAGGGACGAATCATACTCATACGAGAGCTCATAAGTCATTGTGCGGGAGTATGAATACTCCACACCGTCCTCCGTCCAGGAAGAATCCTCCGAGACCGTGTATCCGGAGACGCGCCTGCCGGAAATGAAGTACGAGACGGACACGTCGTCATATTCCCCGGTTCCTTCATCCGCATATGAGCATGCCAAGACGTAAGAGGTCACGCCGCTGTCCTTTGAAACTTCAAGGACATATTCATCCAGCCTGTGGCTGATTCCGGGGCCTCCGTTGAAGCTTAGCATGTAGTAGAAAAGGTCTTCCGCCTGGTACAGATTGCCCGTGCCGGCAAAGGCTCTGACATATGACATGCTCCGCATGCCGTCCATTAAACCCAGGGTATCCCCGTCCTCTGCCGTGCGGACCTTAGTCTTGCCGTCATAAAGGTATGCCGTGTATGAGCAGGCTGAATCTTTGAGCTTGTAATAATCCATGGCAGATGAGAAGGTCACCGGATTATGCTCTCCCGTGGGGTCCACGTAATAGTCCGTGTCTTCATAAATGTACGCAATCTCGCCGGATTTATGAGAGTACGATGCAGAGACGGACGCCGTCTCGGTGCGGATCATGGTATCATCCGTGTAATGGATCTCCTCAGTGCCGTATACGGCATATGATTTGGAATACGAGCCGGTGTTATCCACGGCCCGGGCGAACTTCGTCATATATTTCCCAATGGATTCAGAGCATCCGGAAAAGGCGCATGCAGAGGCAAGGACGGCGCAGGCGCAGGCCGCAAGGATTATTCTGTTAAATTTTCTTCTGGTCATGGTCTGGCTCCTGTTTCTGTGCGGAATCCCGCTGGCGGGATGATATCATGCTCTCGTGGGGCTGCATGATAGATGGCAATATCCGGGTTTGCTCCGGCGTGAAAGGCATTTAAAAAGGCGGCCTCGCATGCGAAAGACATGCAGTGTATGGAGCCGTCTTGGGACTTGTTTGGAGCATATCCGCTATGCTTTGTCTTCTTTGGGTGTTTCCGGAGCGTGGTCCGGTGATGGGTCCGCTGTGGACTCCGGAGTGAGACCTTTGGAATTCCAGTGGGTGCGGCATCGCATGGCCTCGAAGTAGCCGGAAAGGATGGCCTTGCACTCCGCTTCCATTACGCCGCCCTCATATTCCATGCGGTGATTCAAGACGTTTGCCGAGGTTATAGCCTCGGTTAAGGAGCGGCCTTTGTCTTCAAAGGCTCCGAAGTATACCTTTTTTATGCGGGCGTTGAGCATCGCACCGAGGCACATGGGGCAGGGCTCCAGAGTGACATACATCTCGCAGTCCGGGAGGCGCCACGAGCCCAGCTTTTTGCATGCCTTTTCTATGGCCTCCACTTCGGCGTGCGCTGTGGCTATCTGCTTCTTTGCCCTGCGGTTGCGGCCGCGGGCTATGACCTGGCCGTTCCGGACCACAACGGCCCCTATGGGCACTTCGTCATCCTTCAGGGCAGCCTTCGCGCACTTTATGGCCTCTTTCATGAACTTCTCTTCCATATTACTTGTGGTACTCCCCTCCGGAAATTATCATGAAGGCGCGGTATATCTGCTCCGCTAAAATCACGCGCATGAGCTGGTGCGGGAACGTCATGTCCGAGAATGAAATCCTGTCATCCGCCTTTGCTTTCACGCTTTCCGCAAGGCCGCAGGACGAGCCTATTATGAAGGTGATGTCCTCTCCCTTGTCGCAGGACTTCTTTATGAGCTGCGCAAAGGACTCGCTGGACTCTTTCCTTCCCTCTATGCAGAGGGCTATTGCATGCCCTTTGCAGGCCCGGAGGATTCCCTCCCCTTCCCTTTCCAGGGTCTTGTTCTCCGGGATCTCAACTGTCTCAACCTTGGCAAACCTGCTTAGGCGCTTGAGGTATTCCTGCACCGCCTCGCGGTAAAATTCTTCCTTTATTTTGCCCACACAGACTATGTAAATCTTCTGCACGGCTCTTTACCTTCCATCCCTTATGCCACTCCGAAGAGAACGCAGAACCAGACGACGAGCATTATTACGATTCCTATTGCTCCCCATATGAAGAACTTGGCGGTCTCCTTGCTGCTGCCCTCATAGATCCTGACCTTGTTCTTGTGCCTGTCAAAGCAGAGCCAGAGGACTCCGGCCACAAGGCATGCCGCGCTTATTACCATCAGGATTATGTTGCCCGTGGATGAGATGATGAGGTCTCCGGCCGCGTCAAAGCAGTTGCAGGCCGCAAGTATTATGATCACCCCGTTGTTAAGGAAATGCATCATCACGGACGGCAGGATGGATCCGGAGCGCATGGCAATGAATGCGAACAGGCATCCGGCGATGAACTGGTACACTGTCTGCTCCGGGGAGCCGTGGAAAAGCGAGAAGCAGAAGCCCACGATGAAGATTGCGGGTATGCTTCCTATGCTCCTGTTCACGGAGTTGAAAAGCACTCCGCGGAACAGGGCCTCCTCGCATATGGCCGGAAGGACGGCTATGACCAGAAGCGCCGGAACGATCAGCCCGCCGGAGAGAGTGGGATAATATGACGTGCTCTCGCGGGGAACGTATCCGAGGTTCTCAAAGAGGGAAATGAACCAGGTGTTCACCCAGCTCAGCGAGAACATGAGGCCGAAGATTATGAGGGCCCCTATGATGAAATACTTGGGATGGCACTTGACCGGGAATGCCTGCCTGAAACGGACGTTGTCAAAGCGCATGGTCACAAAGACGGCAAGAAGTATCCCAAGCTGGGCCGCTATGTAAGATATATAAATGTATGCGTCGCTGCCGTACTCGGCTCCGCAAAGGGAGATTATAAGGGAGGCTATGAAAGAAACTATGACATAGGCCACTGCCGCCGCCGTGTAAGAGAACCCTCCCGTCTTCGCCCCAAGAGGCTGGTTAAGCTGCTGCGCGCTATCGTTCCTGCTCATGCTCTCAATTATAATCCAATCCGTCCGTTTAGTAAAATATTATTTTACAATCACGGCAAAATATTATAAAATAATGGCATGAGATCCTTAGACACGAAACTTCTGGAAGATAAGATATACGAAATGGCCCGCCACGCTGGGGTCAACATAACCGCATCATGCAAGGCCGCCCTGCAAAAAGCATACGAAACCGAGACCAGCCCCGCATGCTCCTTCGCCCTAGGAAAGCTCATAGAAAACAGCGAAGTGGCCAAGGCAATGGAGATGCCCGTATGCCAGGACTGCGGCATGGCCATTGTGATTCTTGAAATAGGCCAGGACGTGCACCTTGAGGGCAAGCCCCTTTCAGAGGCCGTGAACTCCGCCGTCCGCAGAGCGTACGAGGACGGGTATTTCAGAAAGTCCGTCTGCGACCCTCTCACCCGCGTGAACACGGGTGACAACACCCCTGCGGCAATCCACACGGAAATCGTTCCGGGAGACCAGGTCCGCATAACATACCTTCCAAAGGGCTTCGGCTCCGAGAACATGTCCAGACTGTACATGTTAAAACCCGCCCAGGGAACAGAGGGCATTATTTCGGCCATAGTGCAGACCGTAAAAGAGGCCGGCTCCCGGCCCTGCCCTCCTGTCTTCGTGGGCGTCGGAATCGGCGGAAGCTTTGACACCTGCGCCTATCTTGCCAAAAAGGCCATAACGAGAGACATCGGCACTCACAACGAAAGAGAAGACGTGGCCGCCATTGAAACCGAAGCTTTGGAGCGCATAAACGCTCTCGGCATAGGATGCCAGGGATTCCACGGAGACGTCTCAGCCATCGGCGTGAACTGCGAAATTGCCCCCACCCACATTGCAGGCCTTCCTGTGGCCGTCAACATCCAGTGCCACTGCGTGCGCTGCGAAAAGGCTGTCCTGTAAGGAGGCTCCCATGAAAAAGATTACACTCCCTGCATCCAAGGAAACCCTGAAGGATCTCAGAGCCGGCGACTCCCTCTTGATCTCCGGCGTCATAATGACTGCCCGTGACTGCGCCCACAAACGTCTCAAAGAGCTCTTAGACTCCGGACAGCCTCTGCCATTCGATTTGAAGGACGCCTTCATATATTACGCAGGCCCCTGCCCCGCAAAGCCCGGCATGGCCTCCGGAAGCTGCGGCCCAACCACTTCCGCGCGCATGGACTCTTACGCTCCCCAGCTCCTTGATCTTGGCCTTGGCGGGATGATTGGCAAAGGCGAGATGTCCGAAGAAGTCCGGCAGGCCGTTGCCCGCAACAAGTGCGTGTACTTGGCAGCCATAGGCGGCGCGGGCGCCCTGTACGGAAACGCCATCCATAAAAGCGAGTGCATAGCCTTCCCGGACCTTCTTTCCGAAGCCGTGTACAGGCTTGAGGTAGAAGACTTCCCCGCCATCGTGGCAATAGACTCCGAGGGGAACAGCATCTACTGACATCCACAAGCAAAAAACATCTGGCTAAACTCAGAGCCGGCAGATATCTGCCGGCCCTTTTATTACATGAAGCAATTCTTGTTGATGTCGTGCGCATGTTGCATGTTATTCTACAAAAGCAGCATCATAAACAATGCTGTACTCCCCCTTGGAAACGACCTCAATGTCAATCACGCCGTCTTTGACATACACTGCATGCGCTGTGTCTGAAGTCATTTTTATGAAGCCGTCACGAACCTCGCAGTTCAGAGCCATCAACGGCACCTGGTACAATCCGTTCTTGTTAACAAACTGGCCAAGGTCCAGGCACTTGAAGTTGGTGCGTACATAATCCGTAAGGTTAGCCATGCCCAGAATGTCTTCAACATCCATTATATCAATGTTACCTGTGGTCTTAACAATCATGCCTTCACTGCAATACTTGAGGTCGTCTTCTGTAGGGTTGACATATGATTTTGGTATGTTCCAGATATAGGCTGCATAGAATGTGAAAGTCCCGTCTGGATTCTTTCTGTATACAACCTGCAGGTCATCCTTATAGTTATACATCGTCAGAAGGTCACTCAGCTTGATGCGTATTTTGCCTTTGCCAATGCTCAGTCTTGGAAAGCACATGTCAAAAGTCTCGAAGACTTTCCTGTATACTGCCTTGAACTCTTTTGACGGTATGCAGACCGCATCCAGGTCAAAGTCTCTCACGTAATATATCTCGCCGTCAACGTTGAACTCAATGAACTCGCCGTGTTCAGAACACAAAAGGCCAGCCAGCATTGTCTTGTAGTAGCCGTTGCCCCAGATGAACTGACCTATGTCCAGCCTGCGGAAATTATCCCGCACATACCCGTCCAGATTGTCCATGCCGTATATCTCATTGACATCCATCACTTCCGGATTGCATACAAATCTGAAGGCCGCCCCGTACTCAGTATCCTTGAGGTCCTGTTCTGTGGGGTTGTCATATGAAGACGGAATCTTGAAGGCATACCCTATGACAAACGTATAAGTGCCGTCTTCATTCCTGCTGTATATGACACTCACTTCATTGAGGTCAAACACCTTGAGAAACTCGCTGAGCTTCACGGTGTACCTGGTTCCGGGCTCAATGGAATAGGCGTCTTCGTCATCTTCCTCTGTCTCCGTTTCAGGCCTGTCCTTTCTAAAGCGGGATTTAAGCCATGCAATAAGTCCCATACAAATCACTCCTTTGCCGAACCCGTAACTTGTATCTTCATGGTAGACAAATCCGGGGGATATGTCAAGCCCAAGGGCCTCTTAATATTATTGCGAGAGAGCCGCAGACCCGTCTTATACACCGTCATATGGGGTCAAAACATTTGACATCCTCTCCCCGCATGGATATAATTTGGGCTGTCAAAGGCGATGACCGGGACAGACTGATACATATGGTCTTTTACAGAGAGGGAAGCTCCGTGGGCTGCAAGGTTTCCTAAAAGGCGGGATCAGTTATTCACCTGCGAGCCGGGCATGTGAAAAGAGATTAGTAATGTGCCCCGTGACTCTGCGTAAACGAGCAAATGAGGCAGCCGCCCCGGCGGCTGTGAAATCAGGTGGTACCGCGATAATTTCGCCCTGTGTTAAGTACATTGGCTTAAGCAGGGCATTTTTTGTTTCCCCGCCCCCTTTCCGGGGTCAGGATGATTGAGAACACGGGGCTGTGAATGCCTGTGAACACATCATACTGCGGCATGTACGGCCTTTTGGCCGGGGTGCGGCAGCGGCAAAGGAGAGCATCGTATGGATGAGAAGACAGAGGTCCCCCAGGACACCATCAAAAACATTGAGGACATAGACAAGCAGGTGGATGAAGCCGTAAAGGGCATTGAGTCCATAAAGCTCCTCAATGACGTCAGAAACAGGTTCTTGAGCAAGACAGGGCTCATATCCAACCTCATGAAGACCATGAGGGAGATTCCGCCGGAGGAAAGGCCGTCCGTAGGCAAGCTTTTCAACGCCCTCCGCGAACGCACGGACACAAGATTCAAGGCCCTGGAAGAGATTATTAAGAACAAGGAGCTCCAGAAAAAACTGGAGGCCGAGAAACTGGACGTCACAATGCCCGGCGTCTCCGCTCCCTGGGGCGCATACCATCCCAACACTCTGGTCATAAACGACCTGGTTTCCATATTCTCCGGCATGGGGTTTGAAGTGTTCGAGGGCCCGGAGATTGAGAACGATTATTACAACTTCACCGCTCTCAACACTCCCGCAGACCATCCCGCAAGGGACATGCAGGACACCTTCTACATCTCGGACGAGCTCCTCTTGAGAACGCAGACCTCGGCCGGGCAGATAAGGGTCATGGAGAACAGGAAGCCTCCCATCAAGATCCTCTCTCCCGGAAAGGTGTACAGGAGTGACGATGACGCCACCCACTCTCCCATGTTCTCGCAGATGGAAGGCCTTGTCGTGGACAGGGGCATAACCCTGTGCGACCTCAAGGGCATGCTGGATGAGTTCGCGAGGAAGATGTTCGGTCCGGAAGTCAAGACGAGGCTTCGTCCTTCATACTTCCCCTTCACGGAGCCCTCTGTGGAAGTGGACGTAAGCTGCTTCGCATGCGGAGGCAAGGGATGCAGGCTGTGCAAGGGCACAGGCTGGATAGAAGTCCTCGGAGCCGGAATGGTAAACAGGCATGTGCTGGAAGGCTGCGGCATCGGGGATGAATACACAGGATTCGCGTTCGGCATGGGCATAGAGAGGATTGCAATGCTCAAGTACGGCATCAACAACATGAAGCTTCTCTTTGAGGGCGACACCCGCTTCTCAAAGCAGTTCAAGGGCTGACATGGAGGTACGGATATGAAAGCACCATTAAGCTGGCTTAAAGATTATGTGGACATAGACGTTCCCGTCTCCGTCGTGACGGAAAAGCTGTTCGGCTGCGGCTTCGAGGTTGAAGAGGTCATAGACCTTGGAAAAGACATCTCCGGAATCGTTGTAGGAGAGGTCACAGAGTGCGAGCCCGTGGAAGGCACCCATCTGCATGTCTGCAAGGTGGACTGCGGCTCACACGGAACTTTCCAGATCTGCTGCGGCGCGGACAATGTTGCCGTAGGAATCAAGGCCCCCACGGCCTTGGTCGGGGCTACGGTATACGCCACTTCAAAAGACCACACAACAATAGAGGGCGTGCAGACCATAAAGCGCGGAAAGCTGCGCGGATATGAGTCCTGCGGAATGCTCTGCTCCGGAACGGAACTTGGGCTCAATGAAGACCTGTATCCCGGCGCGGGATACAACGGTCTGCTTCTGCTTCCCGCGGACGCTCCCGTCGGCGGGGACGTGAAGCCCATCGTGGGCCTGGATGACATAATATTTGACATCTCCATAACAGCCAACCGCCCGGACTGCCAGAGCATCTTCGGCATTGCCCGCGAAATCGCGGCCGCCCTCAACAAGCCCCTCCGTTATCCGGACATCTCATACACCGCTCACAGCGGCAACTGGCAGAAGATTAAAATCACAGACGAGGCACCGGAGCTTTGCAACAGATACATAGGGCACTATGTGGCAAATGTAAAGATTGGACAGTCCCCCGCATGGATCAGAAGGCGCCTGGCCCTCTGCGGCATACGCTCCATATCCAATATAGTGGATATAACAAACTTCGTCCTTCTGGAGCTTGGCCAGCCCATGCACTCGTTCGACCTCTCCACCTTAGAGGGCCGCGAGATAGTCATCCGCCGGGCTAAAGACGGCGAAAAAATCGTGACCCTGGACGGAAACGAGTTTACCCTCTGCCATGACAACCTCGTAATCTGCGACGGCGAAAAGCCCTGCGCCCTGGCGGGAATCATGGGCGGCCTCAATTCCGAGATAAAGTCCACAACGAATGAGGTCCTCTTCGAGACGGCCAAATTCGCAAGGGACAACATCCGCAAGACCTCAAGGTCTTTGGGACAGCATTCAGACTCATCCGCCCTGTATGAAAAGGGCGTATATGAATACACAACCGAGATGGCTTCCAAGCGTTCCCTGCATTTGGTGGAGCAGCTTGGCTGCGGAATCGTCACGGACATGCGCGTGGACGTCACCACACCCTATTCAAAGCTTGACCCCAAGACCATGACCGCAAGCATTTCCAACATAAACGCCCTCTTAGGCATTGATGTCCCCGCGGAGGCCATGGAGGACATCCTCACAAGGCTGTGCTTCAAGGTGGAAAGAGACGGAGATATCCTTAAATTGACCGTACCCCGCTACAGAGAGGACATAGACCTGGAGCCGGACATTGCGGAAGAGGTCATACGCCTGTACGGCTATGACCACATCACCGGAACCTTCCTTCCCACGGCCACCATCACGAACGGCGGCTTCACGGATGAGCAGAGGGCAAAGAACCGCATGAAGACAATCCTCGTTGGCCACGGCCTGTACGAGGTTACCACATACTCCTTCTACTCCCCCAAGGATCTGGACATGCTCCACTATCCCGCGGACGCCCCGGAAAGGCAGGCCATACGCATCATTAACCCCATATCCGAAGACCTCTCCATAATGCGCAGAACAATGGCTCCTTCAATGGTGAATGTGGCCGTGCGCAACCTGCGCCGCGGAAACTTGAACGGGCGCGTCTTCGAGCTTGCCCGCGTGTACATTCCCAAAGAGCTTCCCATCAAAGACTATCCGGAAGAGAGAGACCATCTGGCCCTTTGCCAGTGGGGGCACTTCGGCTTCTTCGAGCTCAAGGGAATCTGCGAGGACATAGCGGACGCGCTGAACGTAAAGTTCTCATACGTCCCTGCCGAAAAGCCTTTCACCCATCCCGGCAAGACTGCGGACATATACTGCGGCGACACCCCTGTGGGATTCATAGGAATGGTCTCCCCCACCATCATGGACGAGCTCACGATAGACCGCGAGATAGGCTTGGCCGAGCTGGACTACTCCCTTCTCAAGGACATGGCAAAGCCCTTCATATACAAGCCTCTGCCCAAGTTCCCTGTCGTCACCCGTGACCTGGCCCTCATATGCGCCAGGAGCGTGACCTGCGCCCAGGTTGAGGACGTAATCCGTTCTGCCTGCAAGTACGTCACGGACGTGAAGATGTTTGACCTCTACGAGGGCATCCAGGTAGGCCCCGGCAAGAAGTCCATGGCATTCAACATAACCTTCACGCCCACAGACAAGGCTCTGGACGATGACGCTGACAAGATGGTAAAGCGCATCCTCTCAAGCCTCAAGCAGAAGCTGGACATAGACCTCAGATACTGATAACCCAATTCATGGCCGCACCAATGCGGCCATGTTTTTATTCTCATTCCATGCAGGAGTGCATCATGAAAGACTGGTTCATACACTCTAGCGATGACCTTGCAGAGCTTGTAACGGAATACGGCTTTTTGCCTTTCTCCGCAAACCGGATACCCGGGTTCTCCGCAGAGGAGCACACCCCTTCATACCTTTGGTTTGCAGACGGCGTGGAAGGGCCGTGGGAATGGAAAGGGCCTGTAATACAGAAGACAGGCTGCGCGTACGGCAAATTCTTCCCCGGCGGCAAGGCCGGATTCGTTTCAAAGAAATGGTACTGCCATCTTGCCAACTACCGCAGGAACGGATACGACTTCGATTCCCGCTGTGACGCCGGCATGGTTCGCTGCCAGGACAAACGGATTTATGAAATCCTGCAGGACGCCCTCACAAGATCCTCATCCGTCCTCTCCAAGGACTGGAGAATGATGGCAGGAATTGCGGACAGAGGAAAATTTGAGGCTTCCGTAACCCGCCTGCAGATGATGGGCTACGTTGTTACGGCCGGCTTTGAATACGAGACGGACAAATACGGCAAAGAGTACGGCTGGGGCCTCTCCCGCTACTCCACACCCGAAGCGCTGTACGGAGCAGATTTCACGGACCGCGTGTACACCCCCTCGCCGGAAGAGTCCGGCGGTCATATCCTTTGCCAGCTCTCCTTCTGCTTCCCGGACACACCCATGGCTGACCTGGAAAAGGTCCTTGGAAAATGCGGCTGGTAATGCCCGTTGAAGGTCACTTATGCAAAATTCAAGCCACTCTTGCGAGTGGCTTTTTGTGTGTCTGACATAGCTGTTTGCCCGCACAGGGGCCGGGCTGTTACTCTTCTTTGCCCAGTTTCTCATATGCTTCCCTGTTGCTCTCCATAATCTCCCGGGATGCTTTCTCCAGCTGCTCCTTTGTGGGATATGTTGCATCCGCGGGGATGCCGCAGGGTTGTTCTATGATTGTTTCTTCCATGTCTGTATCATACCCTCTTTCATCTGTATTCCCGGCATATTACGGCATTTAAAATATGTCTCCCCATGGGACACGTCACTTTCGTGAGAGGTGCGGAGAGCCCTGTTGGTTATGTTTTATCAGAAAACGTCCGGGGATGTCAACTGTATTTTTTGCCAGGCAAACCGAATGGCGTATAGCCCGGCGTCAAAAATACCGCCAAAAGGGCAAAAACATAGCGGCCTATGGCCGCTTTTGCTTTCGTCGGATCAGTATTCCTTTACATCCATGTTCTTGTAGATGGTGAAACGGATGGTGTATCCGTTGGTCTCCTCCGGAGCAGTCTGGGAGATGAGACGGAAGTTGTCATTCTTGTCCAGATTCTCAAAATAGGCGTCCGGCTCCCCTTCGGTGTAGACCCTGGTCACGAGGACTTCGGTGCAGTACGGAAGAAGGGTTCTGTACATCATCTGGCCTCCCACCACGAAAACCTTGTCCGGGGGGTACTTTTTAATCTCTGCGAAGAGCTCATCCAGTGAGCGCACTATGATGCAGTCATCACGCTCCGGGCCGTCCGGCCAGAGCACTATGTTGGTCCTGTCCTTCAGGGGCTTTCCGCCCGGGAATGAGAGCAGAGTGTTGCTGCCCATTACCACCACATTGCCTATTGTGGTCTTCTTGAAGTACTGCATGTCTGCGGGGAGCCTGAACATGAGGCCGTTGTTCTTTCCTATGCCCCAGTTCAGGTCCGCGTGAAGTATTGCTTTCATTGCTTTTTCCTTATGAATTTATATACAGGCGCTTTGGCGGCCTTTGAATTTGGCCTGGCCTTATGCGCTATTCTGCTACGGGAATGGTGTATTTCTTGTCGTTGTACCTGTAATCTATGAGCTTGAATGAGTCCGGAGTGAAGTCATAGAAGTTCTTCACGGAAGGGTCCACCCAGAGCTTCGGAGCCGGATACTGCGGCATCTCTATGATCTCTTTCACGATGGGAATATGACGGTCATAGATGTGGGCGTCCGCTATGACATGCACCAGTTCGCCGGGGATGAGGTCCGAGACCTGCGCCATCATAACGAGAAGTATCGCATACTGGGCAACGTTCCAGTTGTTTGCGGTTAGCATGTCATTGGAACGCTGGTTCAGGATGGCGTTCAGAACGTTGCCGGAGACGTTGAAGGTCATGGAGTATGCGCAGGGGTACAGGTGCATCTCGTGGAGATCCTCGAAGTTGTAGATGTTGGTGAGGATCCTGCGGCTCGTAGGATTGTTCTTAAGATCGTAAAGGACCCTGTCCACCTGGTCGAACTCCCCTTCGGCATACTTGTGCTTGACCCCGAGCTGGTATCCGTACGCCTTTCCGATGGATCCCGTCTCATCCGCCCACTGGTCCCAGATATGCGGCTTCAAATCATGCACGTTGTTGCTCTTTGCCTGCCATATCCATAGAAGCTCCTGGATGCAGGACTTGAACGCAGTGCGGCGTATCGTGAGCACCGGGAACTCTTCCTGCAGGTTGTACCTGTTGACGATGCCGAACTTTTTGACCGTGTGCGCAGGAGTGCCGTCATCCCATCTGGGCCTTACCGGCCTGTCCGTGTCCCAGACGCCGTTTGCCATGATATCCTTCATGTTGCTGACAAATATCTCATCCGCCTTGCTCATACCCTGCTCCTCACTTAAGCTCCATTACGAACCCGTCCTTGCCGTATCCGCCGCCAATGTCTTTCTTGTATACCGCAATCTTTTCAAAGCCGCAGTGCTCATACACCGCTATGGCCGTGTAATTGTCTTTCTTCACGTCCAGAATCAAAGGCCTGGGAAGAGAGTTGAACACCTTCCTCGCAATCCCTCTGCCCGTTGCGAACGGCAGCAGATACAGTTTGGAAAGATACGTGGAGCCCTTGTATTCCAGCTCAAAGGACTCTCCAGGGCAGTATGCGAAAAACCCCGCATGCTCTCCGTTGAGCTCTATAAGCTCATACTTATATCCCTTGTCCCTCTCGTTGGCGCGGATGGCATCCCTCGTAAGCGTTGTGGAAAGCATGTAATTCACTTCCCCGACCGCCGAAATGCCGTCAAAAGTCGCATGCATGACTCTGGACGCAAGGTCATAAACCGCATCCAGGTCCTCGTCAGTCTCCGCCGGGCGGAACTTCACAACGCCCTTTTTGAGCGCGTCCAGAACATCTGCGTCCGCCGGGGCCCAGCCCTCTTCATTGAGCTCCCTGCAGTCCAGCCAGCTGTACGCCTCATGCTCCAGCATTACAAAGTCCGAGACCATTCTGCAAAGGTATATTGAGAGATTCACGGTGTACTCCGGATAATCATGAACCACCGTGGCAAGCTTGTCCCCCACGGCAATCTCCGCCTCCAGCTCTTCCATGCACTCCCTCTTGAGCGCCTCCGGTTCCGTCTCGTCTTCCTTGACCTTGCCGCCAACGAACTCGTACTTGTGTATAACGCTGTCTATGCCGTACGACCTTCTGAAGGCAAGCACCTTGCCCTCTTTTACTATGGCCGCTCCAACGACATCTATCTCCGGTCTCATACCACTCATTATACAACCCGGCGGGGGATAAGTCAACGCATACGAATCTCCGCCCAAATATCAGTTCTGACACTGTTTTAAACATATCCGCCTGCCTTTGCCCCCTGCGGGTCATAATTCACACCCACAGCATTATTTACGGCCCATAAATCGGTGTTCCCGTGTGTAATGAAGCACACAAGAGTTGACTGAAGCTGACATTGAGCTTTAATGGCGTTTTATTTGAGCTTTAAATGAGCTTTGTATGTCATAAATATAAGCGGGTTGGCGAGTTATTTGCGGGTTAAATGGCGGGTTAAATTTCATTATCCTGGCACATATTCTTATATTTTTAAAACCAAGCCAATCCATGATGGCGGTTTAAATGGCGGTTTAAATAAGTTTAATTGAGCTTTAAATGAGCTTTAATTGAGCTTTAAATGAGCTTTAAATGAGCTTTAAATGAGCTTTAATTGAGCTTTAATTGAGCTCTAATTGAGCTTTAAATGAGCTTTGCAAATCGTATAATAAATAGAATAAATGAGCATATATATGGCATATTTATCACATTTACATATAACTCACTGCTGTGCAAACCTTCTATTGAGTAATAAATTTAAAGCTTTAAATTTTTAAAGATTTTCCCATAATGTTCTTGCATCCATTTACTTTATATGCTATACTGAAGCAACCGGACGATTTCACCAGCGTTTAGAGAGAGATTATGGATATATCACGTTTTGTCGCAGAAGGCACACAGTTCGACAGGAAAGCAGCTGTAGAAAGAAAAAAAGTTAAAGACTGGCTTAAAAGCGTTTGTGCATATGCCAATACAGAAGGCGGAGACCTTCTTTTTGGGGTAGACGACAATAATAACGATGTGGGTTTGAAAAATATTCAGGACGACTCTGAATTCATAAGTGATAAAATAACGGAGCGCATCCGCCCTCTGCCGCAATTCATAATGACATCCTGCAAAACGGAGAATGGAAAAGATCTCCTTGTTGTTCATACCTTAAAAGGATATGATCCGCCCTATTTTTATTTTGCAGACGGCAGAATGGAAGCTTATGTCAGAGCAGGCAATAACAGCATTGTTGCAGATGACATCACTCTCCGGCGCCTGGTTTTACAAGGCAACAATTTGTCTTATGACGCACAGATGTCTGCATATCGTTATAAAGACTATTCTTTCAGCAAACTTCGTGAGAGATATAATTCCTGGATGGGCAAAAGCATGACCGATAATAACATGGTGTCTTTCGGGATTTGCGATGCCAACGGATTTCTTACCAATGCCGGAGCTTTATTGGCAGATGACTGTCCAATCCGCTGTTCAAGGCTGTTCTGCACGAGATGGGACGGCAATGACAGATCCGGAGGCCGTATGGAAGCGCTGGACGATGGGGAATATTCCGGAAGCCTGCTTATCCTGCTGAACGAGGGGCTGTCTTTTATCAAACGCAATATGAAAAAGATGTGGAAGAAAACCGGCACATCAAGAATAGAATACCCGGAGTATTGTGAACGCAGTTTTCTTGAGAGTCTGGTCAACGCACTTGTTCACCGCGACTATCTGATATATGGCAGCGAAGTGCATATCGACATGTATGACAACAGAATGACAATAACATCACCTGGCGGCATGCCGGACGGAACAAGTGTCCAGGATCGTGATATATCTGATATTGCCTCCACCAGACGCAATCCGGTTCTGGCTGACATATTCAGCCGCTTAGGGTACATGGAGCGCAGGGGCAGCGGATTGAACAAGATAAGAGAAGCCTATCTCAATGCAGCCAATTACAGGCCTGAGCTTGCCCCTGAATTCAAGTCCACTCAGTCAACTTTTATGGTCACATTATGGAATTTGAACTATTCCGCTTTAGAACCCGAATCAACATATGAACAAAGTGAAGCAAATAGTACTGATTCATTGAGCAAAGACGAACGTTCTGCCCTTGATGCGATAAGGCGTTATCCCAATATCACACAGGAGGATCTTGCAAAACTGTTGCAGATATCAAGAACAAAAGTGCAAATGCTTGTCAAAAGATTAAAAGACGGCAATTACATTGCAAGGAACGGAGCCCGGAAAAACGGCACCTGGGTTATATTGGACAAGTAGTTCTATTGCAGGCAGTCCCTCTGTGCGATGAAATCCGCAAGATTTCACAAAAACGATGAAATTTTCCTTGAAAACTGAAGCGTTTTTAATTGCGTAAAGAGAATTTGTTTGCTATACTTGTTTGGTACGTAAATCAAGAGGTAGTGAAAATGCTTTCAGCTTTACTTGCAGCTGGTATGTCAGAAGGCGTATACGTCCTTTACTGGGTAGTAGTTATAGCATGCCTTATTATAATATTCTTGCTTGCGGTTCTCTGCATCATTATGATAATGTGCCAGAAGAGCAATTCGGACGGCATCACTGGCGTCACAACAGCCAGCGATACCTACTTCGGCAAAAACAGAGGAACATCCATGGAGAGCAAGCTTAAAAAATGGACCTGGATAGCTCTTGCCGTCATGGCAGTGCTTGCGATAGTTGTATATGTTGTGCAGCTGATTGCTCCATAAGAAAGAATATCAGGGCGGCTAAAACAGCCGCCTTTAATTTTGCCCGCTGAAAAAAGGCCCTCCCCTCCTTTGCGGGATGGGAACGGGATCAGAAAATACGGATCAGGAAAGACACGGATAAGAGTTTGCGTACAGGGGACAATGCCAGTCCCGCATCACACTATTAAGGAGTCGAAAGAGAGATATGACAGAGCTTAAGAGGGAGATTTTGAAAAGGCTGAAATCCGGCGAGTTCGCGGGCATGGATCTTACAGCCATAACGCGCGCCCTGCACATGAAGCCGCAGGCGGAAAGAAAAGTGCGCTTCGCATTGGATGAGCTTGTGCAGGAAGGAAAGATTGTGCAGACACAGAGAAAGACGTACTGCGCTTTGGATGAAGACGGGACTTTCACGGGCATCCTGCAGGCGTCTGCAAAAGGGTTCGGGTTCATCAAGAGGGATGACGGCGGCCCGGACATGATGGTGCCCAAAAGGTACATGAACGGAGCATATGACGGGGATCTGGTGTCGGCTGTTCCCGTCCCGGACATAGACGACGATACGGCTCTCATCACGCAGATACTGGAAAGAGGTCTGCAGAGGGTTGTGGGAAACGTGCGCAGGGAACAGGGCAAGCTGTACGTGCGCCCGGACAATCCCAGGCACCCGGAAGTATTCGTTCCCAGAAAGGCAAGCCTTGGTGCCAATGACGGAGACAAGGTCGTGGCTTACATCACGGACTTCACTCCCGGCAGGGCTCCGGAGGCAAGGATTACGGAAATCATAGGCGAGTCCCTCTACTTCGACACCGAGGAGACAGCCACCATAATAGCCTTCGGGCTTTCGGAAGTTTTTCCGGACCAGGTCCTTAAAGAGGCGGACGAGGTCTGCGCAAGAGAGATAACGCCTGCCGGCAGGCAGGATTTCAGAGGGGACCTCGTGTTCACGATAGACGGCGAGGACACGAGAGACATGGACGACGCCGTATCCCTTGTGAAAGACGGGGACAGGTATATTCTGGGAGTGCATATCGCGGACGTTTCCGGATACGTGAAGGCCGGCTCCCATCTGGACAAAGAGGCATATGACAGGGGCACGAGCGTGTATTTTCCGGACAAGGTCCTGCCCATGCTCCCCGTTCCCCTCTCCAACGGATGCTGCTCTTTGAACGAGAATGAGGA
Source organism: Clostridia bacterium (assembly GCA_021204625.1). Lineage (GTDB taxonomy): Bacteria > Bacillota > Clostridia > Christensenellales > Borkfalkiaceae > Coproplasma. The sequence continues at coordinate 45,874 of JAJPZA010000184.1, read as the reverse complement.
CAGGTACACCCTCTCCTGCGTCATGACGTTTGACTCCGATGCGAAGAAGCTTTCTGCCAAACTGTATGAGGGCATAATACGCTCCGCGCACAAGACCACGTACCCGGAGATCTCGGCCCTCCTTGAAGGAGACACGTCCAAATACCCGGACCTTTATGAGACGGTGCAGCTCATGAAGGAGCTGTGCCTCAAGATGGAGGCAAAGCGGGCCAGGGAAGGAAAGATAAACCTGGAGATAGACGAACCCCATATCTATATGGACGGGGATGACAACATCCAGATACCCCCTGTGGAGCATGAGGACAAGGACACCATCTCGCACAGGATCATAGAGGAATTCATGATAGCCGCCAACGAATCCGTAGCGGAATATCTTGCAAAGAGGCAGGCCCCGTGCCTGTACAGGGTGCATGAGCGGCCGGATGACGAAAAGGTCGCAACATTCATAGATTTCGTGCAGGGCCTGGGCGTCCGCATTAGGCTTAAGCAGGATGATATAAAGCCGCTGGATTTCGCCCGCATTCTGGAGGAGTCCAGGAACCTTCCGCAGTTTGCAACAATAAACCAGGTAATGCTCCGCACAATGCAGAAGGCCAGATACTGCGAAGAGAACTTGGGCCACTTCGGCCTGGCCTCTCCCTTGTACTGCCACTTCACCTCCCCCATCCGCAGATACCCGGACCTCTTCGTGCACAGGGCAGTGAAAGCCATCCTGCACAATTCATCCAAGGACCTGGAAAAGCTCAGGAATGACGCCCATCAGGCGGGAATAGACTGCTCCGCAAAGGAGCGCAACGCGGACGAGGCCGAAAGGGCCGTGGATACCCTGTACAAGGTGGCATACATACAGGACAAGGTGGGCCAGCAGTATGACGCCGTCATATCCGGCGTCTCAAAGCAGGGCATATATGCCGTGTTGGACAACACCGTTGAAGGGCTCATCCCCATAGAGTCCCTGGACGGTGAATATGAATGCATCCCGGAAAAGTTCACCCTCTCCGGAAGGCTCAAAAGCTATACTTTGGGCCAGAAGATACGCATAGAAGTCGCGGACACGGACGCTGTCACCCGCAGAATCTTCTTCAGGGAAATCACCTGACTCCCCGCTCCAGAACACGCCGCCAAAGCGCCGGTGCCGCTCCCGGCGCAAATTTTTTCCAAACAGAGCAAAAACTCTTTTAATCAGCGCATATATGTGCTATAATGCTGGAAGACAGATGAACAAGCAGAACAAACAGATAGCATACAACAAGTACGCATTGCATGAGTACTTCGTAATAGAAAAATATGAGGCCGGGGTGGTTCTGGCCGGCTCTGAGGTAAAGTCTCTCCGCACAAGCGGATGCAACCTGAAGGACAGCTTCTGCCTTATAGCCGGCGGCGAGATGTACATGAAGAACGTGCACATCAAGGTGTATGACAAGGCCGGAGCCTTTTCGCCCAAGGATGCCAAAAGGGACAGAAAGCTTCTCATGCACAAGGCGGAGATAGCCAAGATAGCCGGCAAGGTCAATGAGAAAGGCTACACGCTCATCCCACTCTCCCTGTACTGGGTGGGAAGCCTCGTGAAAGTGGAAGTGGCCCTCTGCAAAGGCAAGCAACTCTATGACAAGAAGCGCTCAATTGCGGAAAAGGACCAGAAGCGCGCCCTGGAGCGCGCTCTCAAGGAGTACGACAAATAGCCCCCGCATATGGCTAAACAAATGCCATAAAAGGGTGCTTTTCGGAAGACACCGCATCTTTTATTTTATTCCGCATCTCATAAACAGAACCCAGGGCTCCGCAGGAGCCTGTATATAAATGAACACAACAGGAGCTTGATATGAAAGACATCAGCAAGTACAATCTTGACACACTGTGCGTGCAGGCCGGCTGGGATCCGAAAAACGGAGAGAGCCGCGTTCCCCCCATTTACCAGTCCACGACATGGTATTACGCATCTTCGCAGGATATGACGGACTGCTTTGACCTGAAGAGCAGCGGATACTTCTACTCCCGTCTCTCCAACCCTACAGTGACGGCTTTCGAAGGAAAGGTTGCGGCCCTTGAGGGCGGCATCTGCGCGATAGGCACGGCGTCCGGAATGAGCGCCACGTCCCTTGCCATCCTCACCGTCTGCGAAGCGGGAGACAATGTGGTGTCTTCATCCGCCCTGTACGGCGGCACGTTCAACCTCTTCACGGTTACCCTGCCCAAGCTCGGCATTGAGGTCCGCCTCTTTGACCCGGACGCTCCGGAGGAAGAGATTGAAAAGCTCATAGACGACAGGACCAAGATGATCTTCACGGAGACAATCGCAAACCCCGCAATCATCGTCCTGGACCTTGAGAAGATTGCCCGCATTGCAAAGAAATACGGCGTGCTGTTCGCAATAGACAACACTCTTGCCACCCCCGTTCTCTGCCGTCCCGGCGACTGGGGCGCAAACATCATCGTGCACGCCTCCACCAAATATCTGGACGGCCACGCATGCGCCCTCGGCGGCTGCATCGTGGAGATTGGCAACTTCAATTACAAGGGCAACATGAGGTACAAGTCCTTCAACGAGCCGGACGAGAGCTACCACGGCCTTGTATACGCGGATCTTCCCGTGCCCTTCGGCACAAAGTGCCGCGGGCAGATGATAAGAGACCTGGGGGCCATAATGAGCCCGCAGAACGGATTCCTGTCATGGATAGGCTGCGACACCCTCGCACTCCGCATGGAGCGCCACAGCTCCAATGCAAAAGCGGTCGCAGAGTTCCTTTCCAAGCATCCGAAGATTGAGTTCGTGCAGCATCCCTCCCTTGAGACGGACAAGTATCATGCCTTGGCTATGAAGTACATGCCCAAGGGACAGGGCGGCATGATGGCCTTCGGCATCAAGGGCGGAGACAAGGAGTGCTGGCATCTCATGGAGTCCATGAATCTCATAACCCAGGAGACCCATGTGGCGGACGTCCGCACATGCGTTCTTCATCCCGCCACCACAACGCACAGGCAGCTTTCCGAAGAGGGTCTCAAAGAGGCGGGCGTATCCCACAACCTCATCCGCCTTTCCGTGGGCATCGAGTCTCCGGAAGACATCATCGCAGACCTGGACCAGGCTCTTGCAAAGATCTAAACAGCCTGCCGAAGCCGCCGCATAAAGCGGCCGGCAAGACTTTAATGCCGGCGCACAAAAGCCGGAACACTGTTCCGGCTTTTACATTTTTGTTTTATTTGAAAAGAGAGGCCCGTTTTGCCCATTGTCATTGATAAGGAACTTCCCGCATACAACATCCTGACGGGAGAAAGAATATTCGTAATGGACGTCCACAGGGCGTACACGCAGCAGATCCGTCCCATTGAGATAGCCATCCTCAATCTCATGCCCACGAAAGTGGACACGGAAACGCAGCTCATGCGCCTTTTGTCCAACTCCTCCCTGCAGGTGAACATCACCCTTGTCAAGACATCCTCATACACTTCCACCCATACGGACAAGTCCCACATGGACCAGTTCTACAAGTACTGGGACGAAGTGAAGAACCTCAAGTACGACGGCATGATTATAACCGGAGCTCCTGTGGAGAACATGGAGTTCGAGGACGTGGCGTACTGGAAGGAGCTGTGCGAAATCCTGGACTGGACAAGGACCAATGTGACCTCAACCCTCTTCATCTGCTGGGGAGCGCAGGCGGCTCTCCACTACTTCTACGGAATCCAGAAGCACCCACTGAAAGAGAAGTGCTTCGGCGTCTTCGCCCACCAGAGAGTCCACACGGAAAAGCCGGAGCCCTTGATGCGCGGCATTTCGGACGAGTTCCATATGCCCCACTCCCGCCACACGCTTGTGTACGCAAAAGACATAGAAAACGTTCCGGAACTTAAAATCCTGGCCTATTCCAAGCGCGCCGGGGCGTCCATAATAAAGAGCCTGGACAACAGCCAGGTCTTCGTAACCGGCCATATGGAATATGACCGCTACACCCTGAAGAACGAGTACGAGCGGGACCTTGCCAAAGGGCTTCCAATAAAGCCTCCCGCCAACTACTTCATAGACTCCAGCTGCACCGAAGTGAAGATGAACTGGACCTCCACGGCCAATCTTTTCTACATGAACTGGCTCAACTATTACGTATACCAGGTAACGCCTTACGATCTCTACAACGGCGAAAAGACGATAGACTGAAGCCGGCTCAAAACCAGCATATCCATGCACCTGTTCAAAAAAGCCACCCGTTTAGCGGATGGCTTTTGTTGCATGCTGTTTGATTGCAGTGTGCAAGCTGTTATCAGGGCTCCACGTTGTAGGTCTTGATGTGGCTGGTAACGTCCTTTTCCGCAGGGTCGTTGTCTCCGCGGATGTATGTGAGGGTCACGGTGTATCCGTCACGGTATGAAAGAAGGGCGTCGTCAAGCATGTACTTGCGGGTTATGTCCATGTCCTCTACGGCATTGCCGCCCGCGTCCTTTATAGTGAGATGCGTTATGACGTCTCCCTTCGAGAGGCCGTAGGATGTGCTGGTCACGGAAACGGTCTCAATGATTCTGGCGCGCGGAGTGGTTCCGCTGGTGTCCAGGGCGGAATATGAATATGAGGTCTCGTAGCCGGTATCCTGCTCCTCCTGGATGTACGCGCCGTAGTAGCTGGAATATTCCTTGGTCTCGCTGTAGTACAGATAGGGCCTGGAGAAGCTGAGGTCTGTGAGGGCGGTGTCATTGGGGTTGAGATACATCATGTACTTGTACAGCCTCTTGACATAGCTTCCGGCCAGGGCGTACGCGCTGTTGTCCACGCTCTCGTCCTCGAGCTTGGAATTTATGATGCCTATGAGCTCTCCCCTTGCGTTGTAGAATCCGCCGCCGGAGTTTCCGCCGTTCACGGCGGCGTCCGTCTTTATTTCCCTGTAGAGGTCATACGTGGTGCTCTTTATGTTGAGCTGATTTATTACGGAATCCTGGGACACGACGCCTGTGGTCACTGTGGTGCCTTCGCCGAGAGGGTTGCCTACCGCATACGCGGACTCTCCGGCATACACCTCGTCATCGTCTGAAAAAACCGCAGCCCTTGCGTCGCTGTTCTTGAGGACCTCGCTTCCGGTGACTTTGAGAAGGGCTATGTCATACTGCGCGGAAAGGCCCACAACGCTGGCCTCTATGCGGTAATCGTCATCATCCTGGACCACGTATTCATAGTATGTGCTGTTGTAAAGGCTGGCTCTCTTAGAGTAGAGATTGTAGTTGGTTCCTTCTATGTCCTGTCCGTAAAGATACAGGTATATGCTGTGGGCGACAGGCTGAAAGGCGGTGTCGTCATACACCACGTGGCAGTTTGTTATAACGTATGCGTCCCCGTTTTCCTTGTCCAGGTCCACTATGACGCCGGAGCCGTAATACGCCACGTCCTCGTAATACGTGCTGCTCCCGCGCTCCTGGTCCAGCATAATGGAAAGGATGGACACGTTGCTCATGACGGCGCGCGAGCTGGACACGTCTATCATGGACTCCACGCTGGCGCCGCTCTCCTCCATCTGACTCATGAATGTGGCGAACTGCTCATCCGTCATCGTATTGTAATTGTTGACCACCGTCACTTTACTGGCGCAGCCGCACAATGTTATTGCCGCCGCGCAGGCGACTGCCGCCACGGCGATTACAGCCTTTTTCATGATACCCTCTGGCCTAATGCCTGTTATATGCATACGTCCCGGGATACGGGGCTTTCAAGGGCCGCCTGCCGGCAGGCCCGGATTGTGCCGATTTATGAGCTTTAATCTATTCCGGACATCTGGCAGGTCACATTCTGCGTGCCCTCTGTCTGCGAACCGTCTTCAGCGGTCCGGATGTATGTGAGCGTCACGGTATATCCGCTCCTGTATGAAATTAGGGCGTCATCCAGAAGATACTTCCTGGTTATGTCCAGATCCTCTACAGTGTTGCCGTCTGCGTCCGTCATGAGGAGATGGGTTATGATGTCCCCGTCCTGCAGGCCGTATGCGGCAGTGTTCGCTGACACCACTTCCTTGATTCTTGCAGCTTGCAGGTCTTCATCGTATACGGATGACGTGTTTGTGACTTCATATCCCGCATTGCTGCCGGAGTTTGTGGATGACTCCCATCCCGGACGCCCGCCGGAAGATGTTGAGGTCTTGAGGTAGCCCCTTGAGATGCCCGAACGGGTTATGGCGCTGTCCGAAGCAGTGTCCAGCATAAGCTGGCAGATTCTCTTCACATTGCTGCCTGCCAGGGCATATCCGATGTTGTCCGTTCCGCTTGCGTCCTTGTCGTTGACAATGCCTATGATCTCGCCATCAAGGTTGTACAGGGCTCCGCCTCCGTTCCCGCTGTTCACGGCCGCATCCGTCTGGATGACCCTGTATGTATTGGAGCTTCCCGTTTTCACGCTGTACGTAATCTCATAGCTGTCCTTGGAAATGGATCCGGTTGTCACGGCCGTGCCCTCGCCCAGGGAATTGCCCACGGCGTACACGGAGCGGCCTATGTACACTTCATCGTCTTCCGCGAAATCCGCGGCAACGGCTCCGCTCTTTTTAATGACATCGCTTCCCGTGACCTTTATGAGGGCCAGATCGTATGTTGTGGAAGCCGCCACAACAGTGCCCTCCATACGGCAGTAATCATCATCCGTGAAAACGTACTTGTAATATGCGCTGCCGGAGTATGTTGCGCCGTCTTCGGTTCCGTCCTCTTCCTCTTCATCTATTGTGAAGTTGACCCCCTCAATATCCTGCCCGTACAGATACATGTACACTCTTTGGGATATGGTGCTTGTCATGGAGTCATCATAGATGAGATGGCAGCACGTGAGGATGTACGCGTCCCCGTTTTCCTTGTCCAGATCCACGATTACGCCGGACCCGTATGACAGGTAATCTATATACGTGTATGAATATGAAGGGCGCATGAAACTGCCGGACATGCTTGTTTCCCTGTATGTCTGCACGGAATATATGGACACGCTGCTGAGGACCGAGCTTGCGCTGGCCGCGGCAATCTGCCGGGCGTCACTGGCATCATTCTTCTCCAGATAGTCCATAATAGCAGAATACTGGTCATCCGTGAAGGTGCCATAGTCATTCTCCACAGTCGCTTTTCTCGCGCATCCGCATAAAGTTATCGCCGCCGCGCATGCAATGCACGCCGCGGCAATCACAGCCTTCTTCATTTCATCCTCAGCCGTTTGAATATGGTTTTTGCCGACCAGCCTGTGCCGGTTATCCCGGCCTGTGCCGGTTATTGTTCTAATCATCCCCTGCCAGGCACTTGTCCGGGCATCATTTTACGCTGTATAAATAATGCACTGCAGGAGAAGCCTTAAGAAATCACATCTGCGATACCCACTCGCAGCTGACATTCGCAGTACCGGTCTCCCCGTTTCTGGAATATGTCAGCGTCACTGTATATCCGTTCCTGTATGAGATGAGGGCATCGTCCAAAAGGAACTTGCGGGTTATGTCCAGGTCCTCCACTTTATTGCCTTCTGTGTCCGTTATGGTAAGATGGGTTATGATGTCACCTACTTCAAGGCCGTATGAGGTTGTTGTGACCGCCACTTCATCAATGACTCTGGCTCTGGGAACGGAACCGGTTTCATCCAAGTATGCATATGAGTATGTAATCTCATAGCCTGTGGATATGGCGTTCTGCGTGGTGTAACCGTAATATGTTGAAGCGTCCACTGAGTAGCCGCCTTCAAGGTATGCCCTTGAGATGCCTGCATCCGTTATCTGTGTGCCGTCTGAAGAATCCTTCATGAGCTCATACACTCTCTTTACATAGCTGCCCGCCAAAGCGAAGGCATTGTTGTCCACGCTGGTTGATTCCATCTTGGAATGTATGATGCCTATGATTTCGCCGCTGGAGTTGTACATGGCTCCGCCAGAGTTACCCTCGTTGACGGCCGCATCTGTCTTTATTTCACGGTACAGAGTGGATGTGGTGCTGTTGACATAAAGGTTGTTTTCCACGCTCTCCTGCGATACTACGCCTGTTGTGACTGTTGTACCGTCTCCCAGCGGATTGCCCACAATGTACACGGACTGGCCGGCGTACACTTCATCATCCTCTGCGAATGCGGCCGCAATGGCGCTGCTGTTTTTGAGCACTTCGCTCCCCGAAACTTTCAGAAGAGCCAGGTCATACTGGACAGATGCCGCCACTACCGTAGCCTCTATGCAGTAATCATCATCGCCTGTCGTAACGCATTTTGTGTATGAATAATCCGTTCCCTCGTATGTGTATGTCGTTGAGACGGTTGTTATGCTGTAGTTCTTGTCTTCGATGTCCTGTCCGTACAGATACAAATACACTCTGTCCGAAACAGGGGTCACAGCCGTGTCATCATATACCACATGGCAATTTGTGAGCACATATGCATCCCCGCTGTCCTTGTCCAAATCCACTATAACACCGGAGCCGGCATATGCATTGTCGCTGAAAACGTATGTCTGCCTTCTGTTAAAACCGTATCCCGATGAGCTTGTTGACCGATAATTCAGGAAGGAAAGCACTGACACGCTGCTGAACACAGACCTCGCGCTGGCAGCCTCTATGGCAGAACTGCCGCCGGATCCGTTTGAGCTGATGCTGTTCAGATACTGCTGGAACTGCTCGTCCGTCATGGTGTAATAATTATTGACGACGGTGTTGCTTATGACGGTCCCGGAACCGGATGATGCTGCGGCATCTGTGTCTGTTCCATTGCCGCTGTCCGTGCCATCCGCGCCGGTATTGCCCAGGTCTGTTACAAAGCCTGTATCGTCCTGGTCTGGGGTTGTGCCCGTATCGACCGGGTCTGTGGTTTCTCCGTTGTCATCAAATGCCGGTTCGTTATTAGGATCATCTTTGCTGGCGGAGCATGCGCCAAAACACAGGGCGGCGGCACAGACCGCCGCAACGGCTACTATAAGCATCTTCTTGGCAAGACTTTTCATATCAACCTCTGTATCTTCCTCTCTCTCATGCGGGCCTCCCAGCAGACGGCCTTTTTTATCATCTTGATTTTAACACCCAAATGAATGAGTGGCAAATAAAAAGGCTATTCTTAGCCGAAATTTCGCATAAGAATAACCTCGTTTTCACAATTTTCAAACTGGGTTTCAAGCGGGTTATGAGCAGTTGAAGGCCCTTTTGAATTACAGCTCCACGCCGTTCTTTATGAGAAGCTCCCTTGCGGACTCCACGCTGTCCAGGCCCGTTGCGTTCTTGACGGGAGCGAACTCCTTCTCCCTGTCCACTTCGTACGCGAGGCATGAGCCCATGCGCTTTACCATGTCCACTACAAGAGTCTCGAACTTGTACCCGCAGGGCTTGGAAGGAGTGACCCTTTCCCCGTTTTCCATATGGGCTATTGCCTTTTCCGCGGCATGGTACGGAAGTCTCGCCCGGATGGTGTCATCCAGGATTTCAACGTCAAAGAGGTAATTGAGGATGACGCCCCACCTGTACACGAGCTCGCCGTTTTCGTCCGTGAGGCTCTTGAGGTTTTCCGGCATCTCGTAATACTCGATGATGGCGGGCTTGTCATTCTCCAGGCAGAGGACGCCAACCTTCTCGCCGGCGTACGCCTTTTTGACAACTTTCGCCCCGCACTTTACGCCCTTGAGTATGGTGGCCCCTATGAAGACGGGGTCGCAGATTTTCTGCAGCACGTTGTCCACGGCGTAAACGTTGATCCACTCTATGCCGTTTCCGTGGACCACATCCCCCAGGCCGTTTCGGATAAGGGATGAGTACCATCCTCCGTTTCCGTTGGGAGAGAGGGCCACGTGGCACTTGGTGTCCAGGAATACCTTGTAGTCATAACCGCACGCAGGGGAGACGTCCTGGATGTAAAAATGTATCTTCTCCTCCGGGTAGCCGAAGAAGTTCACGGACCTGAAATACTCCACCGTCTCATCATGGTTCTGGCGGGAGGTCATGATAAAGATATGGAAATACGCCGTCTCATGCGCCACTTTGAGGATATTCCTGAACTGGAGCTCAAAGATTGAGAGATTTTTGGTCAGGCCCATGTTGTACATGCCCTTGGGCTTGTGGAAACCGAGCCTGGAACCCTGACCGCCAGCAAGCAGCACTGCGGCCACTTTGCCTTCCACTATGGCCTTTTTGCCGGCCTCGTAGAACTCGTCCCTCCTTTTGGCAATGACATCCATTGAAACGGCTTCAACAGGGCATATGTGCCCTCTTATCTTCGTTTCATGCGGGCTTTTGCTCTCAACGATATTGAAGTTGATCTTCGCTATGTCCGCAAGCAGCTGCTTTTTTTCCGCCTCATCAAGTTCATCATAATACTGCAGAAGCTGTTCCTGCCCGTGCTCTTCAAGCAGCCTCTGCGCATCGCAATATTCCATATGCCTTCCTTTGCCTTCAAGGCTGTAATTGCAATGAACCCTTCCCCCATTGATCTTCCTACGGATCTGCTTTCGTAAACTTTCATAAACGAGCGGGTTCTGCTCTTTTTTTTTGCTCTCAATATAAAAAAATCGCCAACCGCGCGCCCGGTGCGATTTCTTAAACTCATTATAGACCAAAGGGGGCGTATATGTCAATACTTTTGACAAATGCCCCTTTTGTACTGTAAAACCTGATTATCTCTTAATTGAGATAACTGTTTTTCTCCATAAGTTTAGCAATATTCTGATTTTTACCAAAAAAATGCAGAACATCTATTAGAGATTTGGCGTCTTCTATTTGATAAACCAAAACATATGAACCGACATTTGCATGACGTATCAGTTCATCCTGTATATTGTAGATACGGCAATCCGGATACATATAAGGGTACTCACAGATCAAGTCTAATGAACTATACAACTGTGAATACAGTTCGTTTACTGCAATCTGATTGCCTACGATATTAACGAGGTAAAAACAACTGCACTGTATTTCATCCTCAGCCTGCTCAGAAATTACATAAGAATACTTACTTGACATACTCCTTTTTCAGTGCCTCCATAAAGGATGGACCATCAACATACTTGCCCTCCTTGATTTGCTGCTGTCCAAGCAAAATCTTGTCATGTATCTCTGTTATTGCATCATAAGTCTGCATACTCATAATAACAAGCTCACCATATCCATTTTTAGTAATGAATATAGGCTCGCTGGTATTCTTGCACATCTCACATATCTTGTTTGTATCTCTCAGATCCTTCATAGGTATAATCTGTGCCATATCGCATCTCCTTGCACTTTAATACTGCATTATAATAACATAATAATGTTCTAATTTAAAGCCATTTTTTATGATTTTTTTGTGAAAGTTTCGTACTTTATTATATTTAAATTATGTCATAAGAAGGAATTCATTTTGACCACATGCTTTCATTAAGAATGCTAAAACTGACCTGCCGAATGATCCTTGCGATGTGTCCGCAACTAAGCCGCCCTGAAGGGGATATGTACTTAGAACAGGTTCCATTGTAATGGAAACGGTTTAAGCCGGCCGGATGCGGCAAATTGCAGGCTGTTTGCGAAGTTTTGGCAAAAAAATTCTCAATGCTATTGAAATCGCAAATATGCAAGTATATACTGTTAAGATAAATAGAAAGAACGAAGATACGGCCCGCGGAAAGGATTGAGAGCATGCGAAGCGGCTGGGCGGGCGCCTTTGGAGGATACGATGTACTGTACAGAATGCGGAGAGAAACTTTCTCTCGTATACGCCCCGGGGGAAGGGCTGGTTCCATACTGCAAAAAATGCGGGGAGTTCCGTCATCCGCAGTACGGTGTTTCCGTCTCCCTCGTTGTCACAAACAGGGCGAAGGACAAGATTCTCATGGCGCGCCATGTCGGCCATGAGGATTATATTCTTTTCGCAGGCCATGTGAAGAAGGGCGAGGTTCCGGAGAAGACCGTAACGAGAGAGTTCAAGGAAGAGACCAGACTGGACGTTGTGAAGTTCAAATACATGATGTCCAAGTACAACGAGGACAAGAATCTCCTGCTCCTCAACTATCTTGTGATGGCCGAGGACGGCAATCTGGTGATTGACGAGAAAGAGCTTTCCGACGCTCAGTGGATGACCTTTGACGAGGCACAGGCCGCCGTGCAGAAGGATTCTTTCGCGCAGGCTTTCTTGAAGAATGCCCTGAACGAAATAAAGAGATTCTGAGCTTATGCCGCCATACGGCGGCTTTTACAGCCTGTTTGGGAAAATGTCTGTTGCATGCCGCACGGGGCGGCACCGGGGAGAATGATGAGAAAATTAAAAGGCAGAGCACGCATACTGGCCGCATTGGCTTTCATTGCCCTTGCGGCTGTCTTTATGCTTGTCTTTCTGGCAGGATGCTCCTCTTCCGGAGGAGAGGATGCGCATTCGGGCGAGTCCGAGACCATGGTGACGTCATATGACATAACATATGACATCTCTTCGGACAGATGCGTAAGCGCTACGGAAATCATAACCATTGACTTCCACGGAGACTCAGCGTTTGAAAGGCTTCTTGAGATCTCGAACGGCGAGATGGTCCGCAACCTTGAGGCCGTTGAGATTGCGACCGATTCAAACGGCGAGGAGATTGAGGAGGAAGTCGAGTTCAGCATAGCCTCCACAAGATATCATGACTTCTCTGTCGAGATAGGCGGCGAGTCGGCGAAATTCACGCCCCACACGTACAAGCTCACATACGACTACTGCATAACCAGGGCGGATGATGACTACACCCTTACCTTTCTCGCATTCGAGAAGAAGCAGGAGTTCGTGTCTCATTGGACAACAGGCTCCATAACCTGCATTCTGCCGGACAATTACAACGAGGATGTCACTGGCATTTTGACCGCGGAGTCAGGTGAGGAGCTGGGCGAAGGGCTTGAATGGACGCAGAGCACAAACGCGGAAGGCCGCACCGTAATATCCGCAAATCTGGACGGCTGGGAGTACGAGGAAGGCTCTGAGCTGCGCATAACCATGACCTTCACAGCCGGTTCCCTCAGGAAGTACAGGGACCGCTCTCCCCTTTGGTTTGCGGTCGCCGCGGCAGGGCTCATTGTTATAGTCCTCATTCTGAAGTTCACGGTATTCCGCGGAAAGCGCAGGACCAAGGAAAAGGGCTTCGACGCCATGAAGGACATGAACCCCATGCGCATGGGAAAGCTTGCGGACAACCGTGTGGGCAGGGAAGACATCTCGTCTCTCGTTGTGTACTGGGCGAACAGAGGGTATCTCAAGATGGACCTCACAGATCCAAGCGACCCCACTCTTGTACGCGTGGCCCATCTGCTTCCGGAAGGCTCCGAGGAATACGAGAAATACCTCTTCTACAACCTCTTCAAGGAAGGAAAGCGCGTGAAGCTCAGCTCCATAAAGAACAAGTACTACGTCCTTGCGGACGCCGCGGCGGAGCATCTGAACGAACACACCAGAGGTCTGTACGACACCGTTTCAATAATAGTCTCGCTGATCATAACGATCATAGGCATCGTGATCATGGGCATAGCGCCGCTTCTTGTGGCGCAGACAAGAGTGGCCAGCAACGTAAACTACTACATGAGCTTCATTGTCATAATCCCGGCGCTCATCATATACGCCATCATGGAGACGCTCATGTACAACAGGGAGAAATCCTCCAGAACCATGAAGATTGTGATGGTCGCCGCCGTGCTTGTGATGTGCGTCCTCACCGTCCTCGCATACGTCTTCCTCATCCCTTCATACATTGTGGGAAACTTAAGCAAGGAAGTAATCTCCGAGGCTTTCTGCATACTCTTCATCCTGGCGCCGCTGCTTATCCGCAGAAGCAGGAAGTATGACAGCGAGATGGACGAAATGGGCAAGCTGCACAACGCCATTATGTCCGCCACCAAAGAGGACATGCAGAGCTGGTACAATGACGACCCCCAGATGTACTACAAGATAATGCCGTACGCAAGGGTCATAGGCCTTGCCCAGTACTGGGAGGACAAGAACCAGGACATGCCCCTTCCTCCTGCAGACTGGGTCATAATGCCTGAGAACGCAAAGGACCTCTCTCCTGCAGAGATAGACGCCATGCTCCGCAAAGCCACGGACGAGCTGCACATAGCCCTCACATCCCGTCCTGCTCCCCGCGAGGAAGAGCATGAGAAAGAGGAGCGCGAAAAAGCCCACGAGGGCACGGAATAAACTGACAGCCCCAAAAGGTCCGGGGCTATATCCAAATAATGAGTTGACGGCCCCGACATGCATAATGCTGGGGCTGTTTCATGCAATTGAGCTGACGGCTCTTGAGACTGGGCTATATCCATGATTGGAGCTGACGGTCCCAAAAGACCCGGAGCTATATTCAAGATCGGAGTTGACGGCCCCAAAAGGTCCGGGGTTATATCCAAAATTTGAGTTGACGGCCCCAAAAGACCCGGGGCTATATCCAAGATTGGAGTTGATGGTCCCCAAAAGACCCGGGGCTATATCCAAGATTGGAGCTGACGGCCTCCACTGGTCATGTGCCGGGGCTGTTTCGCATAAAAGTTGACTGTTCAAAAGGGAGCCTTGAACGGACTCCCTTTTTTGTTGCACGATAAAATTGACTGCGGCATATGGGCCGTATGCCCGCACTTTTGGGCTGTTACTCAGCAGCCACCACGCTTATGATGATCTTGGTCTGGACGCCTTCCATGAACTTGATGTCGATGGGATAGTCTCCGATAAGCTTTATGGGCTGGTCCAAGACTATCTTCTTCTTGTCTATGTCATACCCGGCGGCAGAAAGGGCGTCCGCTATGTTCTGTGCGGTTACGGCGCCGTACACCTTGCCCTTTAGGCCGGCACGGATCTTTACTTCAAACGTCTTCCCCTTTATCTCAGCCGCCAAAGCTTTTGTGGCAGCCAATTCCTCTGCCTTGTGGAAATCATTGGACTCCTTCTTCATCTTCATGTCATTGAGCTTGGCTGCCGTTGCCACTTCTGCGTATCCCTTCTTCACAAGGTAGTTGCGCGCAAAGCCGTCATTCACGTCCAGCACGTCTCCCTTCTTTCCCTGGCCCTTCACATCCTGCAATAATATAACCTTCATGTGTGTCTCCTTCTCGCAGGCCCCGCGGGGCCTGTCTGCTGCTTGTATATTTTAATGCCGCACGGGGGATTTGTCCATACCCCCGGCCCATGTTTGCAATCTTTTGCGCTTTGCCGCTGCCGGCGGATTTTTGCTGCTTTTCCGTTCTCCCCTCGAGTCTTTGGGAGAGCGATATGTGCGGGCGGATTACTTCGCTCCCAGGAATTCCTTTATGGCAGGGATGGCCGCTTTGGCGTCATTGTAGCCCAGCCAGTACAGGGCTCCCAGCTTTTCCATGTCCTTTTCCAGTCGGGAGACGGTGACGTGCTCCGAAGGCCACAGGACAAAGATTTCGCCGTTGTCATGCATCTGCTCCATGCGGGCGCAGGCCTCGTTGTGCCGTACTTCCGTGGTTGCAAGGGATTCCGCGAATTCTG
The DNA here is from genome assembly GCA_021204625.1 of Clostridia bacterium. Classification (GTDB taxonomy): domain Bacteria; phylum Bacillota; class Clostridia; order Christensenellales; family Borkfalkiaceae; genus Coproplasma. Next base: position 30,480 of record JAJPZA010000184.1, on the reverse strand, counting down.
GATATTTGCGGTAGAAACGGTACGGCATCTTTGAGGGCTTGTCCTTTACGGGATAGCGCCAGCCGCGCTCGCGGGTGCGTATTATTACGGTCTTGTCATAGCCGTGCTCTTTGCCCCAGTCCACAGGCACCTTGCACGCGCATCCGCCGTCCAGATAGGGCTTGCCGTCCACTATAACCTTTTTGGATACGTACGGCATTGAGGATGATGCCCTTACGGCCTGCCATATGTCCGTTCCGGAGTTCTTCTCCACGTATTCCGCCCCGCCCGTCTCAAGGCTTGCCATCTGGGCGTAAAACTTCATGGGGCGGGAATAGAAGCGCTCCCCGTTGAAGTCCTCCACGTTAGGCATTGTGCCGTATATGAACTTGAAGCCTATGACTCCCTTGTTCTGCACAAGAGCCCTGAAACCGCAGTAGCGGCCGTCATGGCGGTACTGCAGGTTCATCCTTCCGGAGCGGCCTATCTGCCCGGAAATGTAGTTCATGCCGTTGAGAGACCCTGCGGAAATTCCCACAGAGCAGCTCATGTTGAGGTCCTCTTCCATGAAAGCATCCAGTGCTCCGGACGTGTACAGGCCTCTGAAGGCGCCTCCCTCCAGAATAAGGCAGCCCTCCGTGATTTCATCCGACGCATCTCCTTTGCGGAGCGTTGAGACGCCGGAATACTGTTTTGCCATTCAATTCTCCTTATGCGCAGCCGGGTCCCAAAGCCCTTTGCGCGTATCGCTTGTCCGCTCATATGCGCGGGCATATGATGCAATCCATGCGTTTTTTTGCAAAACGGACAGGCCATTAGGCCTGTCCGCAAAGATCTGGTGATTGTTTGCCGGCGTCAGCCGAAATACTGTGATAGGTTGGGTATCCAGCCGAAGTCGTTGAGGAAGTTCATCGAGTAGAAGTACTTGGACACGCCGCCCTCGAAGTATGAGCCGATCTTGCTGAAGATTCCCGGCAGAGGGTCGAGATCGTTGAGCGTGTACAGGAGGCCGAATACGAACAGAAGCACGGCAAGGACTATCACGGTGACAACGATTGCACCGAAAACTCCGTCCACAAGGTGGAACACCTTGGTTTCACGCGCGGCCTCTATGGCCTTCGGAATGAAGATGGCCAGAAGGATTATGATTATCGCGAAGATTATGCCCAGGAATGCCGTGAGGATTATGCCGGCTATCAGATTGGACGTGTCTCCCTCTCCGAGGTATCCCGCCAGGACGCTGCTGGCAAAGGACTCTGTCGTGCCGTCAAACGTGCCGCTCTTGAAGACTATCACGTAGGATACGTAGAATCCGAGAATGACCAGAGCGATTGCGAGTATCGTCCACAGGCCGGAGAACAGGCCGCCCTTGTATCCCCTGCGGATGCATGCGAAGATGGTTCCCATGAGGATGAAGTCCAGGATGTACGGCTGGATGTACTCCCAGACGCTCGAGTTGAAGATGGACCCGAGATATGCCTGTGTGATTGCCTCGCCGTTCACGGTGATCTGGGTGATGTCCAGGATGAGAAGACAGGAAACCACGATGAGGGCTGCCACGACGAAATATTTGACGGCGCCCGTTATGGCTCCGAAAATCCTGTCCACGACTCCCCATCCGCCGCGGTGCTGCTTGGACATCTTCCTGCGCGAGCGCCACTTTTTCTTGTACGTCCTGTAATCCTTGCGGGCAAGGGCGTCCATGATGTCCTTGTCGCTCTCTTCCAGGTCTGTCATCTGCAGGTATCCCAGCTTGCGCCTGTGGCCCGCCACTCCTCTGGCAAAGCCCTTGCGGAACGCCGCCGAAATAATCATAAAAACAAGCATGATGACTATGCCCGCGCCAATAACTATGAGCGCGGAAAGCCATGTTGCCGTCTCTGCAAGAATATCCCCCGCATACACTCCAATCAGTAAGGCGCCAAACGTTCCGATGACGTACTCATTGGCCCAGGAGCTTATAGCCATGAAGCCTTTGCCTAAGCCGATAAAGAATCCCACGAGCGCTATTACGCACAATACGATGAGCACTATTAAGCCTATATAATCTGTCATACGCACCCCATTATCATATGCTGGTCTGTATGTTTGCGTCCGTACTATATGCCCGCTTTCCGGGCTTCCCCCGCCCTCTTATGAGGGCCTTTTCTCTGCCCGCTGCGCGGGTCATCCGCCCGCATTCAGCCTGCGGGCTCCCCCGTTCAAAGCCCTGTACGTATATGGATACGGGGCTTACTTGTTGAAGCTGTCCTTCAGGGTAACTATCTCGGTCAGGACAAGCGGGTCGCCTGCCTTGTGCTTGAAATACCCCTCTCGCATGAGCTGGAATGATCCTTCCGTCTCAGCTAAGAACGGCTCCGCCTTGCCGTAATAATCTTTCTCGCTGTCCGGATTGAGCCTCTCGCCGTAATCCTGGTCCGGATACTGCTCATCCAGCAGCAGGGGCTGGTACTTGCGGAATTCGGCGTCCTTGCCGTATTTCGCGTCCACCCACTGTATGACGCCTTTTGCCTTTACGGCCGAAGGCGCGCTGGAACCGGATCTGGTTTCCGGGAAGTATGTGCAGAGAAGCTCTTTGACCTCTCCGTCCTCTCCGCAGATGACTTCGTCGCAGCGGACTATGTACGCGCCCTTGAGGCGCACCGTGCCGCCTTTCACAAGCCTCTTGTATTTGGGAGGAGGAACGAGAGCGAAATCGTCTCTCTCTATGTACACGCTGCCCGTGAACTTTATCTTTCTCGTGCCCGTGTTCTTCACAGGATTGCGCTCAAAATCCAGCTCTTCCTCTCCCGTGTAGTTGGTTATCGTAAGCTTCAGCGGGTTTATGACCGCCATGGCACGCTCCGCGTTCTCGTTGAGATTGTCGCGGATGCAGCTGTCCAGCTGCGCTATGTTAACCACGGAGTAAACTTTAGCGACTCCCACGTCCTGGCAGAATTTCTTGAGCGCCTCGGGAGGCACGCCCCTCTCGCGAAGGCCCATTATGGTAGGCATCCTGGGATCGTCCCATCCTCTCACGTATCCCTCGTCCACGAGCTTTTTGAGGTAGCGCTTGGACATGAGAGTGTTGGTTATGTTGAGCCTTGCGAACTCTATCTGCCTGGGAACGGGCTGGGCAAAGCCGGCTTTTTCTATTACCCAGTCATACAGGGGCCTGTGGTTTTCAAACTCCAGCGAGCACAGGGAATGGGTTATTCCCTCTATGGCGTCGGATAAGGGATGGGCGAAGTCGTACATGGGATATATGCACCACTTGTTGCCTGTCCTGTAATGCTCCACATGGGCTATCCTGTATATTATGGGGTCCCTCATGTTTATGTTGGGCGAGGACATGTCTATCTTCGCTCTCAGAACCATGGCCCCGTCCGGATACTTTCCGGCCTTCATCTCACGGAAGAGCCGGAGATTTTCTTCTATGGGCCTGTCCCTGTACGGGGACGGTGTGCCCGGCTCCGTAAGCGTGCCGCGGGTGGCCGTTATCTCTTCCGGCGAGAGCTCGCACACGTATGCGTTCCCGTCCTTTATGTACTTTTCAGCTATCTCGTACAGCTGGTCATAATAGTCCGAGGCAAACACCAGCCTGTCATACTCGAAGCCCATCCAGTGGATTGCCTCCACGATGCTCTTCACGTACTCATAGTCCTCTTTCGCGGGGTTGGTGTCATCCATCCTCAGATTGAGCTCCCCGTGGTACCTCTCCTTCACCCCGAAGTTTATGCACATGGCCTTTATGTGCCCTATGTGCAGGTACCCGTTCGGCTCCGGCGGGAAGCGCACCATTATCTTGTTTCCCCTGGCCTCGTACTTCCCGGTCTTTATGTCCTCGTTTATGAACTGCTCTATGAAGTTCGTGGGCTCCGGGAGCTCATATTCCTTCTTTTCTTCGGTCTCTTCTGCCATATTCTCTTCTGCCCGTCCGGCCTGTGCATGAGCCCTTGCGAGGGGCCCGCATTCTTCGTATCTTCTATTCTTCAATTCTTCCGCGGCTGTGCGTTCATGCCGCAAGATGCGGAATATACCTTAGGAAAGGCCTGTAATTACGCCGTCCTCCGAGATGTCTATATGCTCCGCGCAGGGAACTTTGGGAAGGCCCGGCATGAGCATTATGTCTCCCGCCACAGCCACAATAAATCCTGCGCCGCCCTTGTATATGATATCCCTCACATGCACTCTGAAGCCTGTGGGCCTCGCATATTTCTTGGGGTCATCCGAGAGCGAGTATTGCGTCTTGGCAATAATTACCGGCAGCCCTTTTATTCCCTGGGCCTCCAGATTTGCTATCTTCTCCTCTGCGGCCGGCTCATAATCCACGCCGTCTCCGCCGTATATCTTCGTTACGATGTCCTCTATCTTCTGCCTGTACGGCTCGTCCAGGTCATATGAGAAGCAGAGCTCGCTCTTTTCCTCGCAGGCCTTAAGAACGGCTTTAGCCAGCTCCGTGCCGCCTTCGCCGCCCTTCAAGAAGACGTCCGTGAAGATGGCCTCCGCGCCCGCCTGGGTGCAGGCGTCCAGCACCGTCCGGATCTCTGCGGGGGTGTCTGTTGCGAACCTGTTCATTGCCACAATGACCGGCTTTTTGTACACGTCCCTCATATTCTCTATATGCTTGAGAAGGTTGGGGATTCCGGCTCTGAGGGCCTCCAGATTTTCCGCAGAAAGATCTGCTTTAGCCGCCCCGCCGTGAAGCTTGAGGGCTTTAACGGTTGCAACTATTACGACGCAGTCCGGCTGGATGCCGGCTATGCGGCACTTGGTGTCCAGGAATTTCTCCGCCCCGAGATCCGCGCCGAATCCTGCCTCCGTGATTGTATAATCCGCCAGGGTCATGGCCGTGTATGTGGCCCTTACGGAATTGCATCCATGGGCGATGTTGGCGAACGGGCCGCCGTGCACGATGGCTGGCGTTCCTTCCAGGGTCTGCACAAGGTTGGGCTTTATGGCGTCCTTCAAAAGGGTTGCCATTGCGCCTTCCGCATGAAGGTCTTTGGCCCTCACATACTCTCCCCTGGAGTTCACGCCCACAACGATGTTTCCGAGCCTCTTCTTGAGGTCTCCGAGATCCGTTGCAAGGCAGAGGATTGCCATGACCTCTGAGGCTGCCGTGATCTCAAACCCGTCCGTCCTCGTGTAGTCCGCGCAGCCTTTCATGTTCCCGGCTTTGCCCTTTATCTCAAACTCCCTCAAGGCCCTGTCATTCATATCCATGCATCTTCTGAAATACACTTCCTGAATATCCAGGGCATTTCCCCTGAGGAGATGGTTGTCTATCATTGCGCACAGCAGATTGTTTGCGGAAGTTATGGCATGCAGATCTCCGGTGAAATGCAGGTTGATGTCCGCCATGGGAACGACCTGTGCATATCCGCCTCCGGCTGCTCCGCCCTTGACTCCGAACACGGGCCCCAAGGAAGGCTCCCTTAAAGCCAGGCACACTTTCACTCCCAGCCTGCTCATGCCGTCTGCAAGGCCAATTGAGACAGTTGTCTTGCCCTCCCCGCTTGCCGTGGGGTTGATGGCCGTGACCAGCACCAGCCTGGACTTTGGATTCACGTCCTTGAGATTGATCTTCGCCTTGTACTTTCCGTACAGCTCCAGATCATCCTCTGAAAGGCCGAGCTTTGCGCCTATCTCTCTTATGTCCTGCATCCTGCAGCTTTCCGCGATTTCTATATCTGATAACATTTCTGCCCTTCTCTGCTTCCGCCTGCACGCGTAATTATATTACTTGCATTTGATTATATCATATGCAACCCAAAAAAGTACAACTCTTTAACCAACAAAATGCGCATACAAGCAATATTTTCTTGCCGTTTTCCCGGCTTCCCCAGCCCGTATTGCACTTCCCGCACTGTCCGGGCCATGTCCCGCATGGCCAAAACGCATAATCCCTGCCGCTCTGCCGGCAGGGCGCAATACGCCCTTTGCAAATCACGAAGCTATGATACCATATCCGAAGGGGATTTTCAACGGATTGAGGCAAGTTGGCGAAAATTTTGTCGCGCACGCGTGCAAAGGTCATGCCCCTTCAATGACGGATGCAAGAAAGGCTATTCTCCTTTCCACCTGCTCTTTCACGTACGGGCTCTTCTGCGCTATGTCATATCCGTGCATGGTGCCTTTGGTCTCATTGACCTCCACAGCCACACCCTGCTCCTGCAGCCTCTGCGCAAATATGATACCCTCGTCATGAAGGCAGTCATACTGCGTTGTCTCCACATATGTCCTGGGAAAAAACGTGAGATCATCCGCACAGGCAGGCGAAACATACGGGTCTTCATACTGCTCCGAATCTGCGTAATACTCCCACATCTTCCTGTTGCATCTGCTGTTCCACATGGGGGTGTCCGTGTACTCCTTCATGGACTCCGTCTGCATCCGTGCGTCCAGGACCGGATACACCAGCATGAGAGCATCCGGAATCCGCAGACCGTCCCTTTTGCAGGCAAGGGTCATAGCCGCCGCAATGCACCCTCCGGCGCTGTCTCCTCCCACTATGATTTTTGTCTCCGGATACTGCGTTGAAAGCCACATATATGCGCTTATACATTCATCCAGCTGCACGGGATACCTGTTCCCGGGAGTGAGGCTGTAATCCGGAAAAAGCACCGTACAGCCTGTCCGGGCTGCGTAATGCTGCGCAAGCTCCTTGTGATATGCGGCCGCCTTGAGAGCAAAGCCTCCTCCGTGGATGTACAGCATGACAGCCTTGGGTGAATCATCCGAGGCCGGCTGAATGAGCTTCGCCTTGAAGCCGTTGAATTTAATCATCTTGCGAGTGAGCTCCTTCCTGTACAGTTTGTGCCAGGGCTGAATCATTGGCATGAAAGCCGCCGCCAGTCTTAGGACAAAGCGGTTCATCGGCAGATGAATCCAGGTGTAGTGCCTGAAATCCGGCAGGATGTCATAATGTCTTTTTTTGCTCATGCGCTGGCCTCTCCGTGCGTAATTATGTGACCTCGAAATTTCTGCCTGTTTTGAAAATTTCCACGCAATGCGTGGAAATGTTTTTTAATGATATGTCAGGGGAAATCTATATGATCCGTCTTCTTGAAACTACTTCTTGGACTTCTTAGACTTGCCGGCTTTTGCCTCTGCTTCCATCCTGGAAGTGATGCTCTCATACAGCTTGAAAAGCTCTGCCACACAGGAGGACTCTGTCATATCCTTAACAGAGAATCCGTATGCCTCCATAACGGCCCTGTCATTCTGCCTGTGAGCATTACGGAGTTCTATAGGCATTGTAAGTTCATCATATAGATCTGCCAGGCTGCTGTCCGGATACAGGTTCCTTGCATCCAGAATTGCCTGTGCCGTCTGTTCTATCTTGGCTCTCTGTGCCGGTGTAGGATTGGGCCAAGGGAAGTTATTGTACACTACTTCATTTGAATACCTGTACCTCATTTCGAGTCTGCCGCATACTGCACGCATCCAAGCCATATGAACATTGGATGTTAGGACTCCAAAATGATATAATGTAGCATTAGGGACCATTTGATTTGAGTCAGAACAGATAATGTCACTGTGCATAAAGCCAATAGGCACATACCTTCTCTTTTCAGATGATACCCTAGGCACAAGCAAATAGTAACCTGTTTCAGGTTGTCTTACCTCACCAAAAAGCATTGCTTTATCGGCTAACTTTCTTGTTGCATCTCTCTTGCTAGCAAGTCTATATTCGTGTACATTTTGAACAGCATCATAGATTGGCTTGATCTTATTCCATTCGGAAGGGGAAGCACCTTTTAGCCAGATACAGTATCTCTCTTTGTTATTAATGAACTCCTCGGCTCCATAAATTCTTCTAATGAATTTCTCTGCTTGTGGATATGCCTTGACTATAGCATCTTTTTTTTTCGGAGAATAGTTGCAAAGCCATCCACCATCATTAGCCATGCTGCCAAATACCATGCATGGAACAGGACTGATGGGACTCTTTCTACTCTCAACAAAAACGTTGTCTGCATCTATGAGATATCCATTAATATTATGAGCTTTCTGCGGTCTATCGCCTGTGTAGATGATTCTGTCACTGTTATATGGTGCTATACTAAATCCGACAATCACACAGTGGACATGAGCTTTAATGTTGGCCTCACTGTCCCAGCGGAATGTGCGATGAGCAAAATCAATATGAACGCCACTCTCAACAAGTGGCTTCCATAATATACTGACACTTTCCCCTTGCGTGATAGAGTTTGTAGACACTAACGCAGAACGGATTTCCGTTCCCTCCATGTAGTCTACAGCCTTCTTGTACCAGCATGAAACATAATCTAGGTTGCCTGCATTCTTCCATCCATAGAACACCTTGTTGAGCTCATTCTTTTGTTCCTGGCTCATGAGGCGGGCCCCTACAAACGGCGGATTGCCCATGATATATGTAAGCTTAGACTTCGAAACAACATCCTCCCAGTCCATAAGCACCGCATTGCCCTCTATGATGTTCGTATTGGACTTCAACGGCAGGAAATCCAGATGCATGTACAGGAGTTCCTCGGTCTCCTTCTTCATCTGGGCCTCGGCTATCCAGAGAGCGGTCTTTGCGACGGTCACGGCGAAGTCATTGATCTCTATGCCGTAGAACTGGTCCAGGTTCACTTTAATAGGCGAGTATCCCTTTTCTGCGTACTTTATCTGGTCATGAAGGATGATGCTTATGGCCTTGTTCTCAAGACGCCTCAGGGAAAGGAAAGTCTCTGTGAGGAAATTGCCGCTGCCGCAGGCGGGGTCCAGGAAGTAAAGCATGGAGAGCTTGGTCTGGAAGTCTTCAAGCCTGCGGACCTTGGTCTTGTATACGGGGCTGGCGTTTATTGTGTCGAACTCCTTTTGAAGGTCATTGAGGAACAGAGGGTCTATAACCTTATGGATGTTCTCAATGCTTGTGTAATGCATGCCTCCGGAACGGCGGGTCTCGGGATTCAAGGTACTCTCGAATACAGCCCCGAATATAGTGGGACTAATGACGGACCAGTCAAACTCAAGACTTGCCTTGTTCAGAAGAAGGTTGCGGATTTCATCCGTAAAGGGCGGAACCTCTATATCCTCGTCTGAGAACATGCCTCCGTTGACATACGGGAACGCAGCAAGATCCGGGTTGTCGTCTGCAAGGTAGGGATCTCTGTCCTCTTCCTTCGTGTCCAGAATCTTGAACAGGTCTATAAGGGCCTTGCGCATCTGGAAGGTCTTGAAAGCAGCCATGTAATCATGGAACATGTCCCGCTTGCCGAAGATGTCCGCATCCTCGGCATAGAGGCAGAATACGAGACGGACGCAGAGGACATTGAGACTGTGCTGCGTGTGCTCGTTATTCATATCCTTGTACTGCTTTGCAAAGGCGTCATAGAGAAGGCCAACGATATCGCCGGCCGCTATGGAGACTTCTGTCTCCTTTGCGATATGCTCGCTCTTGGTATCAATTATGAACTGCAGCCTGTAGTACTCAATGGGAAGGTCCTGAAGGAGAATCTTTTCCGGCTCACCCTTCGGGTTGTCCATGTTATAGATGTAAAACTCTTTAAAGTTGCAGGTAATGACCCAAAGCGGATGTTCGCTTACCGGGAGTTCACTGATATAACGCTTTGCCTGCTGGAATGGAGTAAGCATGGATCCGTCTGACTGCTTTATGGCCTTGTTGAGATCCTTGGTGATGCTCTTCTGCTCTATCATGACCCGCGTGGACGGAATCCTGGCATCTATGAAGCTGGTGTTGTCCAAATGAACTTCCTGCTCGAATTTTATAACATCTGAGGCATTCTCCACGCCAAAGACCTGGGTAAGGAGCTCTATCCAGAAAGTCTGGCTCTCCCCCTTCTCATATCCGTGTCCTTTCCATCTTTCCGCAAACGCTTTAGCCGCCGTTTTCTGCTCTGTATCAGTCATGTCTTCCACCATTCCTGCGTTCAATGATAGCATACATGTGCAGGATTTTCAACGGATTACAGGATAATATCTCGCAGTTTTTTGGTCTTGGAAGGGTCTTTTTTGGACCCTGTTAAATTAGTTTTACACCTTTCCCGGGCAGACCGGCATAGGCTTTTCAGCTGGCAAAGCTTGGGCCCGGAGGGCGCAAACTGCTGACGGATACATAAAAAACGGCAACAAAAAAAGGATGCATATGGCCTCCCCTTTCACTGAACAGTAATGTACATCGTATCACTGCATGGCAAATGCCATGCCGCATCCTTATGCTTGGATTCTAGCAGACTAACCGGGGCTTGTCAATCCAAACAATGCGTCATGGGGGGTCTATCGCTTGACATCCCACTTGTTTTTTCATAAAATTTAGATACTGTTTAAGACGGAGACTTTAGTACAGAGGTCATATCATGGCAAAAGATAAAAGAGCGGTCACCATGGACAAGCTTGTCGCGCTTTGCAAGACAAGGGGCTTCATTTATCCCGGCAGCGAGATATACGGAGGCCTGGCGAACACATGGGATTTCGGCCCCCTGGGCGTGGAGCTCAAAAACAACATAAAGAGAGCCTGGTGGAAGAAGTTCGTACAGGAAAACACATACAACACGGGGCTGGACTGCGCCATCCTCATGAACACGAAGACGTGGCAGGCGTCCGGACACATAGGCGGATTCTCAGACCCCCTTATGGACTGCAAGTCCTGCAAGGCCAGGCACAGAGCGGACAACCTCGTTGAGGACTATGCGAAGAAGCACGGAATGGAACTCAAGGTTGAGGGCATGAGCAATGACGAGCTTGAGAAATTCGTATTTGAACACAAGATAGTCTGCCCCGTTTGCGGAAAGAGCGACTTCACTCCCATCCGCAAGTTCAACCTCATGTTCAAGACCTTCCAGGGCGTCACAGAGGACACGGTGAACACCGTATACCTCCGTCCCGAGACCGCACAGGGCATATTCGTCAACTTCAAGAACGTACAGCGCTCCTCCAGAATGAAAGTGCCTTTCGGCATCGGACAGATAGGCAAGTCCTTCAGAAACGAGATCACGCCAGGCAACTTCATCTTCCGCGTGCGCGAGTTCGAGCAGATGGAGCTTGAGTTCTTCTGCAAACCCGGAACAGACCTCGAATGGTTCGCATACTGGAAGGATTTCTGCAAACAGTTCCTTCTGGACCTAGGCATCAAGGAAGAGAATTTAAAGCTCCGCGACCATGACAAGGAAGAGCTCTGCTTCTATTCCAAGGCCACAACGGACTTCGAGTATTATTACGCCTTCGGCTGGGGCGAGCTCTGGGGCATCGCGGACAGGACGGACTATGACCTCACCCAGCACCAGAACACATCCGGCGAGAGCATGGATTACCTGGACCCCGTAACGAATGAGAGATACATACCCTATGTAATAGAGCCGTCTCTCGGCGTTGAGCGCCTGTTCCTCGCGGTGATTACGGACGCGTATGATGAAGAGGTCGTGAACGCAGAGAAGAACGACACCCGAGTGGTAATGCACCTTCATCCTTTCCTTGCTCCCTACAAGGCAGCCATCCTGCCTCTCCAGAAAAACCTCTCCGACAAGGCGGACGAAGTGTACAGGATGCTTGCGAAGAAGTTCTCCGTAACCTATGACGTAACAGGGTCCATAGGAAAGCGTTACCGCCGTCAGGATGAGATAGGCACCCCCATGTGCATCACGATAGATTATGACACGCTTAGCGACAACACCGTCACAATCCGTGACCGCGACACCATGGACCAGATCCGTCTCCCCATAGATGAGCTTGAAGCCTACATCGCAAAGAAGATTGAGTTCTGACGCCCGCAGACAACGGCAAGCTCAATTATTATCACATGATAATTATCACAGGGAAGGACATGCTCCTTCCCTTTTCTTCTGTACGGAAAAGGACGCACGGGGCATCATATAGCGCGTTCCAAGGCCGTTTTGCCTGCCCTGTGGTGATATGAACGGGCCGGAGTAGAAACATTTGTTTCTTAACGGTCCAAACAGAATTGTCCGCAGGATATGCGCCAAATAATCATTTTTTGCCGTGCTGCCGGAACATGAAAAGACGGGCAGGGGTCTGTCCGTCCGTGTGTCATTTCTTCTTGTCCTTCTCTTCCGTGGAGGAGTTTATGAACTTGTCCAAGGCCTTTTTGCCAACCTTCTCGCCAACGCCGAACAGCCGCTCCTTGAGGGTCTTGTGCTTGCGTATCTCCTCCTCTATGCTTCCTTCAAATCCAAGATCCCGGCAGGGGTCTTCCGCCACATAGCCGAACTCTGCGGCATAGCCGAAGATGCTCTTTAAGATGCCCTCCACAACCGGCCTGTCCCCGTCCGGAGCGGAGGCCGCTATGGTGTACAGCGCGGTGGGCTTTATGGAATCCATGTACTTCCTGCCAAGGGCCGGGATAAGGGTGTCATCTATAATCCGGCTCACATCCTGCAGGAATTTCTTTGGAACCCTTTTAACGCCGGTTCTGGGAGAGCGGTCCGTGGAGACGAGGTCGTACCATTCCAGGGCAACCGCATTGAAGCGGTACTTGGCCTTCACCGGAGACATTAGCCAGCGGCAAAGCCTTAAGGCTCCGCCGAAAAGCAGCGGGATTATCTGGATTATAAGGATTATTATGGACAGCACCAGGACCACGATGTCCCACGCTTCCCGGGCTGCGGAGTAGTTGTCTGAAGTTGCGAAAGCTATGGCCGTTATGGAGACCGCAAGGGACAGAAGCCGCAGGATGAGCCTTAAGTACTTCATGGCCTTGGAGATTCTCTTCACCGTCCTGGTTCTGGCTCCCCTAGAGCTGAGGGCTACGGCCAGTATAGCTATGACGACGGCCGCATATACGGCAAATATGATATAGGCGTATATCTTGAGCCCTTCCGTGAGCTTTCCGAGGATTCCGCCGAAAATCACGAAAATTGCGTACAGCACCGTGAAGACTGCGCTGGCCGTGAGGGTTATGATATTCAGACGCCGGGCGATGACAGCCCTGTTGGAGTACACCCTCTTTATGACATTCCGGATATCATAGACATCCTTTGCAAGAGTGAAGGTTTCCTCTGCGTTTATGGTGTGGCGTATCTCCCTGGTTTCCTGCGTGGAATCTTCCTCAGCGTCATCCGCTGCATGCTCCGCATGCTCTGCATGGGCCGGATGCGAATGCCATCCGTGCTTTTCTTTTGCCTGCTCTGGTTCGGGGACCGGAGCTTGCGCGGTCTGTTCCGCCGCCGTCTGTTCCGCGTGGGAATGCCGGCGCCAGCCGTGCTTTTCCCTGTCCGGCTGTTCCGGTTTCGCAGGCTCCGGTGCGGGAGCCTGGACCGGCTGCTCTTCTTCCGCCGGTTTTTCATGGGAATGCCGGTGCCAGCCGTGCCTTTCCTTGGCCGGCTGTTCCGTTTCCGCAGGCTGCGCAGAGGGCTGGGATTCTGCCGGCTCCTCCGGAGAAGTCTGGCCTTTCTTGTTCCAGAAGCTCATATGCTCTCCCTTGGCGCATTCTCTATGCTATCTCCCCGTACTCTTCATACAGGGCCTCAACGAGCTCGTGTATCTCGCTTATGCGGGCGGTTATCCTGTTCACTTCCTTGTAATCCGCAAGGACGGCAGGGTCTGCAAGCCTTTCGTTGAGCCTGGCTTCTTCCTGCTCCAGGGCTGTTATGCGCTGCTCTATGTCCTTTATCTTCGCTTTGGTTCTGGCTTCCTGGGCTCTTTCTTCCTTGGAGCGGTATGATCCTCCCGCGGGTTTGGATGCGTCTGCAGAGGATTTGGATGAAGAGGATGTCTGCGCAGGGGCCGGGGCTTCCTGCGGGACAAGCTTTTTCTGCTCCAGATAGTGTGCGTAATCCGTGTTGTATACAGTAAGCTTTCCTTCCTCTATCTCCGCCACGCGGGTGGCGAGGGCGGACAGGAAATAGCGGTCATGGGACACGAAAATGACGGTGCCGTCAAAGGCCTTGAGAGCTTTCTCTAAGCTCTCGCGGGCATCCAGGTCCAGGTGGTTTGTGGGCTCATCCAGAAGCAGCGTGTTGGCCCCTTCGCATTCCAGGACGCAGAGGCCAAGTTTTGCGCTTTCGCCGCCGGACAGCTCCCCTACCTTTTTGAACATGTCCTCTTCAAACAGCCCGCCGCGGGCAAGGAGCTTGCGGATCTCGGTCTGAGTGAGGCCCATATGCCTTCCCCACAGCTCGTATATTACCTGCTCCTGCTTGTTGAGATTTAAGCCTTCCTGGTCATAGAGGGCCATCTGGACGTTCCTGCCGCGAAGGATGGCCTGGTTCTCGCCGGCTAAAATGGCCTTTATGAGAGTTGTCTTCCCCGTTCCGTTGTTGCCCACGATGGCGAAGCGGTCTCCGCGGTTGATGTCGAATTGGGCCCCGGATATGAGCTTTTTGCCGCCGATCCAAAGGTCCAGGTTTGAGACCTCGAGGACCTTATCGTATGATTTGTAATCCGCCTTGAATGAGTATTTGGGAGGATCCGGAGGAATGTACGGCTTTACGGCCGGGCCCAGCTTTTCTATCTGCTTCACCCTGGACTGCGCGGACTTGGCCGTAGTGGCCCTCACAATGTTGCGGTCCACGTAATCCTGGAGCTTTTTGAGCTCCTCCACCTTGGCCTCATACTCCTTTATGAGCCGCTCCGTTTTGGCGGCCTTGAGCTCTTTGTATTTGGTATAGTTGCCGGGAAATACGGAAAGGCGGCAGTTCTCTATCTCCGCAATCTTTGAGCATGTGGCGTCCAGAAAATACCGGTCATGGGAGACTACCAGCACGGCCCCCTTGAAGGTCTTGAGATAGTCTTCAAGCCAGAACATTGAGGATATGTCCAGGTGGTTTGTGGGCTCATCCAGAATGAGAAGGTCCGGGCTTTCCAGAAGGAGCCGGGCAAGTTTGAGCCTTGTCTTCTCCCCTCCGGACATGGAGTCTATGACCTGGTCATACATCCCGGCAAAGGACATGCCGTTCAGGACGGTGCGGATGCGCACTTCCACGTTGTATGAATCCCTGGAGGCTATGTATCTGTTCAGCCGCTCCATCTCGGATGAGATGTCCATGTACTCCTTGCTGCCCTCATCATGGACCGCAGCAAGCTTTTGCGAGAGGGCCTCAAGCTTGGAGACGGCATTAAAGTCCTGGCGGAAGACCTCGCGCATCTCGTCTATGACAGTCCTGCCGCTCTCGTATCCTCCGGTCTGCTGGAGCACGCCGAGACGCATGCCGCTTTTAAGGGCGACAGTACCCGTGTCCGGCGAGAGTTCGCCGGATATGAGCCTTAAGAGGGTTGTCTTGCCTACGCCGTTGGGGCCAATGAGCCCGATGCGCTCTTCCTCCATAACTGTGAAGCTGATGTCCTGGAGTATCTGGTTCTCCGTATATGCGAAGGATACTCCCTTGAGGTCTGTGAGCATGATATACGCCTATTATAACGGCTTGAAGAAAGTTTGTAAAGGAGACTTGCGCCCTCACAGAATCTAATGAGGGCCATGCTATGTCTCTGCGGCAGCAAAAATGCCAGCATTCCATATCATGCTGGCACTTGTTATCTGCCGTTTATAGCTTTATGTGTTTATTCGCTCACATCTGATCCAAGATGGCGGCAAATATTTTATCTCTTTATATCCTGCATTTGTATCTGTTCTGCATTGCCTGCGGATGCAGCGTTCTTTATGCCGGCAGGCGGCGTATATTCATAACTGTGATCATACATGAATTCCGGAGAACAGTCTATTGTGCCGTTAGCCCACGTAATAACCCCGTAATTTATGGAAAAGTCCTCAAAAATCTTTCTGTCTTTAAGAGGCTCAAATACAGGGCCGTCTAAAAGAGTGCCGTCAAAAAATCGAGTTTCACCATTGGAAAAAGTAAGTATCAATATATGATACGACAATACTCGTGCCGATACGATTTCTATTTCCTCCGGCTCATCTCCGTACGCTATTCCGTCTGCTATATGCATATCATCCTCCTGCAATCAGATTACCATCAAAGTCTGCCGCCGTCAATATTCAATTAATCCCAAAAAGATTTCACCCAAGGAGAAGGCTCCCGTATTAGGGGAGCCCAGGCACAAGATTCTGTACACCAACAGGGTGTACGTGTCATCATATTCGGAAGACCGGCACACATGGCATATGCCGGAAGGATGTTCGGGTGGATGGATGAATCAGCCGGCGCGGACGGTGAGGACGTCGATGAGGCCGTCGGGGCTGAAACGCTCGATGGTCGCGCGGGCAAAGATGTAGTATCCGCGGGTGGACACGAAGAAGTTCACGTGGCGGTCATCCTCTATGACATAGTCGGAGATGGATATGCGCTGGAAAGTGAACTTGTTGTGGAAGAACATCTCAAGGGCCTTTGTGCCGTAGAGATGATAGTTGACGCCGGAAATGGTTCCCGGGCAGGTGTCAACATAGTGGCATGTTTCGGAGAAGCACTCGGCAAGCCCCCTGTAGTCATTCTCCATTATCTCGCTTAAATATCTCTCTATAATTCTTTCTTCAGCCATGATTCGCCTCCTCAATCAGTATACCTTCTCGGAGTTGAGAAGGGCATCTGTGCCGCCGTCCGCAAAGAGGCAGACGCCGTTCACGCCATGGCCCTTGGAGGATACGAGGAATATGATAGCCTCTGCAATGTCCGCGGGATCCATGAGAGCTTCCTTCCCGTACATCGTCGGGATGGGAAGAGCCATTGTGGCGTCCCACTCCTGGGCAGTCATTCTGGACGTCATTGGAGTTGCCACGTTTCCGGGAGCCACTGCATTGATGCGGACGCCTTCCGCAGCCCACTGCGCGGACACACGGCGCATCCAGCGCACCAGGGCGTACTTTGTGGCCACGTAGATTGAATGGCCGTCGCGGAGAGGGTCAAGGTTCTCGACAAGCTTGCGGGATCTGTTCTCATCCTCATGGTTGTTGAGGAAATCTACGACGTCCATGCGCGCTGCGCCGGAGGAGATTGTGTTGGATGAAATCACGACGCATGCGCCCCTCTTCTTCTTGAGAAGGTCGAAGACGCCGTTCGCAAGCGCAACCACTCCGAAATAGTTGAGGGAAAGAATGAGCTTGAGGTTTCCGCAGGAGTTGGAGACTCCTGCGCAGCATACAAGCCCGTCCAGGCCGTCCTGGCACTTCTCATGAAGCGCGTCTATCACGTTTCTCCTTCCTTCGGCGGAAGAGAGGTCGCCGAATATGTCGGCGTTCTTGATGTCAATGTCATACACGGTGTTGCCCTGTGCCTTAAGCAGCTCCACTGTCTTGGCTCCGATTCCGCTGGAGCCGCCTGTCACAGCATAAATGCCCATTAAGCTTCCTCCTTGCCCCGCGGCCTTCCATCTCCGGACAATGTTCGCAAAAGCCGCAGGGTGTCTATCAAATCTGCGCATATATTATCACAAAAGCCCTTGAAACAGAATGAGAAATATGGTAATATAGCATACGGTAAAAACGCACGCATATGTGCGGTCTGCACGCCGCCCAGGGCGCGCAGAACGGAGGTTTTGCATGGACTTCCAGCAGCTGAAATCATTCATCCGGGTGGCCGAATGCCGCAGCATAACCAAGGCCGCGGACCTTCTTTTTTTGTCCGTCTCCGCCTTGAAGCAGCAGATGGACACCCTTGAGCAGGACGTGGGCGTACGCCTTTTCATCCGCTCCCCCAAGGGCATGACACTGACTCCCGCCGGCAAATACTTCTATGAAAAGGTCTCAAAGCTCACCAACGGGCTCAACGACATAATCTTCGAGACGAGGAACATAAACACGGACACGTCCAAAGCCGTCTACATAGGCTTCCGCCACATGAAGATTACGGACTACCTCTACCCCGAGTTCCTCAACAGGTTTTTCAAGGACCATCCGGACATCTCCGTGACCCTTGTGGACATGAACGAGACCTCGTACAAGAATGTGGACCTTCTCATCTGCGACTACATAGGCTTCCCGGAATTCTCCGAATACTATCCCCTGCGCTCCATGCCCGTGCAGTGCATAATGAGCGGCTCCCATCCCCTTGCCTCCAGAAGCACAATCTCCATCCGGGACCTCAAGGACTACCATCTCATAGTCCCTCCCGTTCCCATCTTTAAGAGCCTCACCCCGGAGCTTACCAAAGACATGCAGGCCAACAAGCTCATGTACGAGGAGACCCTCTTGAACAAGGACATCATCTACATGAACCTCATCCCGTCCGACAACATCCTCCTGACCTTCGGCGATGAAAAATACCTCAACTCCGTCCTGGTCCAGATACCCCTTGAAGGGTATTCCATAGATTACGGCATCCACACCAGAAAAGAGATAACAAAGCCCGTTGTAAAGACCTTCCTGGACGCCATGGTAAAGTTCTACGAAGAGCACAAATGACTGTACGACAATATGTCCCTTTATGTGGGATTTTGCCGGCAGGGCTTTAAAAAAGCATGCAATCCTGCTATAATAACCAAAAGCGGCTCAAGGCAGGCAACACCTTGCGCTTTCTTATTAAAAAGGAGATTCAGCAATGAACGAAGCCATACAGAACATGCTCACACGCAGAAGCTGCCGCAATTTTGACCCCAGCCGCGTGATATCCGACGAGGACCTTGAGCTCATACTCCAGGCCGGAATGTACGCCCCCACGGGCGGCGGGCACCAGTCCCCCATCATGGTTGTCGTGCAGAAGCCCGAGACCATAAAGAAGCTCTCGCAGATGAACGCCAACATCATTGGCAACCCTGCAAGGGACCCCTTCTACGGCGCAACCACAGTCATCGTGGTGCTTGCGGAAAAAGGGTGGATTTCAGCCGTTGAGGACGGAGCCCTCATCATGGGCAACCTCATGAACGCAGCCCACAGCCTTGGCATAGGCTCCTGCTGGGTCCACAGGGCAAAGGAAGAGTTCGACAGCGACGAAGGCAAGGCTCTCCTCAAGGAATGGGGCATCAAGGGAGAATACAGAGGCGTGGGCCACTGCGTGCTCGGCTACGCCCTCACCCCGGAGAAGCCTGCAATCCCCAGAAAAGCAAACTACGTCACATACGTGCGCTGATTGTCATACAAGTGCACAGTCTCCCGTAAAGACGCGCTGCAAAGCGCGCCTTTTCCTTTGCCCGGAACGGCGCATTCCGCCATGCCATGCTGTATGCCATGCTGCCCCACGCTATGCAGCCATCTGCACTAAAATTGCCCGATTCAGTTGACATTTGTATTACAAAGTATTACAATATTGCCGTACAAAAAATCCGGGATCCGGGAGGCTGCAATGATTTTTTCCATACGGCTTACAGAAGATGAAAGGGCTCTTGCGGAGAGCTACGCGAACCTCCACTCCGTCTCCATGGGAGACGCCTTCAAGCAGGCTCTTTTTGAGAAGATAGAGGATGAATACGATGTCTCCGCGGGCGCGGACGCATATGAGGAGTATCTCAAGGACCAGAGGACGTACTCCATGGAAGAGATAAAGGAGATTTTCGGATTATGACAGCTCCCCGCGTCTCGCAGCGCGCTCTGGACACCCTCAAGGGCATGGACAAGTACACCAGGCGCATACTGCTCTTCTGGTTCATGAAGAACGTGGTCCACGGCAAGCAGGCCAAAGATTCAGGCAAGCCTCTCAACGAGGAAAAAACAATCTGGCAGTACAGGACAGGCAACTGCCGTCTTATATGCTGCTTTGAGGATTTCGGCCCGGTACTGCTGGCCATAACGCAGGGGCTCCCGGCAGAATATAACAAACTGAAGACAAGAGCTTAAATTTTGCCATACAAACCGATCTTCAAGCGGTGTATAATATTTGCACAGAAACAGGAGACATGCCATGAACGAAGCCATACAGAACATGCTGGACAGAAGAAGCTGCCGCTCTTTTGACGGCCGCCTCATCTCAGAGGATGAGCTCAATGCCATCCTCCAGGCCGGATTGTACGCACCCACAGGCAGAGGCCACCAGGCCCCCATCATTGTTGCCACGCAGAACCAGAAGCTCATAAAGAAGCTCTCCAAAATGAACGCCGAAATCATGGGCACATCCATGGACCCTTTCTACGGCGCCACCACCCTTATCATAGTCCTTGCGGAAAGGAGCTGGCCCACGCACGTGTATGACGGCTCCCTCGTGATCGGCAACATTCTCAATGCCGCCGCGAGCCTCGGAATCGGCGCGTGCTGGATCCACAGGGCCAAGGAAGAGTTCGACAGCCCCGAAGGCAAAGCCCTCCTCAAAGAGTGGGGAATCAAAGGGGACTATGAGGGCATAGGCCACGTCATCCTCGGATATCCCGCAGGACCCGCTCCCGAAGCCGCTCCCAGAAAGGCAGGCTACATCACAATAGTAAAATAAACACCGAGTGTTCATATTCTTATAAGATCTTCTAAAGCGGAAGGCGCATCCCGTGCGGGACGCGCCTTCTGTTTTATGGCTGTTTTATGGCTGTACAATTTTAGCGTTTCGCCTGACAGTGCAGACTTGGCATTAACCTTTAAAAGTCCCAGTCCGGGATGTAGGACTCTGAAGCGGATGAGAAATCCTGCAGGAACAGCCGTTCCATGCCGCTCTCAATGGCAGCCTCCTTTACCATATTATACTCCCTCTTCGTAATCCTGCGCTTAAGCTCCGGGAACTTCTCTATGTCCCCGAACGGCGTGTACTGGCTCATGACGGAAAGGTACGCCTCGCTCTCCAGGGAGGCCACGAAGCGTACTATTCTAATGGAGTCATATGCGGCCAGCGGCAGAATGAGATGACGTATTATACAGCCGGAAAGCATCTTCCCGTCCTCCCGCATGACGAGGGGCTTTTTCGCCATGCAGCGGATGGCAGGAGCCGCGAATTCCGGATAATTCTCCTTGCCGGTATAGCGCTTGGCAAGCTTGGGGTCCATGAACTTGAAGTCCGGAAGCCATATGTCCACGAACTCGTTCGCCCTCTCCAGCGTCTCCAGCGTCTCGTATCCGGACGTGTTCCAAACAATGGGAATATTTGGCCTGTAAATCTTTAAGGCCGCCTCTATGTCCGAAAGGTACTGCGTGGCGCTCACAAGGTTTATGTTGTCCGCCCCCATCTCCTCCAGCCTTCGGAAAATGTCCGCCAGCTCCTCGACGGTAATCTCTTTTCCGCGCAAATTGCGGGAGAGGTCGAAGTTCTGGCAGAAGACGCACTTCAAAGGGCATCCGCAGAAGAACACCGCTCCGGAGCCTGTGGAAAATGATATGGGAGGCTCTTCATAATGATGAAGGCCGAACTTGGCGATTTTGATTGTGCTCACGGAGCAGGCCCCGGCCTTCTCCGGCCTGTCCGCTCCGCAGCCCAGCGGGCACTGGTAACATTTCATGGCTCTATTATATGCCCTCCTGCCGCCAAATGCAAATTCCTGCGGGCATGAAAATCCCCTGTAAAAACGCCCGGCCGCTTAAGACCGGGGCTTTTTTCAGTTTGTAGCAGAAAGCTGGGACATGTCATACGTTCCGCGCTCGAATATGAGGATAACCTTGCATATGCCGTAATAATCCGGCATTGGCGTGGAAGACATGGACTTGAGGATCCATCCGCTGTTTGCATAACTGGTGCATGCGGACTTTATCTCGGTTGCAAGGGCGGCGTTGGTCTTGATTTTCTTGTTTACAATTCCTTCCGTATAACCGTCTATTATGCAGGTCTCATACTGTACCATAATGAATCTCCCCTTTGCCGGAATCTGTCCCGGCACGGATATTGTACCAAAAACGCTTTGGCAATGCAAGGCAATGCAAGATGCACGGAAAAGGATTTGCGGGGTCTGAATGGATTGACATCCAAGCCCCTCGGATGGTATACTTTCATCACAACTTCAGAGACCTATATAGAGTGTGCGAGAGACCGGCTCGATGACCACACAGCAACCTGCCAGAAATGGGAAGGTGCTAACGCCGTGAACTATGGGTAATATGATTCCTTCGGATGCATGCGCCCCTCCTGCACGGGAAGGGCGTTTTTCTATACTGAGCTTTGAGTTGCAATGATTTATATGCGGCAGGCGGCCGCGAAAGGAACAGGAATGAAGAAGTTTTTCACAAGCGAGAGCGTTACGGAAGGCCATCCGGACAAGGTCTGCGACCAGATTTCAGACGCCATCCTGGACGAGATTTTAAAGCAGGACCCGGATGCGAGATGCGCCGTGGAGTGCTGCGCCGCGTACAACAAGCTCATGATAATGGGCGAGGTCACTACAAAGGCCCGCGTGGACTATGAGGCCATAGCCCGCCGGATGATCAAAAAAATCGGCTACACTGAAGGCAGCTTCGCATATGACAAGTGCCAGATTATAACGGACACAATCCATGACCAGAGCCCGGACATTGCGCAGGGCGTGGACCGCGCGGACTTTGAGGACATCGGAGCCGGAGACCAGGGCATGATGTTCGGCTACGCATGCAATGAGACGAAGACCCTTATGCCGCTTCCCATCACAATGGCACATGAGATATCCCACAGTCTTGCGGCAGCCAGAAGGCACGGGGATATCCCGTATCTCCGTCCGGACGGAAAGACGCAGGTCACGGTAGAGTATGACGGCAAGCGCGCGGCGCGCATAGACACCGTGGTCCTCTCAACGCAGCACGCCCGTGGCGTGAGCCAGGACCAGATCCATGAGGACATGAAAAAGCTCATCCAGTCCGTAATCCCGGCCGACATGCTGGATGAGAATACAAAGTATTTCATCAACCCCACCGGCATCTTTGAAATAGGCGGGCCTGAGGGAGACTCCGGCCTGACCGGCCGCAAAATCATAGTGGACACGTACGGCGGCAGGTGCCCTCACGGCGGCGGAGCCTTCTCCGGAAAGGACGCCACCAAGGTGGACCGCTCCGCGGCATACATGGCCCGCTACATATGCAAGAACCTCGTGGCCGCAGGAATATGCGATGAGATTGAAATCCAGATTGCGTACGCCATCGGCGTGGCGCAGCCTGTGTCCGTCTACGTGGACACCTTCGGCACCGGCAAAATCCATGATGACAGGATAGCGGACATAATCCGGAAGGAGTTTGACCTCCGCCCCGGGGCCATTATAGAGACACTTGGGCTCAGGAGGCCCATCTTCCTCCAGACGGCCGTATACGGACACTTCGGCAAGCCGGACCTTCCCTGGGAACAGACAGACAAGGCCGAAGGCCTAAAGAAGTACCTGTGATTCCAGGGCCTCGGAAGGCCTTGAACAGAAAAAACAGCCAAGCAAAACGGACGGCAAAGCCGTCCGCTTTTTTTGCAGATTTGATTGAATCGCCCGGCAGTATGCCGGAAACACCGCCGGATCAAAGGAACTCCACGGACCCGTCCTCCAGGTGGTATATGGCGCCAATGACGTCCACGCGGGGAAGATTGCTCTGGATCTTGCGCACGCTCCGCGCCACGTTGAGGCAGCTGGCCTTGTACTCGTCCTTCTCGTCTCCTATGGCGGCCTGGATTTCGCTCGTGAGGGCCTTTATGAAGCCGTGTGCGGCGCCCTGGATGGCAGCTCCTACGGCTCCGCAGCCGGTGTGCCCCAGGACTACGGTGAGAGGCGTCTTGAGATGGGAGCTTGCGTACTCTATGCTGCCGAGCACGTTGTCCCCGACAACGTTTCCTGCCACGCGGACCACGAACAGGTCCCCGAGGTCTGCGGAAAAGATGCTTTCCGGCACCACTCTGGAGTCTGAGCACGTGAGTATTGTGGCGTACGGATGCTGGCCTGCAAGCAGGGCCTGCCTGCGCGCGGGAGAGATGTCTCCCGTGTTGATGGGCGCCATGAGGTATTTTCTGTTGCCCTCTTTGAGGCGCTCCAAGGATTCTTCAGCTGCTTTGTTCATGATATTTTTCCCCGGTTGTTTATATGTAAATAAATGATATGCCGGCTCTTTGGGGCCGGCGTATGCATCAGTATGCTCTTGCTATGATTACGGCCTTCTCTGCCTTCTCTCCGCAGACTATGCACTTGTCCGCGGTTTCGTCATCCAGTATTATGCGGATTGTGGCCTGCAGCTTTTCCTTCACGGCATCCTCGCACTTGCGGCATCCGCACCAGCCGGCTTTCACGAAGTTTCCGGCGTCCAGATCCCTTTGAAGGTCTTCCATTGTGTCCGCCCAGGTTGTGCGGGCCTCGCGGCGCTCGCGGGCGGCCTCCAGCATGTCCTTCTGGATAGCGGAAAGAGCGGCCTCCGCCTCGTCCTCTATGCCCTCCAGGGCCACCGGCTCCTTTGTGAGCTTGTCCCTGCGGAAGAACAGGGCCTTGCCCTCTTCTATATCCCTGGGGCCCAGCTCTATGCGAAGGGGAACGCCCTTCATCTCCCACTCGTTGAACTTCCAGCCTGTGCTGTTGTCCGTATCGTCCAGTTTCACGCGGATGCCCTTGGCTGTGAGCTTCGCCTCTATCTCTTTGCAGACTTCCATTACGCCGCCTTTGCGGGCCGCGATGGGAACTATTACAGCCTGGACGGGAGCCACGACAGGAGGAAGCACTAGGCCTCTCTCGTCTCCGTGGGTCATTATTATTCCGCCTATAAGACGGGTGGAAACTCCCCAGCTTGTTGTGTATGCATATTTCTGCACGCCGTCCGCGTCCAGATACTTTATGTCAAACGCCCTGGCGAAATTCTGCCCGAGGTAATGGGACGTTCCGGCCTGCAGGCTCTTGCCGTCCTTCATCATGGCCTCCATGCCGTATGTGGCCTCGGCTCCCGCGAACTTCTCCTTGTCCGTCTTGCGTCCCGTGATGACCGGCATTGCGAGACAGTCCTCGCAGACCTCTCTGTACACGCCGAGCATGCGCATCGTCTCAGCCTCGGCCTCCTCCTCCGTGGCATGGGCGGTGTGGCCTTCCTGCCAGAGGAACTCGGACGTGCGGAGGAACGGACGGGTGGTCTTTTCCCAGCGCATCACGTTGCACCACTGGTTCATGAGAATGGGCAGGTCGCGATAGGACTGCAGCCACTTGGAATACATGGTGCCTATTATGGTCTCGGACGTGGGGCGTATGACAAGCGGCTCCGCGAGCTCCTCTCCGCCGGCGTGCGTCACTACGGCAAGCTCCGGGGAGAAGCCCTCAACATGCTCCGCTTCCTTTGTGAAGTAGCTCATGGGGATTAAAAGCGGGAAGTATGCGTTCTGGTGTCCTGTGGCCTTGAACCTCCTGTCCAGCTCCGCCTGGATGTTCTCCCAGATGGCGTAGCCGTACGGCTTTATGACCATGGTGCCCTTCACGGGGCCGTAATCCACGAGCCCGGTCTTTATCACCACGTCCGTGTACCACTGGGGAAAGTCCTTGTCTATGTCCGCTATCTGCTCCACGAAATTCTGCTGCTTTGCCATATGCGCTCCTGTATGTCTGCGTCTTCTTTTGTTATGGCAGGATTATAGCATACCGCATTGGAAAACACAAACTATTTTATGCGCCCGCACGCGTGCAAAAGCACGCAAAACGGGCCGCATGCGGGCCCTGCGGCACGGAAAATGAAGCCCACAGGGGAAAGCTTGCGGAAGAATGCGCGCTGAACTGGTATTTTGCGCATACCAGGCGGTGTGCGGGCACTGGCGGCGGAATACGGCGCAGAAACGGATGAGGGCTGCATGAAGCCGCTGGACGGGATATATGCTTGTTTTGCGCAAGATATGTTTAAAATATTGCAAGGTGCGAAAGGCCCGTTTCGGGCCCCTGGTACGGGCGTATAATGATGTAAGAACATACGGAAAGCACCATGCATTTAGCAAGATTTTTACCTTTCAAACGCTTGTAAAGCGGGCTTGGATATTGTATAATGTCGGCAAGTAATTTTAAAGGTTTGAAGGTGGCCGGGAAATTATGCTTTATGACCAGTTAAAAAGACTTAAGAGCGGTTCGGACATAAGAGGAATCGCCGTAGAGGGGCAGTCACATGTGACGCTCACGGATGAAGCCATCCATGACATCACCAGGGCGTTCGGGATCTGGCTCAGGTACAAGGTTGGAAAGGCAAGGGTCCGCATCGCCGTGGGAAACGATTCCAGAATAAGCGGGCCGCACATTAAAGAGATAGTAACAGACACGCTTCTGGGCTCCGGCGTGGACGTCCTCTACACGGGACTTTCCTCCACTCCCTCCATGTTCCAGCTTCTGCAGGACGGAAGCATGGGCTGCGAAGGGGCCATCATGATAACGGCATCGCACCTTCCGTATGACAGGAACGGACTCAAGTTCTTCATAAAAGAGGGCGGCCTGGAGTTCACGGAAATAGATGACATCGTGCGCCTCGCGTCCGAGGATTTCGAGCATCCCAGCTTCCCCGCCCCTCTCAACGAGGGCATGTATGACGAAGGGTCCTTCATGGACCAGTACTCCGCAATGCTCGTGAAGAGCGTTGAAGACTCCTGCGGCAAGGAGCCTTTGAAGGGCAGCAGAATCATCGTGGACGCCGGAAACGGAGCCGGCGGCTTCTTCGTGGAAAAGGTACTGAAGCCCCTCGGCGCGGACACCGAAGGCAGCATGTATCTGGACCCGGACGGCATGTTCCCCAACCACGTTCCCAACCCTGAGGACAAGAAGGCCATAGACGGCCTTTCAAAGCAGGTTGTGGCAGTGGGCGCGGACCTTGGAATCATATTCGACACGGACGTGGACCGCTCCGCCTGCGTGGACAAGAGCGGGATGGAGATAAACCGCAATGCCCTCATCGCCCTCCTCTCCGTAATTCTTTTGAAGAACAGGCCCGGGGCGATTGTCACGGACTCCGTGACATCCACACATCTTACGGAGTTCATAGAAGCCCACGGCGGAACGCATGTAAGGTACAAGCGCGGATACAGAAACGTCATAGACAAGTGCAAGGAGCTCAATGCGGCCGGGACCTATTCCCCCCTTGCCATTGAGACTTCCGGGCATGCGGCATTCATGGACAACTATTTTCTGGATGACGGCGCGTACGTCATAACCCGCATACTTATCTGCAAATCCCAGATGAACAAGCTGGGTCTGCACCTGGCGGACCTTATAAAGGACCTCAAGAAGCCTGCCGAGGAGGATGAAGTGCGCATAGCGTTCGTTCCGGAATGCGTGAACTTCCGCACGGAAGGCCAGCGCATAATACAGGACCTCATGTCAAGGGGCCTTGAGGGCGGCGTGCAGGAAGAGGTCAACTATGAGGGCGTGAGGTACAATTTCGGCGAAGGCATTGATGGATGGCTTTTGATCCGCAACAGCGTCCATGACCCCGTGATGCCCATAAACTTCGAGAGCGATTTGAAGGGCGGCAACAAAAAGATGGCAAGGGTCCTTCTGGACGCCCTCCGTGCATATGACACCCTGGACCTCGCGAAGCTGGAAGAGTTCGCAGGAAGTGAGGACGAATCCGTTTAAGCCGTGCAGGCAAACGGCGGATATGGACGCCTGAACGGCCGGAAAAGGCATAGCCGCATGTACGGCCTGGGGCCGGGAAAGGCATAGCCGCATGTACGGCCTGGGGCCGGGAAAGACATAGCCGCATGTACGGCCTGGGGCCGGAAAAGGCATAATTTTGGAAATAAAATCAACAACGGAAAGAGATACAATATTTCAACTGTGAGGAGGACTTCAATGACAGTCAGAGACAAGTGCGTGAACGCAATCAGAATCATTTCGGCTGAAGGAGTGGACAAGGCAAAGTCCGGACACCCCGGAATCTGCATGGGCGCGGCGCCCATCGCTTTCGAGGTCTATTCAGACTTCCTGAACTTCAGCTACAAGAATCCCAAGTGGGACAACAGGGACAGGTTTGTGCTCTCGGCAGGGCACGGCTCCATGATGCTGTACACGCTGCTCCACATGTTCGGTTTCGGCGTCACAAAAGAAGACCTCATGAACTTCAGGCAGCTGGACTCCAGAACTCCCGGACATCCGGAAGTGGACATAACTCCCGGCGTGGAGACGTCCACCGGCCCTCTGGGGCAGGGAATCGCCAACGCCGTAGGCTTCGCCGTGGCTGAGGAGCATCTGGCCGCCATCTTCAACCGCCCGGATTTCGATATCGTGGACCACTTCACGTACGTGCTGTGCGGAGACGGATGCCTCGAAGAGGGCATCTCATACGAAGCCTGCTCCTTCGCGGGAGTACAGAAGCTCGGAAAGCTCATCCTCCTGTATGACCGCAACGGCATTACCATTGAAGGAGACATGACCCCCGCTTTCCAGGATGACATCCCCGCAAGGTTCGGAGCAATGGGCTGGCAGGTAATCCGTGTTCCGGATGCGACAAACCTCACGGTTCTGAAGAGAGCGATCCTCAGGGCAAAGTCAGACCTCACCCGCCCCTCCATCATAATCTGCAACACAACCATAGGATACGGCGCCCCCAACGCAGGCACCGCCGAAGTGCACGGTGCTCCCTTAGGGCCCGAGAGGCTCCAGCAGGCAAAGGACAACCTCGGCTGGACGGAAGAGCCCTTCACCCTTCCGGAAGACGTAAGGGAATACTGCAGGGACATCGCAGAGCAGAAGCTGGACGCAGAAACGGCATGGAACGAGCTCTTTGCTGCATATGAGCAGGAGCATCCGGATCTTGCGGCTCTGTACAAGCAGTACATGGCAGGCTATTATCCGGATTATGCGGACATGTTCAAAAAGTTCAGCTTCCCGAAGCCGGATGCAACGAGAAACACAGGAAGCAAGGTTTTGAACGGCCTCTTCAAGTGCATCCCCAACCTCATGTCCGGATCCGCGGACCTCGCCTCCTCCACCAGGACGGAGCTCAAGGGAGAAGAGTATTTCAGCCCGGAGCACAGAGAGGGATGCAACATCCACTTCGGAGTGCGCGAGCACGCAATGTCCGCCATCTGCAACGGCATTACCCTTCACGGCGGCCTCAGGGTCTGCTGCTCCACATTCTTCACATTCTCGGACTACATGAAGGGCGGCGTCCGCATGAGCGCCCTTATGAACATACCCGTGCTTTACATCTTCACGCATGACTCCATAGGAGTCGGCGAGGACGGCCCCACGCACCAGCCCATGGAGCAGCTCATTTCTCTCCGTGCCATTCCCAACCTCAAGGTGTTCCGCCCTGCGGACGGCGAAGAGACCGTGGCGGCATACGTGTCCGCTCTTTCAGAGCCCAACCCCACCGCCATCTGCCTCACCCGCCAGAATCTTCCGCAGTATGAGAACTCCGGCATGAAGGCCATCCTCGGCGGATACGTGCTTTCAGACTGCGAGGGCACGCCGGACGTCCTTCTCATCGGAACAGGCTCCGAAGTGGAGCTCTGCATGAAGGCCCAGGCTGAGCTTGCCGCAGAAGGCGTCAAGGCCCGCGTCGTTTCCATGCCCTGCCTTGAAGAGTTTGAAAAGCAGACAGACGAGTACAAGGAAACCGTCATCCCGGCAGAGGTCAAGGCGCGCGTGTGCGTGGAAGCCGGTTCCGTATATTCCTGGTACAAATACGCCGGAGACAACGGCGAAATCATAGCAATGAACACCTTCGGCATCTCCGCTCCCGCTGCAACCTGCTTCGAGCACTTCGGATTCACCGTGGACAACGTGGTTGCCTGCGCCAGGAAGTCCATCTCCCGTGTCGCTCCCCCGGAGCAGACAGGCAAAAAGAAGAAGTAATCCTCCGGCAATCCAAGGCACTTTGCCATACGGCGAAGTGCCTTTTAACACGCTTGCATAAATAATATTCCCGCACGGATCCGGAACCCGCTCCATGCGGGCAGTCCAGCAACCCATGGCAAATGACACGGGCTGCTGTGAGATGCAGAAACACACTAGAATTAAGGACATCCCAATATGCCAGACAACAAGAAAAACGCCATACTGCTCATAGACGGGGACAACATCTCCGGAGCACTCGCGGATTCAATATACGAGGCGGCCAAAGAGTACGGCAAGATTAAAGAGACCCATCTGTTCGCGAACTTCAAGGGAGCGGACACCGAATGGTCCCTGGCCGCATACAGGCATGCGATGGTCATACACCATCTGCCGGTTATAATCGCCAAGAAGAACACGGCGGACATCGGGCTCACGATAGTGGCCATGGAGAAGCTCTTCAATTCTCCGGAGATAGACGTGTACATCATAGCGTCCAACGATTCGGATTACATGCCCCTCGCCTCCGAGATCCGCGGCAAAGGCAAGACGGCCGTGAACCTCTATACCGCAAAGGACAACATCCAGCAGCTCGCCGCATACGACACTTCCCGCTTTGTGGAAAAGAACGTCATCTCGCAAGAGGATGCAGACAAGGACCTCGCCATGACAGTGAAGCTCATCCTTGACTCCAACTGCAAGAAGACCGGCCGCGTGATGCTTAACAAGCTCTCCCAGGAGTGCAAGAAGAAGATTTCAGGCTTCGACGTCAAGAAGAGCTACAAGAAACCCTGCGCATCGCTGCGCGTCTTCCTCACCACCCTCAAGGCAGACTATCCGGACCTCTTCACGGAATACGACGTGGCCAACGACTACGTGGAGCACATCAAGGCATAGCCCTCAAAAATACGCCCGTGAACGGCGCATATTCTCACATGAATGCCAAAGCCGGCCCGTTACAGGCCGGCTTTGATTTTGCTCACGGAGAGCCCATACGGAGCTGAAATGCTGATCGGGTAGGAGGCGGTGATTAGCCGCCGTCCTCCCACACCACCGTACGTACGG
>JAJPZA010000199.1 GCA_021204625.1 Clostridia bacterium | reverse complement strand
ACCATCCACCACCGCTTCGGGGGTGGTGCTACACGCCGTTTTTAGGACGCTTACTCTTTTGCAATTCAGATGAATCACACGCAGAGGATTGGCGCGATGGAGCATCCAAAGGAGTGTTTGGTATGAATGTACAGGGTTTGTTAGAAAGTAACAGAACAGGGCACCCGGAGAAAATGTTGCTCCAAACAGTTGCATTTTGGGAGTTAATTAGATATTATTTTATCTAATGAATAGATAAATTTTTATCGAATTAACTGCCCAGAGAATTTGACCGGAAAACCGGCAAAGGGGCAGAAACAGTACACAAGACATTACAGCCTCAGGGAGGTTTACATATGGATTTCAAGTTAACGTACGGCGTATGCGACAGCGTGGAGAAGCTGGAGGCAGAGATTGCGCGCGTGAGAGCGGCGCAGAGGATGTTCTCTGCATACACGCAGGAGCAGGTGGACGCAATATTCCGCGCATGCGCGCTGGCGGCGAACAGGGAGAGGATTCCCCTTGCGAAGCTTGCGGTGCAGGAGACAGGAATGGGAGTGGTTGAGGACAAGGTCATCAAGAACCACTATGCCGCGGAGTACATATACAACAAGTACAAGGATGAAAAGACCTGCGGGCTGGTGGAGGAGGACAAGGCGTACGGCATTAAGAAGTACGCGGAGCCCATCGGGCTCATCGGAGCCGTAATCCCCACAACCAACCCCACGTCAACGGCCATTTTCAAGACGCTCCTTTGCCTCAAGACAAGGAACGGCTGCATCATCAGCCCGCACCCCAGGGCAAAGGCCAGCACAATTGCCGCTGCCAAGGTAATATATGAGGCGGCTGTGGCAGCAGGCGCCCCGGAAGGGATAATAAGCTGGATAGACACTCCGGCACTGGACATGACCAACCTTCTCATGAAGGAGTCGGACACAATTTTAGCCACCGGAGGCCCCGGAATGGTTAGGGCGGCGTATTCGTCCGGCAAGCCGGCCATAGGCGTCGGTGCCGGAAACACGCCCGCAATAATAGACGATTCCGCCAACATTCTTCTTGCGGTGAACTCCATCATCCACAGTAAGACCTTTGACAACGGCATGATCTGCGCTTCGGAGCAGTCCGTCATTGTGCTGGACAAGGTTTATGACGCAGTCCGCGAGGAGTTCGCGTCTCGCGGGTGCTATTTCCTGCAGGGAGAGGAACTGGACAAGGTACGCAAGACCATAATAATAAACGGCTCCGTGAACTCCAGGATTGTAGGTCAGAAGGCGTGCACGATTGCCAAGCTTGCCGGCGTGGATGTTCCGGAGAGAACTAAGATCCTCATAGGGGAAGTGGAGTCCACGGACATCTCGGAGGAGTTCGCTCATGAGAAGCTCTCCCCGGTCCTTGCCATGTACAGGGCGAAGGATTTTGAGGATGCTCTTTCCAAGGCCTGCAAGCTCATAGATGACGGCGGCCTCGGGCACACGTCCTCCATATATGCGGACGTCCGGACCGCAAAGGACAAACTGGATGTATTCGCAGAGCGCATGAGAACATGCAGAATCCTCGTGAACACCCCTTCCTCTCACGGCGGAATAGGAGATTTGTACAATTTCAAGCTCGCTCCGTCCCTTACCCTCGGATGCGGCTCATGGGGCGGCAACTCGGTATCGGAGAACGTAGGGGTGAAGCACCTGCTCAACATAAAGACAGTAGCGGAAAGGAGAGAGAACATGCTGTGGTTCAGAGCGCCTCAGAAGGTATATCTTAAGAAGGGCTGCCTGCCCGTCGCACTGCAGGAGCTCAAGGACGTCATGGGCAAGAAGAAGGCTTTCATCGTTACGGACACGTTCCTCTACAAGAGCGGGTTCACAAAGTGCATAACGGACAAGCTGGATGAGATGGGAATCAAGCACGCCACATTCTATGACGTGGAGCCGGACCCCACTCTTGCCTGCGCAAAAGAGGGTGCAAAGCAGATGGCGTCCTTTGAGCCGGACACCATAATAGCCATTGGCGGCGGCTCCGCAATGGATGCGGCAAAGATCATGTGGGTTCTGTACGAGCATCCGGAGGCAGACTTCATGGACATGGCCATGAGGTTCATAGACATCCGCAAGCGCGTGTACACCTTCCCAAAGATGGGAGAGAAGGCATACTTCATAGCCATCCCCACTTCCGCAGGCACAGGCTCCGAGGTAACGCCCTTCGCCGTGATAACGGACGAGAGCACCGGAGTGAAGTATCCTCTGGCGGATTATGAACTCATGCCCAACATGGCGATAATAGACGCGGACCTTCACATGACTGCTCCCAAGGGGCTCACTTCCGCATCCGGCATAGACGCCGTGACCCATGCCCTTGAGGCGTACGTTTCCGTGATGGCCACAGACTATACGGACGGCCTTGCCATCCAGGCCCTCAAGGTAATCTTCAAATACCTGCCCATAGCATACGAAGACGGCTCCAACACGGAAGCCAGAGAGAAGATGGCCAACGCTGCCACGCTGGCAGGAATGGCATTCGCCAACGCGTTCCTCGGAATCTCGCACTCCATGGCTCATAAGCTCGGAGCATTCCACCATCTGCCGCACGGCATAGCCAACGCCCTCGTCATCCAGCAGGTAATCCGTTTCAACTCCGCCGAAGTTCCCACGAAGATGGGCACATTCCCGCAGTACGAATATCCTCATGCAAAGCGCCGCTATGCTGAGATAGCCGAGGCCTTGGGCCTTGGCGGCTCCAATGACGATGAGAAGGTGGAGGCGCTCATCGTGGCAATAGAGGACCTAAAAGCAAAAATCGGCATCAAGCCCTCCATCCAGGCATACGGAATAGACGAGCAGGATTTCCTCTCCCGCCTGGACGAGATGACGGAGCAGGCCTTCGATGACCAGTGCACTGGATCCAATCCCAGATACCCTCTCATGAGCGAGATTAAACAGATGTACCTCAACGCCTATTACGGCCACAACGAGATTGCCGTCTGATTCCGGCAAAAATGCACACGGGGCGCGTCTTCCCAAGGCTGCGCCCAGGTGCTGCAATTGCGTATGAAGCCTGCTCCGGGATAAAAGGTTCCGGCTCATGCAAAGAGCCGGACATGAACCTGAAAGAAAAAACCTGTCCCGGCTGCGGGCACGAAGGGAGAAACTATGAAGAACGAGAAAACGATAACCATACTTGAGACGGAGAACAAGACCATATACCGCCAGGGGGACACGCTCATAAAGCGCTTTGACTCCAGGTACTCCAAAGCGGACATCCTCAACGAGGCTTTGAACCACGCCCGCGTGGAGGAAACAGGCCTCAATATTCCAAAAATAAAGGGTATAGAGGTAGTGAACGGCGAATGGGCAATCCTGCTGGATTACATAGACGGCGAGACCCTGCAGGACGCCATGGACAAAGACCCGGAAAACCTGGACTCATACCTTGAGATGTTCACGGACCTGCAGATCCAGGTGCTTTCCAGGCGGGTGCCCCTTCTCAACAAGTACAAGGACAAGACCCAGGCCCGCATATCAGGCGCAAAGCTGGACGCCACCACGCGCTATGAGCTCCACACCCGCCTGGATTCCATGCCAAAGCATGTGAGCCTCCTGCACGGAGACTTCAACCCCACAAACGTAATCCTCACAAAGAACGGGCCGTACGTCATAGACTGGGCCCATGCAACGCAGGGGAACGCATCCGCAGACGTGGCCAACACATACCTTCTTTTCTATCTTTCCGGCAGGGGGGACATAGCGGAAAAGTACCTGCGGCTGTACTGCAGAAAGAGCGACACGGCCATCCAGTACGTGCAGCGCTGGATTCCTATCGCGGCAGCCTCAAGGCTCGTGAAAGCAATTCCGGAGGAGGACGCTCTTCTCCGCAGATGGACGGACGTAGTGGATTACGAGTAAAGCGGCTCAATATGGCGTGCGGATTCCGGCAGGCAGCCAGAACACAGCCCAAAACATCCCGCAGCAAAGCTGCGCTTCAGTTTCCATAACGGTGTTCATAATCTTAAGATCACAAGATCCAGTACACCATAAAGGGGAAGGCATCCGCTTAAAGCGGGTGTCTTCTTCATTTCAAAGCCCATGGCGGGATGTGAACCTGTTTCGTATATTATGTAGTGATTATGCACGAAAATTTGCGGGTATATATTGACTTTCATATATCCGTTGTGATATACTCAAAACATGCAGGAGGGGAAGAAGGCTTCCCCAAAGCCTTAACATTGCAAGCAAATTCAGTATGATATATGAAAAGGGAGTATCCGAAAGGATGCTCTCTTTTCCTCTGCGGAAAATTCTTTATTTTGCCGTATTGCGCTGGTATTGCATTTATTGGCGCATTCACTCCAAAAACGATGAATCAAGCATACTCATGGGTCTTTAAACCGGATTGGCCGCATGTTTTGCCAGGGCCCGGCGCAGCGGGAGGCGCACGGCGCGCGCAATAAGCTCCGGACCGTGATATTGCATCTTGACAATTCATGCGCGCGCGACTAAAATGATAAACGGCATTTAAGCATGCTTTTGCTGTCAAGGGTTTGCTATGGTGGGGGGAGTAGCCAGACGGACTATTGATGCAAATGCTGTAGGTGCAGGAGAGAATGCTGAAAATAGCTGTGGTGGAGAACGAGGCAGACCAGGCTGAAGAGATTAAGCGCTATATAAGCCGGTATGCCGCAGACAGCGGAGAGCCGTGTGACTGCTCCGTGTTTTTGAACGGTGTTGATTTTCTGACAGATTACCCGAATGACTATGACGCCGTCTTTCTGGACATAGACATGCCCATCATGGACGGCATGACCATAGCCGAGCGCCTAAGGGCCGGGATAGACCAGGTTGTGAGCATAATATTCGTCACCAATCTGGCCAGGTTCGCCCTCAAGGGGTACAAGGTCAATGCGCTGGACTTCCTCGTGAAGCCAGTGGGATATTTTGAGGTCGCTTCGGAGCTCAAGAAGATCTCCGGAATAAAGAAGGACAGGATGAATGAGATGGCCTGGTTCATGGTGAACAACACCATGCAGCGCGTGCCGTACGCGGACATCCTGTACATTGAAGTCATAAGCCATTATCTTTACATCCACACAAAGGCGGAGGTCATTTCCTTCAGAGGAGCCCTGAAGGATATAACGGACAAACTGGACATGACAACATTTTCCAGGTGCCACAACAGTTTCATAGTGAATCTCCGTTATGTGGTAAAAGTGGATTCCAACGCTCTCACGGTGACGCTTGAGGGAGTGGACAGGAACATCCTTATAAGCCGCAGCAGAAAGAAGGGCTTTCTGGATGACTTGATGACATATATCGGCAAGAACGGCTCTGTAAAATTCGCAGGCGCAGGGGGGACTGAATGATGCTGTCCAATCCCCTTTTTCTTATGCAGTATTTCGGGTACGGGAACTTCTTCTCTGAGATTTTCATTCTCATGATGGTTCTCATGCGCAATTTCCCCAAAAGGAACGGCTTCTGGTACCGTCTGGCAGGAGTGCTGGCGGTCTCGCCCGTAACAGTCTTTCTTCCGGAGCTCAGCATTGCCGGCAAGTTCAACATGACCTATGTGGTAATCTGCGCCCTGTGCGTCGCAGCCGCCTGGTTCCTTTTCAATGTCCGTTTCCGGTCATGCTGCTTCTACGTGCTCACCGCATGGGCCACGCAGCATACGGCCTGGTCCATTGTCCTTATATTCTGCTTTCTTGCGGTCGTTTCGGACGTGGCCATGATATTTTTGTACATGGCCATATTCCTCGTCGTGTACACGGCCTTCTTTTTCGGCTTCTCGTTCCGCCACAAGGATTACGAAGTCTCAGGCGACAATGTGGCAGTAATCATAGTCTCATTCATAGTCCTCTTCCTCACGGTGTTCCTCTATGACCTTGTGGGCGAATATGACCAGCATACGGTGTATTACAACGTGTACTCCGTGATAGCCTGCGTGCTTGTGCTCTTCGTGCAGTATGGCTTCACAAGCAAGGAAAGCGTTCTCAGAAAGAGCATAGAGCTGGAGATAGGCAACGAGACCCTGCAGGACATGCTGCACAACCAGAGCAAGCAGCAGAAGATCGCCAGCGACACCGTGGACATCATAAATTACAAGTGCCATGACTTGAAGCACCAGATAGGGACTCTCCGTCAGGTCATGACCACGGAGGAGAGAGGGAAATATCTGGACGAGCTCGAGGATGCCGTCATGATATACGGCAACATAGCCATGACGGGCAACGAGGCCCTTGACATCATCCTCACGGAAAAAGCGCTGCTTTGCGACGGCCACGGAATAAAGCTCACATACATGGCGGACGGCAATGCCCTCTCCTTCATGGATCCCACGGACATTTCGTCCTTTTTCGGCAACATGCTGGACAATGCAATTGGCAGCACAAAGGAGGAGGACCCGGGCAAGCGCTTCATACGAATGAACATAGCCACAATGAAAGGGTATGTGCGCATACACTGTGAGAATTACTGCAGCCATCCCGTCCGTTTTGAGGACGGACTTCCCGTTTCTCCCAACGCCCAGTCCGGCGTGCACGGATTCGGCACCAAGAGCATGAGGTACATCGCCCAGAAATACGGCGGCAAGCTCTTCATGAGAATCAAGGACGACCTGTTCATAACGGAAGCCGTCATTCCCGAAGGCGGCAAGGCAGAGCCTGCGGCCGAGCCGAAGCAAAGAGGCCGCAAGCTGTCTGCGAAAGGCTAATCTTCTTCTACATTAATATATGCAGCCTGCATCCAGGACCGCCCGTATCCGGAACGGTCCTTTTTATTTTCAGGCCTCTTTTTTTTGCTGGACAGTTTGCAATCTTTTTACGGCTTTATTGCAAGACGCACGATTCCCAAAAATGGCAGAATTCATACAAAACATGGCTTTGGCTTGAGCCATTTTGAATGGGGTGCTTTACCATGTGCGACAGAATAAATAAGGAGGAACACAATGCGTACACTTGCAAAAGTCTTTCGCGGGCTGACAGCGGTATTCGGCGTTCTCATCTGCGTGTGCATAACACTGGGTGTTGTAATGGAGAAATATTCTGTCTCCCTCGATTCAAATTTGGGCACAACAAGTACCAAGATTGTGACTGATGACGTTTCAGAAGAAGACTGGATTTACAAGTCTGAGTTCCAGAATGCTGAGACGGCATACAATACCCTTTACAAATGGGGCATTCAGTCCACAGATGAATCCATAGTTCTTCTCAAGAATAAGGAAGAGACTGACGGCTCAACGGCTCTGCCTCTTGACACAAGCACAGGAAGCACAGAGACAAAAGTAACGCTTTTAGGTCTCCGCGCATACGCTCCCATCTATGGCAACAACATGGGCAGCATTCCCGATGTTGCAGCCGCAGAAGACAACCAGATATATGACGCTTTCGAGGCTGAGGGCCTGTCTGTAAACCCCGAAATGAAGTCTGCATACATGAAATATCTTGATGACATAGGAGGATGGGCACAGGCCTCCGGTTTCGCCGGCGCCAGCCCTGCATACCTTAGTCTTCAGGATACAGACAGAGTATTCGAACTTACAACGACCGAGCTTCAGAATAACAATTCGTCCTGGGATACCAAGAACTCTGATTATTCCACGGCAATCGTGGTTGTCGGCCGTCCCGGCGGCGAGTCTGACGAGTACCGTGCAGGTGCTGCAGGATATTCTAAAGATGCATCTTCAAACGAGAAGTCTTCCAGCGGCAACATCCTTGGACTTTCCCAGGATGAGAAGAACATTATCAGCTATGCGAAAAGCAACTTCTCCAAGACAATCGTGCTCATCAACAACACGCAGCAGATGGAGATCCAGGAGCTGGTAGAT
This sequence comes from Clostridia bacterium, assembly GCA_021204625.1. GTDB lineage: Bacteria > Bacillota > Clostridia > Christensenellales > Borkfalkiaceae > Coproplasma. The sequence goes on along the minus strand of JAJPZA010000199.1, from coordinate 10,998 downwards.
GATGACGGAGTAGATGCAATCCTTTGGATAGGCTATCCCGGAGCCGTTGGATTCCATTCTGTGGCGAAGGTTCTTAAAGGTGAGGTCAACCCTTCCGGACATCTCGGAGACACATACGCAGTCAACACAGCAGTCAACCCCGCAATGATGAACTTCGGAGACGACACTCCCTGGCAAGACACGGACGGGCTTGATGATGTCGTTGGTAACAGCTACCTCATCCAGGCGGAAGGCATCTACACCGGATACCGTTACTATGAGACCCGTTACTACGATTCAATCATGAACTCCGATTCCAACGCAAAGAACGCCGCAGCGGGACAGTGGGTGGATTCAAACGGTGCAGCTGGCACGGCAGACGGAACATGGGATTATGACAACGAAGTGACATACACGTTCGGATACGGACTTTCCTATACAACATTTACGCAGGAAATCGAGAAGGTAACGATTGACGGCAAAGAAGTAACGAGCTCCAACAACGCTTTCATAGCCGGTGAAAGTGGAGTGGATCTCACTTCAGACGTTGAAGTTACTGTAAAAGTTACAAACACAGGCTCTGTTGCAGGCAAGTCTGTCGTAGAGCTTTACGCACAGGCTCCTTACACTTCATATGACAAGACCAACCTTGTAGAGAAGTCAGCAATCCAGCTTCTTGATTATGAGAAGACCGGTACGCTTGCTCCGAGCGGAGAAACAGGCGACAGCCAGGAAATCACAATGCACGTAGACCTTCGCAACCTTGCAAGCTATGACTACACGAAGGCTAAGACATATGTCATGGACTACGGCGATTACTACTTCGCGCTCGGCACAGACGCCCATGACGCACTTAACAACGTCCTTGCCGCACAGGGCAAGACTACACAGGACGGCATGACCAAAGACGGCGATTCCAGCCTGGCCGTAAAGTGGACATATAAGAACGAGTCCGGCAATGTTCCCACAGGAACAAGCACGAGTGACGTGGATTGCACAACATTCTCCACAAGCGAGACCGGATACACAATCACCAACCAGCTGACAGACGGCCAGTATGCCATGGACTTCAACGCGTTCAAGAGCGGTACCGTCACATACCTTTCCAGGTCAGACTGGAAGGGAACATATCCCAAGACGTATTCAGGACTCAGCGCAAACAACACAAGCGATCTCCTGAAGCAGCAGCTCTCCGATGACTTCTATGAGCTTTCCACAACAGATGACACATCCCAGTATGTATGGGGTAGCACAGAGACAAAATATTCCATATATGAGTTTGCCGGCGCAGACTGGGATGACGAGAGATGGGATGATCTGATTGATCAAATCGGTTTTGACGAGTTCCTTGACTTCTCCGCATATGCATTCCATCAGATTTATCCGATTTCCTCAATCGGGTATGCCGGAAACACCACGGATGACGGCCCTAACGGATCAGACGGACATTATTTAAGCGAAGGCTCTTACGAGGGCGAAGCCTGGACAGACACCAATACAAAGAATCCTAATTCCTCCAACGGCTACACCTATGGTGATTACAGCACAAGATTCGTCCCTTCTTCAACGAACCTTGCATACACCTGGAACAAAGAGCTCAATTACAGGAACGGCGAGTTAGTTCTCGGCGAGAGCGCGCTCTCACTCGGAATGTATCTCATGATCGGGCCTGCATGCAACCTGCACAGGACGGCATACAACGGACGTGGCGCCGAGTATTATTCCGAGGATCCCATCCTATCCGGCATGACCGCAAGCGCAACGGTACAGGGCGCACAGGACAAGGGCGTTCTTGTAAACCTCAAGCACTATGCATTCAACGACCAGGAAATCAACCGTTCAGGCGTCTGCGCGTTCATGTCTGAGCAGAAGGCCCGTGAGATGGAGCTCAGGAACTTTGAGATAGCCATCGTAGGAACAGGCAAGCCTGCATCATTCTACTCCGAGTCAACGGCAGCCAGCGTTGTTGCAGAGTACAACATCCAGGATTACTCATACGGATACAACGAGATGTGCAACGGCATCATGACATCTTACAACAAGATCGGTGCCACAGCATCCTCTGCAAACTATGCAGTAATGATGACCATCCTCAGAGATGAGTGGGGCTTCAAGGGCTACAACGTAACAGACTTCACAAGCGTTGCTCCCATAGCAGCACCTAAGGAGTCTCTGCTTGCAGGAACCTGCTGCTTCTGCGGATTCGGCAACAGCGGAACAACTTACTGGAGCGCCAACAACCTCAGCAAAGACGCCAACATTTGCGCCGCAGTGAAGATGGACATCAAGTATGCTCTGTACTCGATGGTCAACTCAGCAATAATGAACGGCACGAACTCCACAACCCATGCAGTAAAGCTCTGGTCTTCATGGAGAGTAGCTTACACGGCTGCCGAGGCTGTTGTCGGAACGCTTCTCGGGCTCAGTGCTGTCGCATATGTAGTATTTGAAGTTCTTGCAGCAAAGAAGAAGGAGGGCTAATTATGAATATGATTAAGAAGCAGACTGTTTTCGGATGGCTTTCCATAGCCGCCGGCGTACTGTCCCTTGTAGCTCTCATTGTTTACTGTGTAAACTCTGGCACAGGATATTACGCAAGCTCATCAACCAACGGCCTTCCCATCGCATTCGCAGTGATTTCAGTCGTTCTCCTCATCGGAGCACCCCTGATAGCAGACAAGATGGACAGCCGCATCATGCCGGTGTTTGTCCTTATCGCAGCTGTCCTTATGGCCACCTCTGCATGCGTATATATATGGGAGAGAGTGCCGATGTTTGCAGACATGTGGTTCATTCCCACGACACCTCCGGCAGCAGAGCAGGCTGCTCTCGCTCCTTCAATGGCAGGCATAATCTTCTATTTCATATCTGCGATTGTTGCAGTTGTAGCTTGCTTCGGCAAACTCAACAAAACTACAGCAGCCGATGCTGAAGCAGCCAAGGCTTAAACCGTAACATTCCGGGCCGTGCTATATGCCGCGGCATATGGCATCCCCCACATACGCCCGGAGCGCAGGTGCAACCTGGTGATAAAGGCCGCAGCCCCAAAAGCCGCGGCCTTTTGGCTGTCCGCAATTCATGCAGAAATATGCCGGATCTTTCCGCAATATTGTATGAAGGCCCGCAGGATTCTCCTGCGGGCCTTTCGCAAGGGGAGGAAGAAAGATGGCACAAATGATAATCTCGTCAATTCCTAGCCAAATATGACAGAATTATCATCCGTCCGTTCTTTTGCCTGCACCATATTCCAAGGGCCGCACACGGTCTCTGAAGAGGAATATGACAGCTCTCTTTCAGACTCTGTATTTATGGCATATTCACAGGCCGTTGAGTCATATCACATGAAGCGCACGAGGCAATCCTGCAAGCCCCGGAGGAAGCAGCTCCAGGCTGCCGGAGATTTCCGGTCCGGGACCGGCTTTTGCATATGTTTGGCTGGCGAGCGTTTACTTTAGTACGCTAAAGTGCAGAATGGGTCTAGTACGAACATATGTTTGCGAATTTTTCGTTCGGGGCTGCGGGAGGGGCAAAATTTTGTTGCATAATCCGTCGCAGGTTGGTATAATTGAAACAGGCGAAGGCCGGCTTTCGGGCGGCCGGAGCAAAGGATTCTGTATCGTATAGAGGAGCTTTGTGATGTACAGGATTGTCAGCAAGCGCGTGCTTAACCCAACGGTCACCATGATGGACATAGACGCGCCTCTTGTGGCCAGAAAGGCTGAGGCCGGGCAGTTCATCATCCTGCGTGTGGATGAGGACGGAGAAAGGATTCCCCTCACCGTGGCGGGATATGACAGGGAGAAGGGCACGGTTAGGATAATATTCCAGGTTGTCGGCGGGACCACGATGAGGCTCAATGACAAGCAGGAGGGAGAATATATTCAGGACTTTGTTGGCCCTCTCGGGGTTCCCACGAAGACGGACGGCGTGAAGAAGGTCTGCATAGTGGGCGGAGGCGTAGGCTGCGCCATTGCGCTTCCCGTGGCGCAGAAATTCCATGCTCTCGGGTGCGAGGTCCATTCCATCGTGGGCTTCAGGAACAAGGACCTTGTGATCCTTGAGGACGAGTTCAAGGAGTGCTCGGACAAGTTCACAATGATGACGGACGACGGCTCATACGGCCGCCAGGGAGTCGTGACCGTGCCCCTTAAAGAGGCCATAGACGCGGGCGAAGGTTATGACAAGGTCATTGCCATAGGACCCGTCATCATGATGAAGTTCGTGGTCGCCACCACGAAGCCTTACGGGGTTCCCACGGACGTTTCAATGAACCCTATAATGATAGACGGCACGGGAATGTGCGGCGGATGCAGGCTCACCGTCGGCGGAAAGACCAGGTTCGCATGCGTGGACGGGCCGGACTTCGACGGATTTGAAGTGGACTTCGACGAGGCCATGGCAAGGGGCTCCATGTACGCGGAGTTTGAGAAGGGAGAAAGGGAGAGCTATTGCAATCTCTTCAAAAAGGAGGTTCAGTAAGCATGGCCATCAATCCTAAGAAGCATGAAATGCCGGTCCAGGCGCCGGAAGTAAGAGCCCATAATTTCAGCGAAGTCGCTTTAGGATACACGGAAGAGGTAGCCGTTGCCGAGGCCCAGAGATGCTTAAACTGCAGGAACAGGCCCTGCATCGCAGGATGCCCCGTAAACATCTCCATACCGGAGTTCATAGGCCGCATAAAGGAGAAGGATTTTGAGGGCGCATACCAGATCATATCCGCAAGCTCCTCCCTTCCCGCAGTGTGCGGAAGAGTGTGTCCTCAGGAGACCCAGTGCGAGAGCAAATGCACCCTCGGCATAAAGTTTGAGCCCGTAGGCATCGGACGTCTGGAGAGGTTCGTTGCGGACAGGCACAATGAGACGTTCAAGGGAGAGCCCGTCATCCCTGAGTCCAACGGTCACAAGGTAGCCGTCATAGGCTCCGGCCCTTCAGGGCTCACGTGTGCCGGAGACCTTGCAAAGAAAGGATACAAGGTAACGGTCTTCGAGGCTCTGCATCTTGCCGGCGGCGTGCTGGTTTACGGCATTCCGGAATTCCGTCTTCCCAAGAGCATAGTGCAAAAAGAAGTGGACACGCTGAAAAAGTACGGCGTGGATGTTGAAACCAACATAGTCATAGGCAAAACCCTTACAGTGGATGAGCTCTTCGGAATGGGGTACGAGGCCGTGTTCATCGGCTCGGGCGCAGGCCTGCCCAGATTCATGGGCATCCCCGGAGAGAGCCTCAAGGGCGTTTATTCCGCCAACGAGTTTCTCACACGCTCCAATCTAATGAAGGCATACAAGGGAGACTCCAGAACTCCCATAATGCACGCCAAGCGCGTGGCCGTCGTAGGCGGCGGAAACGTGGCTATGGACGCAGCCCGCACAGCGCTCCGCCTCGGAGCCGAGAAGGTGTACATCGTATACCGCCGTTCCATGGCCGAAATCCCCGCGAGAAGCGAGGAAGTGGAGCATGCGAAGGAAGAGGGCATAGACTTCCAGATCCTCCGCAATCCCGTGGAAATCCTTGGCTACAGCAATCCGGACAACCGCAGGGATCCGATGAACGGATTCGTGACCGGAATAAAGGTCATCAAGTGCGAGCTCGGAGAGCCGGACGAGCGCGGCCGCAGAAGGCCAGTGGAAGTGCCCGGCAGCGAATACGTCATAGACGTGGACTGCGTCATCATGGCAATAGGCACATCCCCCAACCCGCTCATCAAGAACACCACCGCAGGCCTTGAAGTCAACCGCCACGGAGGCATCATAGTTGAAGAGGCCACAGGCCTCACGTCCAAAGAGGCCGTTTACGCCGGCGGAGACGCCGTGACCGGCGCCGCCACCGTAATCCTCGCCATGGGCGCGGGCAAGACGGCAGCCAAGGCCATAGACGCGTACATCCAGAGCAAGTGAAATCCTCGCTAAATTAAGGCTCCGGCATTCATGCCCGGGGCCTTTTTATAAGGCATATGGCAAGTTACGGGGCTTTATGCAGGGCTGCCTGCAGGAGAGTGTTATGCCGGCTTTAAAGGGCATAAAGGGGAGCATGGAAACGGAGAATGAAAAGGGCATAAGCCTTAAATACGGTCTGTATCAGATTCTGCGCCAGTCCGGAGAGGATTTTGAGCATGAGCTCAGGCTGGACTTTCCGGATTATTACAAGGAGATGATTGCCGTTGCAATGATTGATCTGGCGGAAGACAATCCGGATTTTGACATGTACCAGGAGCTGTACCGGAATTCCGTCATAAGCCTCTGGTACCCGGGGCTGGATCTTGGAGAAGAGCGTATAGGCAAGATAATCGGAGCTGTGGACAGGTCCGGCGGAAGGAAAAAGCTGCTGGATTTCATGCGGGCCGCGATGGACTTCGCATCAAACGTGCTTACCGGAGATCCGGAAGACCCGAACATATACGACTTAAAGCAGACTTACAACATATTGAGGCGTGATCCATACCACTCCTGGTGGTCGCTTTTCATGGAGTTTCTTTCCACGGCCTATCTGCGCCGTCTCATGGATGACGTGCTTTATGTGGCTCGCGAGGAATATGATGATGAAGAGCTGGAGGATGTGGATATCAAGGAGTTCATGACAGAGGCTCATTCGGTCAGCCTCATCTGCACATCCTCGAGCATCTCCATAACTCCTGTTCCGGAACGTCTTCAGAAGTTCCTGGCTTCCGAGGAATGTCAGTTCAGCCTATCTCCTGCAGCTGCGTTTGCACGCAATTGATTCATTCAGCCGCGGGAAGGCTTCACGCCATACAGGAGAACCTTATGATACCGGAAGAGATAGAAAGGCTGATGCCCCTGGAGTTCGGGGACGTAAAGATTATAGAGACAGACGGCCGTTACAATGTGTACATGAATGTCTCACAGTGGACCAAGCCCTCAAGGGGCCGTTCGCAGAGAATCACAGGAATTTGCGTGGGATATATAACGGCGGAGGACGGGTTTGTGCCCAATGAAGAGGGGAAGAGGTATCTCGCCTCCAAAAAGACAGCCGTTGTGAAAACCATGGGCGGATACGAGCTGCTGCGCCAGCTGTCTCCAGGAATAGACGACAAGGTAAGGAAGGCATTTCCGTCCATGTGGCAGGAGATCATCTGCATGAGCCTTATAGAGGCTCTCTACTTATGCCCCTCACATCATATATATCAGGATTTGTATGAACGCTCCGTGCTAAGCGAATGGTATCCGGAGCTGGACCTGAGCCTTGATGCCTTATACCGCATGGAAGACAGGCTCGGGCATGACAGGAAAGGCATGCTTGCATACATGAACGCATGGCTTAAGCAGACTGAGACGAAGAAGACGGAGAATCTGCTGGCTGTTGCAAAGCAGGTGCGGGATTACTGCGCGGACGGGGAGAAGTATGAAGACGCACTGGAGGATATGGCCCAGGATGAGGATTTCGGTCGGCTTCTCACAGACTTCGTGAAGGAGCAGTACCTCTTCATGCTGGACTGCGCATAGGATTACCTCATGGATGAGAAAGACTTCTTCTTCCAAACCAGCGTGATACTTAAACTCGCAGATCTTGTATGCCTTGTCATAACCCCGGAGGGAAAGTATATGACCTCCGTTCCGGAACAGCTCCAGGACTTTCTGGAGCAGATAAAAGACGAGCATCCTGTCTCTCTTTCCATAGACCCGTACCTCATTTAACGGGACTTCGCCTCCGCAGAATCCATGCAGAATAGCAGCAGAAGGACGCCAGCCGGCGCCCTTTTTTCGAGCCTGCAAAAATATTTACGGCCGTTACGAAACAGGTGCCTGTTTTCCGTTTGCCATCCCATGCGAGGGAGTATATACTCTCCGTACCTGCCGGGGCCAGGAATGTGTACTAAATTGGTAAATCAAGTATATTGCCGCTTGTTTGCCTTTTGAGTGTGCAGTTTGGCCCTTGGCGCAGCGTTAAGGGAGGGCAAGATATGAGCATCAAGCATATGGGCAAGAAGGCAGGCCTGGAGAAGACCGTGAAGTATGAGAAGGGCACGCTCAGGGCCTGGAGCAAGGAGCTCGGCGTGAAGCCAGTGCATGAGTACAGCGCAAATGAAGTAAAGGAGATCCGCAAGTCCTGCGGCCTCACGCAGGCCATGTTCGCGGCATTCCTCGGAGTGTCCGTAAAGACCGTGGAGGCATGGGAGAGGGGCAGGAACTGCCCCGGAGGGTCTGCCAGCAGGCTGCTCGCCATGGCGGAAAAGGACCCCTTTTTCCCGTACAGCAGCGGGATTCTTTCCGCAGCCGGGTAAGACCGGATACGGTGCAAAAAGAGAAGCATGCAGAGAATCACACAGAGGCATTGCATCTGTAATAAGCGGGCCCTCTGGTCTGTATCTCAAAAAATCCGGGCATGAAAAAAGGACGCCAGCGGCGTCCGTACGCAGGATGTGTATGATTTGGGATTACAGGCCGTATTCCTGCTTGTATGCGGCTATGGCCCTGGAGAGCTGGTCCGGGCAGGATGTGCCGTTGCGGCAGAGGATGCCGGAAAGCATTGCCTGGACTTCATCCATGTCCCTTCCTTCGCAGAGGCGTGCCACGCCCTGCGTGTTGCCTGTGCATCCGCCGATGATGCGGACGTTGTGGAGCTTGCGGCTTGAGTCCACTTCAAACTGTATGGCCCTGGAGCAGGTGCCGTGCGTCTTGTATGTGTAAGTCATGATATCGTTTCCTTTGCCGGATTATAGTCTGGCTGTGCGTATGGATGGCCCGGAGGACGGGAGAGGGGCCGGTTCGGATTTGCAAGGGCTAGTCGCAGAGGCTCTCGTATATGACCTGGTACAGGTCTGCGGCCTTGTCTTCCCATTTCTTGTAAATGGCCTTGGCGGTCTTTTTGTCCGGGACCACGTATTTGAGGTCCAGGATGGGCTGGACTTTGTCCAGAATCTTGAGGGAGACGGTGTAGGTGCCGTCCTTGTTCTGGTAATAGTCCGAGCGGCATTCCTGGCGGTTGCGGTAGCGGGCGGAGTTCTTTTTGATGAAGATGGAGATCTCCTCGCGGATGCTCTTGGGAATGTTTATGTAGAAGTTCGCCAGAGTCTCGCGGCCGTCCGGGGTTATGGTGTAGAGGGTGTCCTCGTCCTCGGCGACGACGTAAATGAAGTTGTCGTCCAGGAGCTTGTGGATTGTGTTCACGCAGTCCATGTACCCCATCCAGTTGTTGTTGGCGGAGCACATGTCCACTATCGTCCGCTCGGAAAGGGCGCTCTCCATCTTGTCGAAAACGAAGAGGATTATTAACTTGTTAACGGACGATTCCTGTGAACTCAGCATGTGACATCTCTTTACCCGCCCCTGCAGGGTGAAAGTGCCTATAATTATAATGAATTCATCTGCCAAAATCAAGAATATAATTATAAAAAGTAATGCATTTTCAGCAAAGAGCGTGTATAATGAAACCAACCTAGACAAGGGGCGACGGAAGATGGATAGTTTGAAGAAGCAGATTGAAGCGTTTGACAGGTGCTGCGAGGATGCCAAGTCATCCCCGTACATTGTGGCCACAACGAAGCTCAAGGAGATTCTGAAGTGCATAGCCCGCTCTCCCAAGCTTTACCAGCTGTTCAATGAGATGACCAAAAACTTCGATTACGCGGACTGCTGCAGGCGGTGCCTCATCACCGAAAGCAACGGCCTGTTCTCCAGAAGCTATGTGGCCCTTCCGGACGACCCGGACGAGTGCCTGCCATTTATCTTCTGCCTGCTGATCGAATTTGACCGCGAGGATTACCAGGGTTTCAACGACTTCCTCCGCAAATACTTCAACGAAGACGGCAGCTACGTCTCATGCTACGAGAATTTCTGCCTCCAGATAACGGACACCCTGAGGGATATCATAGATTCAATGTATGCGGAATCCGTCCAGAAGAGCCGCCAGGAGCATCTCTCCGACAACGTCTACACGTCCGCCGTTCCGGATGCGGCGTCCGCTCCTGCAGGCCCCGGCGCAAGCGCCCAGATAGCCGCTCCGCAAAGCGCGGCGCAAAAACCCGCTCCGGCAGCTTCCGCCCAGTCTTTTCCAACACCTCCGGCCGGCGCCTCGGACATGTCCAGCCTTATTTCGGATGAGCACATGTATGTGGCCATGACCGATATCCCGGACAGCGACAAGAAGGCCGCCATGGCAATGCTGGACGAGCTGGACTCAGCCGTAAAGGCCGGAAACTTCTCCACGGCCAACGCCCTCATCGCCGGGTACAATTATTTCGCGCTTTTCAACAACGTCGTTTCGGACATCCTGCTTAAGATAATCTTTAAGCTGCACGAGCTGGAGAGATAGAGAGAAGGGATAAAGAGAAGGGGAGGGAAATCATCATGAGCTTTGAAGAAAAGACCGTATCCTCAAAGAGCATATACGAAGGGAAGGTGGTGCGCCTTTCCCTGGACACCGTCCTTCTGCCGGACGGCTCCACATCATACCGTGAAGTGGTTCATCACAGGGGCGGCGCGGCCGTCCTCTACATCCGGGACGGAAAGATGCTTCTCGTCCGCCAGTTCCGCTACGCATATCACAAGGAGATATACGAGATTGTGGCCGGCAAGATAGATCCGGGCGAAAACCCCATAGTCTCCGCCACCCGCGAGCTGGAGGAGGAGACCGGTTACCGCACGACACTCACGCACCTTCTGGACATCTACCCCACGCCGGGCTACACGGACGAAGTCATATACATCTACCTTGCCGAGGGGGGAGAGCAGGTCTCCCAGAAGCTGGACAAGGGCGAGTTCCTCTCATATGCCTTCTATCCAGTGGAAGAGGTCCTTGCCATGATCCAGAGGGGTGAGATTACAGACTCCAAGACCATCTGCGCCGTGTACACGTATCTTCGCATGAAGGGGATGTAACCTCTTCCTGGAAAGCTTCTGAACAACAGAAATAACGCACCTGGCCAAAGGCCCGAAGGTGCTTTTTTCTGACACATATATAAACATTTGTTTGTGCAAAGTCTATTCGCTTTTACGGAAAAAACCAAAAAAGTACACAAATATGCCCGAATTAAATCCACAGGGCAAAGGAGCAAGAAGACATGAA
>JAJPZA010000168.1 GCA_021204625.1 Clostridia bacterium | reverse complement strand
AGGATAACCAGGGCACGCTCAAGAGCCTTCTTTCGGACCTGGGAGCCTGGGGCCCGGGGGAGTTTCCCGCAATATCTCCGATAGAAGGGAAGATATTCGCCCGGCTTATGAAACGGAGATACGGCTACTTCCCGATCGATACCATTTTCAAGTGGGAGGGAAGGACCAAGTATATAGAGCCAAACGATCCGGAATCACTGAGGCCCAATTGGGAACCCGGGGACCTTTGGCCCGATGATGACGATTTACCGAGCGGGGAGCCGGAGGAGACCTCGATCCCTGAGCCGAAATTCCGCCAATAGGTAAAGTAGTTTACAAGTTTATTAGTTTACAAGTTTACCGATTTTGACATGAGACCTAATGTAATTGCCTTCGCGAACCATAAGGGAGGAGTTGGTAAGACCACCTCAGTAGCGAATGTCGGAGGGGCCCTGGCCCTGGCCGGAAAGCGTACTCTCCTGATCGACCTGGACTCCCAGGAGAACCTTACCTACCACTTCCTCAGCGAGGAGGAGGGCGAGGCTCAGGAAGCGAGCGTATACGAGTCTATTGTGGACGGGGCGAGGCTCCCGATCCTGAACGTACGGCCGAATTTGGATCTAGTCCCGGCCTCCATAGAGCTAGGCAGGGCCGAATCCGACCTCAACGGCCGGAGCCTCCGGGAGTACATACTTCGCGGAATACTCGAGCGGGACGCGGGCGGATACGACTTTATTCTGATCGACTGCCCGCCTAGCCTGGGAGTAGTCACCTCCAACGCCCTGACAGCCGCCCGGGACCTCTACATACCGCTCACGGCCGAAACGCTTCCTCTCAGGGGCCTTACACGCCTGGAGGACATAGTGCAGCTGATACAGCGAAGGACGAACCGGAGCCTACGGCTCAGCGGGATATTCATAACCCGATACAACAATAGGAGCCTCAATGACATAGTGGAGCGCAACATCCGGCAGAGATACGGGGAGAGGGTATTCGCTACGAGGATCCGGGAGAACATAGCCCTGGCCGAATGTCCCTTCTCCGGGAAGCTGATCTACGAGTACGCGCCTTCCTCCAATGGGGCGAAGGACTATAGGAGGCTCACCGGGGAGATCCTGGCACGCTTCGACACCTACGACACGAACAAATAAAAACTATACTACTATGGCAAAGAGAGAACAATTGGAGAACCTTATAAACGGGCTGATCTCCACAAGGGAAACAAGCTCCTCCGGGATCACTCCGGGCCGGGAGGAGATAGATAGGGACCTGAGCCGGGAGATCGGGCTAACCGAGGCTCAGGAAGCGAAGCTCAACGAATTGAGGCGGGCCAATACGGGACGGCCGAAGGGCAGCGGGCGACATTGGAACGCGAAGCAGCCGGAGATGAGGGCCACCTTCGTGATATCGGACCCTTCGCTGATAAGGAAGCTGAAGATAATAGCACTGAGGGAGACGCGCCTATACAAGAGCGTAGTGGAGGAGGCCTTCCGGGCCTATATCGACAAATGGGAGGAGGAGAACGGACTGATAACCCTATAGACACTTTCGACATGAAGGAGATAAACGGACTGAAATTGTACGATACGCGGGAAGTAGCGGATCTATTCAACATCACCCCTATTTCGGTTACGAAGATGAGGGCGAAGGGAGTTATTCGCTCAGTCAGGATCGGGAGGAGGAAGTACACCTCCGAGGAGAGCATAAGGGACTACCTCAACGGACTTATTGAGCCGAAGCCCAGGGCACCAAGGCCCCAGGCCGCGCCCGGGGAGTCCGAATCCGGTAAACAAGTAAGATAGTTTACTAGTTTACCCCTTTAATGTCCGTAATCGCTACATTACAGACATTAAGAACCGGGGCCGGATCCGACTCCGGGACGATAGGGACACATTAACGGACGATAAAGACACGGGAAATGAGATTTTTTCACGGATACAAGACCCTCGAGGAGGCGAAGAAGGCGGCTAAGACGATCCTCGAGGAGGCGAGGGGAAGGCGGGAGAAGGGGCCGGACAAATTCCTTCAGGGCTTCGCCTCTAAGGACATACCGGGAATAGATCCCGGAGAGTACGTTACGCAGGATATAGGCTTTGTGAAGGATCCGGCAACCGGAGCCTTCGTAGCTATAGCCAACAATCCGGAGATCTACTTCTCAGGCGAGCCTATTCCGGGCCTGGAGAGATACGAGGGAGCCCAGGGTGACACCTACTCCCTTGCCTACCTGAGCCCCAGGGAGGCGGACCCTGAGAACGCCTCCTACCTTTTCAGGGGAACAAGCGACATACAGCGGGCCTTTTTCCCTTTCACAATGCCTATATTTTTCCGCCCGGTTGAGGCTATCTCTCCGACCGAGGCCTACACGATCGAGGGCATGAGGAAGGTAGAGGCCTTCTATGGAGGGAGAAGGCCCTTTTTCTATTCCATGCAACGCTCCGACTTCTCAGGGGAGGAGGAGGCCGATCGGATTTTGAACAAGATGATAAGGACCGAGCGGGCGGAAACCGACCGGGCCCTGGAGGAGGCCCTTGCCGGGGCCGGGACCTCAACGATACCAAAACGCCCTGAGAAGGACGGGGCGGATATGGGACTTTTCCTCCCTTGCGACCTCTCCGAGGCCCTGAGGATCGAGCTTCCCAATCTTAACGCCTACTTTGCCGCCCTGGCCGCTCTCTACGGGATCGATCGGGCAAAGGGGATAGTGATATACAACAACTACCTCTCCGCCCGGGCCTTCCTGAGATACGCCCTCTACGAGCTTGCACGTACCGAGAGCTATGCACGCCTCCGGGAAGTGCTTTTCTCCTTCTCCTCCTTCTACCTTCCTCCTCAGTGGGAGTCCCTATACCTGGGAAGCATCCTGAACCACTTCAGTCCCGATCCGGGCGAGACACCGGAGGACATAAAGAGCGAGGCCGGGATAAGGGGGGAGAGTCCCAGGGACGCGGAAACGGCCGTACTATCACGATACGTGAACGGACACTCCTCGAGCCTACTTAACGACCTGGAGACGCTTTCGGACCACCTGGGAGCACCCCGGGAAAAGATCTATAGGGCAGCGGGATACAGCAACAAATATTTTTAGAAGAACCTTACCGCTATGAGCATAAGCAAGGAAATAAGAGAACTGACAGCGACAGCCTCAGTCAAGGAGAAGGCCCGGATCTACTTCCAGGAATACGTGGACGGAGTAAACGACGGATCGGGACCGAGCATAACCAGGGAGGAGGCGGACGCTATATACTACAGCGTACGGGGAACGGAGGCCCGGAGGGAGTTTGAAGGCTATTCGGAAATCTACGAGACCTACGCCTCCCTGGTACACGTCTTCGGCCTGGCCTGCACAATGTACACGAAGTACGCACTAATCACCCTGAGCCTGATTTGTATGGCAAAGGACTATATCCAGGAGCAAAACCACCTGAACATAATCTACCAGGGGCTGAAGGACACCGAGGGAGCCGGGGCGGCCGAGAGGTACAAGGACCTTGTAATGTCGCTCTCCTTTGTGAACGCGGATCCCTCCTTCACGGAGGACGGCTATATAAGGATCGACTACTCTCCACTTTGGGAAAGCGTACTCTCCTCGATCGAGAACATGAAGCTATATTACGATCAATTCAAGAGCTTCATAGTAGCCTTAGAGGCGTGGACCAGGAAGCACCGGGGAACCAACTTCATGCCCAGGGTAATGAAGAATATGATGAAGGACGGGAAGCGGGACTTTTGCGTAGACAACGGGATACCCGAATACAGCCGGAAGGAGCTTCAGAATAGGATCAAGCGGGGAGAGAGAGTAACCGAGGAGGAGAGGGCGCGGGCGGTGATCCCTTCCTACGAGGAGATAGAGACCACTCCGGCCAATGTCAAGTTCTTTTCCGAGAAGATCAAATCCGCCTATAAGACGGCTCAAGGGAGGTAAGCTATGGAAAAGGAGACAGAAAAGAAGCCCCAGGGAGACCTTAATCTCCTTCAATTCGCGGACGCGGTGCCGGACAAGGGGATAGGAGCGAGAACGACAGCGAGGATAGGCAACGAACTCAGCAATAGTATTGCGAGTCCAAAGGATCCCGAGCTCTTTAATCCTGACAATCCCGATACGGCTATACGCACCTACCAGGCATTTATCAAGGAGGAGGATCTGAAATACATAACGCGACACTACGAGCGCACGGGAGAAAAGATCACGATCGACAGAAAGAACAAGCCCGCCTACTTCACGCATACCGAGAAGATGATAATAGTCTACCTTGCCTCAAAGGTAAGCCAGGCCTACGACACCAATCCGGACATAAGGGAAAAGATAGACAACCCCGGCTCAAAGAAGGGGATCGGGCTTAATATCGACATACAAGAGGTAGCCAAGCTACTATTCACGGAGAACCGCCCGGAGAACGCACTAAAGGTCCTGGAGGCCCTTATACGTATGCATAGCCTATGGCAGTGGAATAAGATCGAGACGGAGGGAGGATCGGTAGCCTACAGGATCTTTCCCTATATTAACATCCAAGACATAAGCCTTTGCGAGGATCTATCAACAGCCTACAGAAATGGCGAGCGGGGCCTATCCGGAAAGGTAGGAGTAATATTGGGAAAAATCTTTTTCGAGGGGCTGAAGTCCGAATACGCCCCTATAATCCCTTTGGAACTATTCGAGGCCTGGAGGAAGAACGGAGGACAAAACGAACTATTTGACAT
>JAJPZA010000207.1 GCA_021204625.1 Clostridia bacterium | reverse complement strand
GACACGGCTCCCGGGGGGTCCGGGGCTTGAGTTTGAATTTCATTAGAATTTGAGGCTTGACATGAGTTTCTTCGATGTTTTCAGAGTTGTTTCGACAAGGTTTTATCGACGTATTCGACATAATATCATCGATTTCTTCGACAAAATTACGTCGAAGAAGGGCTGTTTTTGTCGAAGAAAAAATTGTCCGCCAGCAACACATCTTGACATCCGATATAAGATCGTCGATGTTTTCGAGCCCTGTTCGACAAGATTTTATCGACGTATACGACAAAATTTCATCGACTTGTTCGACAAAATTCTGCCGAAGGAAGGGGTGTTTTTGTTGAAGAATCCTGTTTCCGGCTTAGAGATAACAAACAAATTGATGAAAAACGATGCTTAACAGGCTGAAATCAGTTGACACGCCTGTCCGGGATGCATATACTTTAAATAGTTGCGTGCGCAACTGTTGCGATATGCAACTATCTATGGCGGGAGGCGTCATACTATGGCAACATTTCTCAAGAACATCAACATGATATCCGGATCGGCGGCGAAGTTTCTGGAGCAGGAGCTTCCCCCGGAAGTGAGGGGATGGCAGTCCAAGTACGTGCTCTGCGTGTGCGGCAATCCCGGGATTACGCAGGACGGGATAGCGAAGGAGATTTTCGTGAACAAGTCCAACGTGTCCCGCCAGGTGTCGGCCCTCGAGGATGCCGGGCTTTTCCGCAGGGAGCCGGATGAGCAGGACAGCAGGGTTTCGCACGTGTATCCCACGGAGAAATGCCTGGAGTTCAGGGAGGCCATAAGAGAGGCGAACGCCAGATGGAGAGAGATAATCACGGAGGGCTTAAGTCCGGAGGAAAAGGAGGAGCTTTTCAGGCTCACGTCCGTGCTGTATGAGAATGCGGAGAAGTATATGAACGGAGGCGGCAAGAGTTGAGAACTGTAATGAAGTACCTGTATCCGTACAGGTGGCTGTCCATAGCGGCTATCATAGTAAAGTTCCTCGGCACCGTGGCGGAGCTGGTCCTGCCGCTGCTTCTGGAATACGTTATAGACACGGGCGTGTCTCTCGGCCTTTCGCACATCATAGTGCCGGGCGTTGTCATGCTGCTCTTTGCTGCCCTGGCCCTTGTTGGGAATGTCTGGGCCAACAGGCTTTCGGTGAACGCCTCCGGGAAACTCACCCATGACCTGAGGAAAGACCTCTTTACAAAGATAAGCTATCTGAAGTGCGGGCAGGTGGATGTGGTGTCCACGCCGTCCCTTATCTCAAGGCTTACAAGCGACACGTATTACGTGAATGAGATGGTGGCCCGTGTGATGCGCATGGGAATACGTTCCCCGATACTCGTCATAGGCGGCCTTATTTTAAGTTTCGTGCTGGATCCGCTGCTTGCCTGCGTGCTGCTGGTGTGCGTGCCTGTCGTAGGCATAGGCCTGTGGATAATAACCCGCAGGAGCGTGCCCATGTACGCAGCCGTGCAGAAGAGCGGAGACAGGATGGTGCGTTCGGCTCAGGAGAATGCATCCGGAATAAGGGTAATAAAGGCACTTTCCAAGACGGAGTACGAGTCCGGCAAGTTTGAAGGCGTGGCGGAGGATCTTTCCGGCAAGGAATACAAGGCCAACAAAATCATGGCCATGCCAAACCCTCTGTCCGCGGTTGTGCTCAATCTCGGCATTGTGGCCATTATCGTGATAGGCGCCGTGTGCGGCAAGGACGGCGGAGTCATACTCGCGCTCCTTTCATACTTCACCATAATCCAAAGCGCCATGATGGGCATCTCCAGAATCTTTGTAAGCCTCTCCAAAGGAATAGCTTCGGCTTCGAGAATAGAGCAGGTCATGGATATAGATTCCACGGAGACAACCATGGAATGCCCGGAGGGAGACGAGGGTTACGCGGTTCAGTTCAAGGACGTGTCCTTCTCATACAACGGCAACGGAAACAACGTAGAGGGCATAAACTTCGCCCTTAAAAAAGGCGAGACGCTTGGAATCATAGGAGCCACAGGCTCCGGCAAGAGCACAATAATAAACCTCATGATGCGGTTTTATGACGCATCCTCCGGGGCTGTGTACATAGACGGCGAAGACGTGCGCTCCGTACCGGAAGCAGCTCTCCGGGCAAAGTTCGGCGCGGCCTTCCAGAATGATTTTCTCATGTCATACTCTCTTCGGGACAACGTTGCATACGGCAGGGACATCCCGGATGAGAGGATAAAGGAGGCCCTGCGGGACGCCCAGGCGGAGGAGTTTGTGAAGACGCTGGACGGAGGCCTGGATTTCATGCTCACGCAGAAGGGCACCAACCTTTCCGGAGGGCAGAAGCAGAGGATCCTGATCGCCCGCGCCCTGGCCGGGAACCCCGAGATACTTGTTCTGGACGACAGTTCGTCCGCTCTGGATTACGCCACGGACGCTGCGCTCCGCAAGGCGCTTGCGGAGCATTATGCGGATTCAACAAAGATAATTGTGGCCCAGAGGATAAGCTCCGTAAAGTCCGCGGACATGATACTCGTTATGGATGACGGCAGGCCCATAGGCCTCGGCCGCCATGAGGAGCTCATGAGCTCCTGTGAAGAATACCGCATGATATATGCGGCGCAGATGGGAGGTGAATGACATGCCGGATTTAAGAATGAACCTCTCGGACACCAGAAAGCTCGGCAAGAAAAAGGTGGATACGAAGTACGTGTTCGGCAAGCTCATGCGCTATATGAAACCGTACCTCTGGTTCATAATCCTTGTATTCCTGCTCAACGTCGCAAGCTCCGTCCTGAACCTCATAGGCCCGGAGCTCTGCGGAATAGCAATAGACTGCATAGACCCCGTGAACGGCACGGACTTTGACAGCATCACCTATTACTGCATCATCCTGGCCGTGCTGTACGTTGTCTCCGGCATAACCCTGTACCTTTCATCCGTAGGGATGGCGTACATCACAAAGAAGATGACCAGACGCATGCGTGCGGACACCTTCACGCGCCTCCTTTCTCTTCCCGTCTCATACTTTGACACCCGCCAGACAGGAGACATAATCTCAGTCTTGAGCTATGACATAGACAGCATTGGCACTTCCCTTGCAAACGACGTCATAATGGTCCTTCGCTCCGTCGTGGAGATAGCCGGTTCCCTTGCCATGATGCTCTACATAGCCATCCCCATGATAATTGCCTCCCCTGCGGTGGCTTCGCCGCTTCTCATTATCTTCGTCGTGACAATACCCCTTACAGTCTTCACGACCCAGTTCATAGTCCGCAGGGTCCAGCCCATGTTCCGCAAACGCTCCTCAAAGCTCGGAGAACTCAACGGATTCGTGGAGGAGATGGTCTCCGGACAGAAGACAACCAAAGCCTATAACTGCGAGGAGAAGCTGATAGACGATTTCGAGAAGAAGAACGTGGACGCCGTGGACGCATATGCAAGAGCTGAATATTACGGCACCATGACAGGCCCGTTCAACACCTTCATATCCAACATCTCGCTCACTCTTGTGAGCGTCATAGGCGGCTTAATTCTGTTCCTGTCCCCGGCCGCCGCAACCATCGGCCAGATATCATCCTTCATGCTCTATTCGCGCAAGTTCTCCGGACCTGTGAACGAGGTCTCCAACGTGATGGGCGAATTCCAGTCCGCATTCGCGGCAGCAGAGCGCGTCTTCCGCGTGCTGGACGAAGTTCCGGAAAAGGAAATCGCAGACGGCACGGAAGAGCTCACGGACGTGCAGGGAGACGTGGATATTTCCCACGTGCGCTTCGGCTACGTTCCGGAAAAGGTCATTCTCAAGGATTTCAGCCTTGACGTCAAAAAAGGCCAGACTATAGCCATTGTAGGCCACACGGGTGCCGGAAAAACGACCGTGATAAACCTTCTCATGCGCTTTTACGACCCGCAGTCCGGAACCATATCCATAGACGGGAAGGACATCAGCACCGTCACCCGCGACTCGCTTAGAAGGGCCTTCACTATGGTCCTGCAGGACACCTGGCTCTTCGCCGGCACTGTATATGAAAACATAGCGTACGGCAATGAAAACGTCACCCGCGAGGACGTGGAGCGCGTCTGCAAGGCCGCCAAGATCCATACCTTCATAACCCGTCTTCCCCAAGGGTATGACACCGTTCTTACGGACGGAGCCGTTAACATCTCCAAAGGCCAGAAACAGCTTCTCACAATAGCGCGCGCAATGCTCCTGGATTCCCCCATGCTCATCCTAGACGAGGCCACTTCCAACGTGGACACCCGCACGGAGCAGACAATCCAGCAGGCGATGCATCTTCTCATGGAAGGCCGCACATGCTTCGTAATAGCCCACAGGCTCTCAACCATCAGGGGCGCGGACAAGATTCTTGTAATGCAGGACGGAGACGTGGTGGAGCAGGGCACCCACGAGTCCCTCATGGCCATGGGCGGCGTGTACAAAGACCTGTACACATCCCAGTTCGAGAGCTACTGACTCCCATCGGAAAATTCCCGCAAAACAGCCTTCTCTGCGCCATATCCCGCGTGCAGCACATTTCAGACAGCAAAAAACCGGGTGCCGTTTGCGGCATCCGGTTTCGATTTGCTGCGGTGCAAAAATCATGCAAAAATCATGCAGGAATGTGACGGGAAAAGAAGAGTCATTCATTTTCCTCTGCAGCGGGGTCTGTTTTTTCCGCCGGCTTTTCCGGCTCCAGGCTGCTGCTTCCCCATACGGCCAGCTCCGCGAGAATGGGCGTGAGAGAGCGCACGGAGCCCGTTATTTCATATTCCACGCGGACAGGCACTTCCATGTACTCGTGCCTGGACACAAGGCCGTCCTCTTCAAGCTCCTTAAGGCATTTGGCAAGCATGGTGTTGGATATGCCGTTCATCTTGCGCTTTAAGTCATTGTATCTGGTTGGCCCGTCATTGGAAAGGGAGCAGAGGATTGACATCTTCCATTTGCCGCCAATGGCGTTCATTACCTTCTGAAGCGGGCATCCCGCCGAACAGGGGCATACATGCTCATTCGCCATACAAGTTCTCCATAAGTAATCTTTTTCTTACCTGCTACTAAAAATCTGCGTAGTTGACGGCTTGCCGCCGGCTCTGTATAATCATTGTAGCAGATAGCAAAATAAGAGTAAAGACTTTTTTAAGAGTTTTTGCCCGTATGCCGCGCAAAGCGGCTTAAGGGCATGGAGCCGGTAATGACAGACAAGAAGATTGCCGTACGGTATTTCAGCAAAGGCGGCCACACGAAGGCGCTGGCGGAGGCCATAGCCGCAGAACTCGGGCTGGTGGCAAAAGATATCTCAGAGCCCATGGATGAGCCTGTGGACATTCTCTTTCTCGGAGCCTCAGTGTACTGGGGCGGAGTGAACGGGGAGGTAAAGGACTGGATAAAGGCCCTGGACAAGGAAAAGGTCGGAAAAGCCGTCATATTCTCCACGTCCGGAATGGCGGAAAGGGCATATCCGCAGATGAGCAAGGCCCTTGAGGATGCAGGAATCTCTGTGGACAGCGAAGGCTTCTACTGCCGCGGGCAGTTCATGGGCATGAACAAGGGCCGCCCCAACGAGGATGATCTCAAGGCTGCGGCGGAGTTCGCGAGGAAGATTGCGGACGGGCCTGCCGAAGGCAGCGCGCAGGACAATGCTGCGGAAGAGGGAAAGGGCGATGAGTGAAGAATTCAGCATAGAGCAGTACCTTTATAACGGCATAACCAATATACTCAAGCGGGAGGCCAGGGCCTTCTTCTCCAACCCCAGGGAGTCCGTGTTCATAACCAGGTATGCGAGGGCGGCGAAGAGCGCTTCCAAAAAGCGCGAGGCGGCGGAAAAGGAGGGAAGCAGCATTCCGGCCTTTCTTATCGCCAGCATCACAAGCGCATGCAACCTGCACTGCGCGGGGTGCTATGCGAGGGCTATGGACTCATGCAATGACGGCGCCCCCTCGATGCAGATGAGCGGAGAGGAGTGGGGGAAAGTCTTCAAAGAGTCAAAAGACCTGGGGATATCCTTCATTCTTTTAGCCGGCGGGGAGCCTTTAATCCGCAAGGACGTGATGCAGGAAGCGGCAAAAACGCCCCAGATCCTGTTTCCCGTGTTCACGAACGGAACCCTTCTCAAAGGCGACATCCTGGACCTCTTTGACAGGAACCGCAATCTGGTTCCCATCATCAGCATGGAGGGCAGCAGGCAGACTACGGACACCCGCCGCGGGGAAGGGATGTTCAGCCTTCTGGACAAGATAATGACCTGCCTCAAGGACAAGGGGATTCTTTTCGGCGTCTCCATAACCGTCACCAAAAAGAACATGGAAGAAGTTTTGTCAGACGGGTTCGTGGACAGCCTTGCCTCCAAAGGCTGCTCCGTGGCCATTTATGTCGAGTATGTCCCAGCGGAAAAAGGCACGGAAGATCTGGCTCCCGGGGACCCGGAAAGGGCCATTATGGAGGAGAGGCTTTTGTCTCTCCGCCAGCGGCATGAAAACATGGTGTTCCTCTCATTCCCCGGAGACGAGGTCACCACAAGCGGCTGCCTTGCGGCCGGCCGGGGATTCTTCCACATCAACTCGCACGGCGGGGCCGAGCCCTGCCCGTTCTCCCCTGTTTCGGACGTCAACGTCCGGGATGCCGGGGTGGCCGGAGCCTTGAAGTCCGGCCTGTTCCAGGCGCTTAGGGAGAGCGGAATGCAGGAAGAGGGCCACAGCGGCGGATGCGCGCTGTTCGGCAAGGATGACAGGATAAAGGAACTCATGAACAGACAGGACCAGGCGTGAAATAAAGAGCGCATGCGTGGGAGTTGTGCATATTGCATAAAGGCCCGTCTCCGCAAAGGGGGCGGGCTCTGTTTTTGTGCGGCGGAAAATGCGGATGCGGACGATGCGGCCGGATGCGCAGTTTTGGGTATGGACGATATGTATTTTTTGCAATAAAAAAGTGCAGTCTGCAATATTGTTCTTGACACTGCGCTTTAATAATTGTTATATTTAGACGGATAGAGTTCAGATACTCACAAGCAGGGCGGATTTGTGCAAAACCGTGAAAAAGTGTTTGGCATTTTGCACTGCATGTGATATACTCATTAAGTAAAGGGATATCTAATTAAGGTATCCGGATGAACATGGTGTAACGGACCTTGACGCGGACGGCGGAGAATGTGCCGGAGGCAGAGAGGGGAAGTATATTAAGATGAGGAGATGTTAATGGCACAGATTCTTTTTGAGGACACCGCGGAGCAGCACAACGCGCTCATGCAGTGCATAGAGAAGCATCGCGGAGAGAGAGGCGCGCTGATGCCTGTACTTCATGAGGCGCAGGATATTTACGGATACCTGCCGTATGAAGTCCAGACGCTCATTGCCACGGAGCTCGGCGTTTCCCTTGCAGAGGTTTTCGGTGTCGCAACGTTCTATTCCCGTTTCTCCCTCACCCCGAAGGGGAAGCACCAGGTATCGGTGTGCCTGGGCACGGCATGTTATGTCAAGGGATCGGACAAGGTGCTGGATGAAGTCCAGAAGCAGCTTGGAATCAAGTGCGGCGAATGCGCTGAGGACAGAAGCTTCTCACTGGACAGCTGCAGGTGCGTGGGCGCCTGCGGACTGGCTCCCGTCATGATAGTGGACGGCGAAGTGTACGGCAGGATGACAGCGGCCCAGGTGAAGGGCATACTGGACAAGCACAGAGACTGAGGCGGAGGATAAAGACATGACAAGAGAAGAGCTTGCTAAAATCGCCGCCGAAGGCGCGGACAAAATCAATGTAAGAAGACTCGTGAGAGAGCAGGCCGAGAAACTCGCCCCCAAGACCGGCTACAGGAAACAGGTGCTGGTCTGCGGAGGAACGGGATGCACGTCCTCGCATTCGCTCAAGGTCATAGAGCAGCTTGAGGAAAGCCTGAAGGAGCTGGAGATAGATGACGTGCTCATCGTGAAGACCGGATGCTTCGGCCTTTGCGCGCTGGGCCCCATCATGATTGTGTATCCGGAAGGAGCCTTCTATCCTCACATGACTCCGGAGCACGCGAAGACTGTTGCGGAAAAGCATCTCATCCCCGGCGGCGAGCCTGTAAAGGATCTGCTGTTCCAGGAAACGGTCCAGAGTGACGGCACCATAATGCCGTTTGCAGAAGTTCCCTTCTACAAGCACCAGATGAGAATCGCCCTCAGAAACTGCGGCGTCATCGCGGCGGAGGACATACGCGAGGCCATTGCGGCGGGAGACTATTCGGCCCTTGCCAAGGTGCTCTTTGAGATGACCCCGGACGAGGTCATAGCGGAAGTCAAGAAGTCCGGCCTTCGCGGACGCGGAGGAGCCGGATTCCCCACAGGAGTCAAGTGGCAGTCATGCAAGGACGCAAAGGGAGATGTCAAATACATCTGCTGCAACGCGGACGAGGGAGACCCCGGAGCCTTCATGGACAGGTCTGTGCTTGAGGGAGACCCCAACACAGTCCTCGAGGCCATGACCATAGCCGGATACGTAGTGAACGCCCATCAGGGATTCATATACGTGCGCGCGGAGTACCCCATCGCCGTGGACAGGCTCAACATTGCCATTGCCCAGGCCAGGGAGCTCGGGCTCCTCGGGAAGAACATTCTGGGAAGCGGGTTCGATTTCGACATCGAGATCCGTCTCGGAGCGGGCGCGTTCGTCTGCGGCGAGGAGACGGCCCTTATGGAGAGCATTGAAGGAAAGCGCGGAGAGCCCAGGCCCAGGCCTCCTTTCTCAGCGCAGAGCGGAGTATACCGCAAGCCCACCGTTTTAAACAATGTTGAGACGTGGGCAAGCATCAACCCCATAATCACAAAGGGCGCGGACTGGTTCGCATCAATCGGCACTGCGAAGAGCCACGGAACCAAGGTGTTCGCCCTCGGCGGAAAGATCAACAACGTCGGCCTTGTGGAAGTTCCCATGGGAACGACCCTTAGAACCATCATATATGAAATCGGCGGAGGAATCCCCAACGGCAAGCAGTTCAAGGCGGCCCAGACGGGCGGCCCTTCCGGCGGATGCATTCCCGCAAAGTACCTTGACGTCGGAATGGACTTTGACAACCTCGTTGCCATCGGCTCCATGATGGGGTCCGGCGGACTCATCGTAATGGACGAGGACACCTGCATGGTGGACATCGCCAAGTTCTATCTTGAGTTCACGGCGGACGAGAGCTGCGGAAAGTGCATACCCTGCAGAGTGGGCACAAAGAGGCTCCTTGAGCTCCTGCAGAAGATATGCGACGGCAAGGGAGAGCCGGATGACCTGAAGAAGGCCAAAGAGATAGCACAGCACATGAAGACCTCATCCCTGTGCGCCCTCGGCCAGTCCGCGCCCAACCCCGTGCTTTCCACGATGGAGCATTTCGAGGATGAGTACTGGGCTCACATTTATGAGAAGAGATGCCCTGCCGGCGTCTGCAAAGCGCTTCTTAATTACTACATCCAGCCGGACAAGTGCCGCGGCTGCACTCTGTGCGCGCGCAACTGCCCTGCAAAGGCAATATCCGGAACCGTGAAGGAGCCTCACGTGATAGACACCACGAAGTGCATCAAGTGCGGCCTCTGCATGTCCAACTGCCGCTTCGGCGCTATAATTAAGAGGTGAGAATATGGTAAATCTGAAGATTAACGGAATACCGGTAAGCGTACCGGAAGGATCCACTATACTTGAGGCGGCTAGATCCGCCGGCATCAGGATTCCCACCATGTGCTACCTCAAGGACGTGCAGTGCGTGGGCGCCTGCCGTCTCTGCCTCGTTGAAGCCACCGGAGCCCGCGGCCTGGTTGCAGCCTGCGTGTATCCTGTTTCGGAGGGGATGGAGGTAAAGACCAATTCAAGGAAGGCAAGATATTCAAGAAAGACCACTCTTGAGCTCCTTCTTTCCACGCACAGGAAAAAGTGCCTCTCATGCGTCCGCTCCGGAGCATGCGAGCTGCAGAAGCTGTCTCAGGAATATAACTGTGATGAGGACAGGTTCGCCTCGGACAACACTCCTCAGCCCATAGATGATCTTTCCCTTTCAATCGTCAGGGATTCATCCAAGTGCGTAAGGTGCATGAGATGCGTCGCAGCCTGCGAGAAGCAAACAATTGCCGCCATCGGCCCCATTCACCGCGGCTATGCCAAGAACGTCGGTTCTCCTTTCGGCGAGTCCCTTGCGGACACGCCCTGCGTGAACTGCGGACAGTGCGTTGTGGCCTGTCCTGTGGGAGCCCTCTATGAAAAGAGCAATACATCCATTATCTGGGATAAGATAGAAGACCCGGACGTGCAGGTTGCATTCGTCACCGCACCCTCCGTGCGCGCAACGCTTGGCGAGGCCTTCGGCCTTCCCGCAGGAACCAACTGCGAGGGCAAGATGGTGACGGCCATCAAGCAGCTTGGCGAGACCGCAATGTGCTTCAACATGGACATGACCGCGGACCTCACCATAATGGAAGAGGCCAACGAGCTCATGACCAGAATCACCAAGGGCGGCAAGCTTCCCATGTTCACGAGCTGCTGCCCCGCATGGGTAAAGTTCGTCGAGAGCTACTATCCCGAGTACACGGACAACCTTTCAACCTGCAAGTCCCCTCAGGAGATGTTCTCAGCCGTCCTCAAGACATACTATTGCGAGAAGAACGGCATAGACCCCAAGAATCTCTTCGTGGTTTCCGTCATCCCCTGCACGGCAAAGAAATTCGAGTGCCAGCGCCCTGAAGAAGGCGGCTACACGGACATGGCCATCACGACCCGTGAGCTTGCAAGAATGATCTCAGAGGCATCCCTGAACTTTGCAACCCTTCCGGACACACCGTTCGATGATCCCTTCGCAGCCGGCACCGGCGCGGGCACAATCTTCGGAGCCACCGGCGGCGTAATGGAGGCAGCCCTCCGTACTGCCGCACTCAAGCTGGACGGAAAAGCCGCTCCCCTTAAGTTCCATGAGGTTCGCGGCACCGATGGCATCAAGGAAGCCACATACATTCTCCGCGGCGTAACCGTGTCAGTTGCTGTTGCATCCGGCCTCGGCAATGCCCGCAAAGTCATGGACATGATAAAGTCCGGAGAAAAGAACTACACCTTCGTCGAAATCATGGCATGCCCCGGCGGCTGCGTGAACGGCGGCGGCCAGCCCTACGTCCATGACGAGATCCGCAACAACTACGACCTCAAGGCCATTCGCGCCAATGTCCTTTACGACAGTGACCGCAAGAACAAGCAGCGCCGCTCCGACCAGAATCCTGTGGTCACCAAGCTCTACAAGGAATACTTCGGCGCCCCGAATTCCGAGCGTGCTCATGAGCTTCTCCACACGCACTACGTAAAGCGCCGTCTGTACTGATGACAAGCCATTGACATCGTGATATACAAAAAGGCCTCCTGCCATTCCCGGCAGGGGGCTTTGCCTTGTCTATCACCCGCACTTGCACCAGGTTTCAAAGGAAACAATCCCGCCTGCACCGAACAGCAGACAAGCCCCCTGCCCGGTCCGGGCAAGGGGCTCATGCAAAGGTTCAGTTATGCAAAATGACACACATATAGCGGATTAAAGGCCATTCTGGCATTTCACTATGCATTTTATTAAACCGATGTTGTACAATTATTTACAGTAACAAAATGCATAACTTCATCTTCTAATACGCAGGTCAGTTAATCTAATTCAGCCGACAGCACTTTTCTTTTGTATTTCATCAGCAACTGCTTCTGCAACAAAGCTATTTAGGGACATATCATGGGTTAAAGCATAGATAGCTGCTTGCCTATGAAGATCTGGAGATATACGGACGTTAAAAGTACCTTTGTATGCTTTTTCTGGTTGGATGCCTTTATCTTTGCAAAGCTCCAAATAGTCATCTATAGCATTATGAAAGTCTTCAATTAAATCCGCTATTGTCATACCCTCATAAGAGATAAGAGCACGTACGCCTATTACTTTGCCATAAAGGAGACCATCTTCCTCTGAATATTCTATACTTCCATTGTAATCCTTATACTCTAATGTTTTACTCATATCAATTGCTCCTCCTTCAATTTGGATATTAATTGTCTTACAATATATCCAGGTAGTTCATTACCAGGATGTGGTTTATGAAGCATAATTGGCGTGCGACCAGGACAGTAAAACCCAACGCGAGAGCCACTTGTTTTTCCCTTGTCTGATGGCTCATAGCCAAAATGGTTTAAGAGCTTTACTGCTTCATCGTAGGTAAAATCATTCGGCTTTGATTTCAGTCGTTCAATAAGTTTTTCAATCTGGCCCATAATTCAACATCCTGCTATTTATAATTACATTATAAATCATGGATTTATAAAATGCAACTGTTTTTAGTTGCAAAGATTTGGTAAATTTTTGGATTCTCTACAAACAGAATGGCCCCTGTCCGGTCCGGGGCAGAGGGCTTATACAAAGGTTCAGTTATGCAAAACGGTGCACATATAGCGCATCCAAGGCCATACATGCCCTCCAGATGTCCTGCGTTCGCAGGCACATCACAGGGCTCATGCAAAGGCCTTTAAAGGGAGGGGAGGAATGATAGTAGCCACAGGGCCAAAACGGTGCACATATAACGGCTTATAGCCCTTGGTGATGGGCTAATCGCGGTCCTGGGTCTCTATCTCATCCAGCTTGTCCAGATAGTCCTCTACGGCCGCCTCAAAGGCGCGCCTCAGCTCTTCCGGGGTGTGACCTGCGTATGTCACAATGGCGTCCACGTCCAGGACCTTGCCTACGAACATGCCCTTGGATTCAGAGTATTCCACGCTGCCCGTAAAGCCCAGGTAGTTCATTGTCTTTTCCATAATATTGCCTCCTGACTAAGTTTTCCAAAGGCCGCCGCAGGGCCTATTAAATAGGGTGCCGGAAAAAGAACCGCACCCAAAGGCGGGTGCGGTGTTTTTTCGGTTGATTTGCGGATATGCACTGTTCAATGTTATTACTCTGCATTTGTTGTTGTGTCTGCGGGAAGGTCCTTGGAAAGCTTGGAGCTGTCAATCTTCTCGGCCTTGTTCTTAGTGAGAGCTTGGTATACGAGAGCTGCGATGATGCCGCCAAGGCAAGGTGCTATGATCCAGATCCAGAGCTGGCTGGCGGAAGTGGTGTTACCGGCGATGCACTGAAGGATGGAGGGAGCGATGGACCTTGCGGGATTGACGGATGTTCCGGTGATGTTGAGTCCAAGAAGATGCACAAGGGTGAGGGCAAGGCCGATTACGATGCCGGCGTGCTTGCCGCTGTGGAATCTTGTGTCTGTTGCGCCGAGAACGGCGATTACGAATACAAATGTGAGGATGATTTCTGCGATGAATCCTACGATAAGGGCTGTGCCTGTGATGGCTCCCGTGTCACTGTATGCATAAAGAACTTGGCTCTGTACTTCATTTCCGCCGAGGGAGCTGAAGCCGCCCATGAAGAGTGCGAGGATGAATGCGCCCACGAATGCGCCTATAACCTGTGAAAGGATATAGAATCCGCAGTCCTTCCAGGACATTCTTTTGGAGATTGCCATGCTGATGGATACGGCCGGGTTGATGTGGCATCCGGAAATGTTTCCTATGGAATAAGCCATTGCAACAATGACAAGGCCGAACGCAAGCGCTGTGGGAACAATGGAAGCTCCTGTGCTGCAACGCCGCAGGCGAAGAGCACGGGCACGCATGTTCCTATGCCTTCTGCAAGGCACTTCTTAAGAAGAGACATAACATTACCTTTTTCACTTGAATTTCGCTCAAGAATCCAGTCATTTCGCTTGAATATGTCAATTCAATGGGCCGACAAAAATCGAAAATTAGTCGTAAACGGTCATGAATGACAAACACGGCAGACGGCCGTGCCATGAGTCTGAGAACAGGTCCAATGAAGGGCTCCGTGAAGAGGCGCACGTGGCCAAGTTGCCTCTTCTGAAAAATTGCAGGTTTTCTATTTGAGAAAAGGGATATTGATTTTTATTTTTAATCAAAAAAAATGTTTTAAATTCGGAAAATATCAAATTTTATATATTAATATATAATTTTAAACAAAAGACTTGTTTATATTTAATTTATATGTTATAGTGAGGCTGAGGAATATTATGAAACTGCTGTATACAAAAGCATCAAACTTTAAGAAGTTAAAGAATGATTGTGTGCTTAATTTTATCGCAAGGTCAAAGAAGACCGCAGTTGATAAGGAGTATGAGCTTCAGGAGATTGCACCTGGCCTGTTTGTGAGTAATGTGGTTGCTTTTATTGGCAAGAATGCATCTGGCAAGACCACACTGACTGAATTGCTTGACTGCTGCTATTCTATTTTGAGCAACTTCTCCCTTGTGGATAAGTATGGGTATTATGCTGGCGTTAAATTAACTATGTGTTTTTACCATGAGGGGAGGATATATAAATACTATACGGAATTGGCAAGCTCACCCACTATGGATGGAAAAGTCTCTTTTGTAAATCAGAAACTGAGCTACAAGGAATATAATAAATATAATATTAAGGGCTTGTTTGACGACAACTTTACAGATTTTACAAATATCAGCATCCTACCTGAGGATATATCCATATTATTCTTCGTATTGAAGGATAAAGCAACCAGAGCGATTTACATGGATTGTTACGGAGATGGTCCTGAAACCTACAGGCTTGCCTTCAATGCAATAAAACAATTCAAGATCACTCCTGTCATGCTTTCCAAAGTGCTCAAGTTATTTGACAGCAATATCACCGGATTAGAGATGCTGGATGATAGCAGGTACAGGTTGAAGCTTAAAGACAAGGATATGGTTCTTTCCGAGGATGACTTGTATCACTTCCTTTCCGGCGGCACTACGAAAGGCATTTTGCTTTACATCAGTGTGATTGCGTCTTTAAAAAATGGTTTTGATATCATTATTGATGAAATAGAAAACCACTTTCACAGGACTCTTGTTGAAAACCTGATATGCTTGTATAAAGATAAAATGGTAAATACTCATAATGCAACATTGTTCTTTTCCACGCATCAATGCGAGGTGCTTGACATGTTCAACAGGCAGGATAACATATGGGTATGCCGTGCTGATGATGAAGTGACAGTTGATAACATGTATGATGCATTTAACATACGGTCCGAGTTATCAAAGAGCAAGCAGTTCTACAATAACACTTTCAAAACAGCCGTCAACTATGACGATTTGATGGGGATTAAGATAGAGATCATATCATGAAAGCGTTATTGATGTGTGAAGGATCCAACGAACTGAAGATTATTAATATGTTGCTTGATGCAAACCGGCTTATATTTTCAAGAGTTGATTTGCTTGTAGATTCAATAATGAAGTATCATCAACTGTTTGGGAAGTATAAAAAAGACTGTTTTGATCTTTCAGATCTTCTAAATAAGGATTAAGAACATATCTGATAACATTGTTATAGCAATCAGCCTATGAAAGCTCTTGTTTCCTAATGAGACAGGAGCTGTTGTTTTGTAATTTAAATTGAATTTTAAACATATCTATTGTTTAAAATCCGAAGATTAAGTCAATTAAGGCATGTCTTAGCGAATTTTAAACAAGAATCTTGCACAAGATTCATTTCCGCCCCAAGACATTTATCCCTATCTGGAAATCCTTGCTGTGTGTTCCCTGTGATATTGTGAAAGGCGGGAAGTTTTTGTGCGTAATTTCACGCGCGGGCGCATTAAATATTGTGCAATTATTTTTTGTGTGATATAATGACTTGCAATTGACCGGGCAGGCGGCCCGGTGAGAAAATAATGCTGCCGGATCCGCAGGGGCAGCAAGAAAGAAGCAAAACAGCAGGAGAGTTTATAGTGCCGCACAATGTGATAGCAGAGGCCAAAAGATGCCTCAACTGCAAGAACCCCCTTTGCATGAAGGGGTGTCCCATACACACGCCGATCCCCAAGATGATCTCAATGTTTCTGAACGGAGAGATCAAGAAGGCCGGCAAAATGGTCTTTGACAACAACCCCCTGTCCGTGGTCTGCTCCATCGTGTGCAACCATGACGCCCAGTGCCAGGGGCACTGCGTGAGAGGAATCAAGGGCGAGCCCGTCCTCATCTCCGTGGTGGAGAATTTCATATCCTCAAATTTTCTGGACTGCATGGAAGTGGAGAAGGCCCCCTCAAACGGCATAAAGGTTGCCGTCGTGGGCGCCGGTCCCGCGGGGATTACCATTGCCATCAAGATGGCCCAGCTCGGATATGACGTGACCATGTTCGACTCCAAGCCCAAGGTGGGCGGAGTGCTCCGTTACGGCATCCCGGATTTCCGCCTTTCCCATTCAATCGTGGACAAGTACGAAGTCCTTCTGCGCAAGCTGGGGGTCAAGATCCGTTACAACATAACGATAGGGAAAGTCATAGGCATAGAGGAGATGTTCAGGGACGGCTTCAAGGCCATCTCGATAGGAACAGGCGTTGCCTGGCCCGTGACCCTCAACATAAAGGGCGAAACCCTGGGCCATGTTCATTACGGAGTCCATTATCTCTTTGACCCGGACGTATACGATCTCGGGGACAAGGTTGTGGTCATCGGCGCCGGAAACGTGGCCATGGACGTGGCCCGCACGGCGCTTCGGAAAGGGGCCAAGGAAGTCAAGATAATGGTCCGCAGCGACCGCTACACGGCCAGCAAGGAAGAGCATGATTACGCCGAGATAGAGGGAGCCCAGTTCATATTCAACAAGGCGCCCATGGAGATAACCTCCGAAGGCGTATATTTTGCCAACACCACATGCGACGAGAACCACAAGGTCGTCTCAATGTCGGATGACTGGGAGTTCGTTCCCGCCACAACGGTAATGATATGCGTCTCCCAGCGTCCTTCAAGCTTCATCCTCACCCAGACCAAGGGCCTTGAGATAAACGAAAGGGGCCTTGCCAAAATCGGAGAGAACGGCGAGACAACCCGCGAGGGCCTCTTCGCGGCCGGAGATGTAATCCGCGGAGCCAAGACGGTGGTGGAGGCCGTTGAGACGGCCAAGAGAGTCGTAGCCGGCATGGACGCATACCTGCAGGGCCTTCAGCAGGGAAACGAGGAAGGCGGAGACGAGCAGGACAGGGACTGATCCCTCTGATCCGTCCGGCGCTCCGGCAGAGCCCGTTGCGCAAATCGCGCCCATGGCGCATGGGACGGCATATATGCCGCGCCCAAACGGCGCGCCAAAAGGCGCAGGAATATTGTGAATTATGGCCCGCATATGATACATGCGGGAATATAGCGGAAACAGACAAAGTCAAGCGGGGAAAAATC
Organism: Clostridia bacterium; assembly: GCA_021204625.1. Taxonomy (GTDB): domain Bacteria; phylum Bacillota; class Clostridia; order Christensenellales; family Borkfalkiaceae; genus Coproplasma. The sequence goes on along the minus strand of JAJPZA010000207.1, from coordinate 2,350 downwards.
AATGGCATCCAAGACCAGCAAGTCTTCAGAGAACTATCTGGAATGCATACTGCTTCTGTCCGGGGAATCCGAGAAGGTGCACAGGGTGGACGTGGCGAGACGCATGAAAGTGTCCCAGCCGGCCATCCAGAAAGCGGTGCACGTACTGGAGGATGAAGGATTCGTGGAGTGTGAGGGAATGCACATATACCTCACGCCCAGAGGGCAGGAGTACGCTTCCTACGTGTACAACAGACACTGCATAATACGCGAGTTCCTTGAAGCCCACGGAGTCAATTTCATTGACGCCAACGAAGACGCCTGCGAGATGGAGCACATTGTGAGCGACGCCACCTTCGAGATGATGGAGACGTACGTCAACGCTTTGCACGGCAGAAAGAAAGAGTAACGCCACAGGGTGCGGGCCAAAGCTTGCACCCTTCATTTATACAGCTTATACAGCCCCCATATACAGCTTATACAGCCCCCAAATTCACAAGGCCAGGCCTTGCAATAAGCCGGGATCCGGCCCAAAAAGGATTATGAAGAAAGTCGGTTTTGCCATTCTCACATGGAATTCAGTCAACTGCATAAAGGACTGCCTGGAAGCCATACAGAAGCTGGACAGCCTGGGCCTTGCGGACTGCCAGGTCTCAGTCCTGGACAACGGCTCCGCGGACGGCACGGCGGACTATCTGCGCTCGCTCTCTTCCCCCAAGATCCGCACGGCTTTCTGCGACAGGAACATAGGCACCACAAAGGGCCGCAATCTGGCCCTTCTGCAGCTTGGGGCCTGTGATTACATCTGCTTTTTGGATTCGGACGCATATATCCTGGACCAGGACGGATTCCTTTCCGCCTTAAGCTTTCTGGACACCCATCCGGACGTCGGCCTTCTAGGCCCAACCCTCGTGGGCGAGGACGGCTCCATACAGTCCTCCGCCAGAAACATCCCGTTCCGGAGGGAAAAGTTCCTCAAAATCATGCCTTTCAAGGGCGCCCGGAAAAAAGCGGAAAGAATGGAGCACGTCTCATATGACGATTCCCCGGACGTATTCCCCGTGGGATATCTCATGTCTGCCTGCATATTAATGAGGCAGGTGGTATGCAAGGACATAGGGCTTTGGGACGAGAAAATCTTCTACGCCCCGGAGGATGTGGACTTTTGCGTCCGCGCATGGGAGAGAGGGTACAAGGTCATATATTACAGGCCCTGGCTTGTGATGCATGAGTGGCAGCGCATCTCCCGCAAGAAATTCTTCTCCAAGCACAACCTCTCCCACATAAAGGGCCTCATGTATTTTTACCGCAAGCACAAGCATCTCAAAACGCTCCGCGCCCAGATCCGGGAGGAGTACGATTCAGCCTGCGGCACCGGCAATGGCGCCGGCGGCGGTCCAGCGGAATCCGGGCCTGAAAGAGCAGAATGACGCACCCGTATGCAAGTTGAACGGCATTCATATGAAAGAGATAGACCTTGAAGAGCTTAAGAAAATAGAGCTGGAGCTGCTCTCGCAGGTGGATGAAATCTGCAGGCGGAACGGGTACAAGTATTCCCTGTACGCAGGCACCCTTATAGGCGCCGTGCGTCACCAGGGCTTTATCCCGTGGGATGATGATGTGGACATCGTCTTAACCCGCCCGGACTATGATGCCTTCATAGAATACTGCATGCACAACGAGGTTCCCTTCAAACTTGTCTGCTCGCAGACGGAGCCCAGATACGGATACCTCTTCGCCAAGGTCTGCGCAAAGAACACCGTCATAACGGACAATGTCATAGACATAGACGGCGTGGACATGGGAGTGTACATAGACCTGTGGCCCCTGGACGGCCTCGGGGACACCCGCAAAAAGGCCGTGAAAACATACCGCTCCACGCTCTTCAAGCGGGAGCTTCTTGTGGCCGCCAACTGGAAAGGATTCCACAGGTCCAAAACAAGGCCCTGGTATGTGGAGCCTGTGCGCCTTGCGTTCTATATAATGAGCCGTTTCTGCTCAAGGCAGAAACTCATAGCATCCCTGGAAAAGAAGTTCAGAAAGACCCCGTATGACACATCCGAGTATGACGGCGTTATAATAGGTTCATACCTTGAAAAGGAGATCTTCCGAAAGGGCGAGATTCTGGACGAAGTCATCCCGGCCAAATTCGAGGATTACGAGTTCTTCATCCCGGCTAATTATGATTCCATCCTCACGCAGGTGTACGGGGATTATATGCAGCTTCCCCCGGAAAGCAAGCAGGTCTCGCGCCATTCCTTCACAGCCTATTACACGGACGATGAGGCCCCTGCAGAGCCTTCGGCAGGAGGAGAGACAGAACCCTGCGGGGACTGAAAGGGCACCATATATCTCAAAACAAAACACAAAA